>NZ_JAIFJY010000007.1:0-250227 GCF_051835185.1 Klebsiella sp. K5-306
TCTGACGGCGCTTAGTGCTGAATTCACTATCGGCGAAGGTGAGTTGATGGCTCATGATGTCCCTCTGGGATGCGCTCCGGATGAATATGATGATCTCATATCAGGAACTTGTTCGCACCTTCCCTAAGCACATTAAAAGACGATTATTATTTAATAAGGAATTTTCCAAATGTTATTTATATCTTATCAGACACCTCAAAAAATCATACAACTCCTTGTTTACTATAAGTTTTACCATTTAACATGAGAAAATAAGAAAATTTAAGACGAGATAAGTTTGAATTTCTGAACAATCAGATATAGTCATTGAATACGACACATCATGAGTGAAATGCTTACGGGAGTTATCATGGCTATCTTCATCATCAGCAATAACCAGTATCTTCGAGATGGCATTATCTGTGTCGGACAATATAACGCGATGGAAATCAAAAGCTGTCAGTGTGACGACCCGCAACTCGATCGTTTAAACTATGAAGATATTGTTATCCTGCATCTGAGTTTAGAAAACAAATGCAACGCCAGCAAACTTTCCTCGTTAAACCAGCGATGCAAAGTATTACTGATTCTGAGTTCGTCGCAGCATGCACTCATCTGTGATGCAGATACCGTGATAAATGCTAAAGCGCCGCCGGAAGTTATAATGAAAGCGCTCCGCTGCCTGATCAGACGGGTTAAGTGTAAACCGACCAAAAACCAGCGCTTAAGCAAAATTGAAAAAATCATTCTCAACAAAAGCCTTGAAGGTAAAGATACGCATGTTATCGCTGAATCTCTATCGCTCACCAGTAAGATCGTCAGCAATTACAGATATGTGGCCTGTCGAAAAATTGGCGCAGGGAAGCTAACTGATTTACTCATTATAAAAGACCATTTAAAGGACGATTATGCCAGATAATTGTGGATGATAAGCAAGCCTGACTCATCATCCGTACCGTTAATTAGCACAATACAGTAGCGGTCGTGACCCAATTTTTATCAGAAAGCTATGCTCATTTTGCTTTGAAATAATATAGCTTATTTTTTCATTTGGATAAACGTAAAAGTCAGGCAGGATGCTGGCCAGGAACTCATCCGACACAGAGTCAATGTTACCGTATCGGTTTATTTCTCTGGAGTGGAAATGGTGAGTTTCATGATTTTTGACCATATCATAGATGACATCTCTTCTGATATGGCCCTGCAGTTTCCCGCCATCCAGATAGCTACCGCTGACCGCAACGGTACCCTTACCTTCAGCAAGTGAATACATGAAATTTAAGGTCAAATTAGTTTGTGTATTATCCTTGAAGACCACGAGCGATGCCGTACACTCTTCCTTATGATGTATTTTATCGTTCACAAAATTATAGATCCCCCCTGCCAGAGCGCCAGAAATAAAAAAGCCAATCACAATTTTTATTCTATTCATGTACAATTCCACGAAAAGAGAGAGTAACACATCCGGCAGAAGCCTTCGCGGTGTAGCTTTTCCTGCAAATAAACACTATAAAACCTGGAGTCATCTGCGACATGGAAAAATAAACAAAGGGATACTTCTTACAGTCCAGTCCGGATTTGAAAATCAAAGACTTATAACTATTAAATTTATCAATGCTGGCATGATTATCATCTATGGTATAAAAATGACAACCGCGATCGCTTTCAACTAATGTATAGCTGCTAAAAAAGGGCTTTTCATCATTAAAGTGCCAGAGGTAATGCAGAGAAAAAAAGCCCGCCAGTAAACTCAATGCCATAATCAAGAGTGTGACAGCCTTTGAGCGGGCGTTTTTCTTATCAGCCGTATGCACGGTAGCCACAGATTCAGTGGTTGCTTTTTTTCCCGCAACGCTATCCTGCACCGCGAGAGATGCATCAGCAGAACCTACTGAATCTAAAGATATTTTTTCACGTTTTTCAATGTTAACGTTGGCATTGATATGAAAACCTTTACGCGGCACCGTCACGACTAATGAGTTATCCGTTTCTCCGACATCGCGCAGTCCGCGCCTGACAATCGATATGTTTTGATACAAGGTATTTGCAGGAACCAGGATCCCCTCATCTTCCCAAACTTTTTTAAAAAAAGTCTGCTGGCTGACCAGCTCCGGTGAGGCTTCCAGTAAAAGAACAAGACAGTGGCTTGCCGGAGCCGTCAATGTGACGCTCAGCGCCGGGTTTTTCAACGAGATTAACCGCTTATTTTCAGGCCAAAATTCTATATTTTTGTTTATGATCCAATACATATGCTATTCGCGGCTGATATGTTAAAAGAGGTTAAAAGGGTAAGGAGGTGATCAGTGTAGCTGGAATTACATGCATTATAGCTAATTATATAATTGAAAAAACATATGTGACGTTTTAATTTTTAATGCTGAGTCTTTTCGGCTGTCGAACTTCACCAAAAACGTCCGCGCCCATAAACGTATTAGCCGGGTCATGGTTAAAAATTTACGGAACGTCGTGATTAAAAATGTAGGTTTAAAACGAATAAACCCTGAAACTACAATCAGTTATTGCCCAACGAAGGTGTTTTTTATCAGTCCCGTCGGCGTGTTAGCGCTAATGGTCAACGCTATCCTTAGCGTCAAAAGAACATAGCGCCCGGGCGTCGATCTTTTTTATCCCCGTTAAGTCTATTGTTTTTTACTGTCGGGAGCCCGTGGTTCCCTTCTGACTGGATATAACAAATATTTATCATTCCAGCCTGCCACGCTGAGGGGAAGCGTCAGCACAGCATAAGTTAAGCACGATCCTTACCTCTTCTTTATTCATTATCGCCAACCTTATCCGGGAATTTTTCATGTAATATCTGAATTCACACCCGGTAAATATTCGTTATATCTTAGCTATGTTATGCTCTATTTTTAAATAGGAGATGCTATGTTTTCTTATATTATGCTGGGAACCAATGACCCTCAAGCTTCCTATAAATTTTATGCGCCTTTGATGCGCGTGCTTGGCCATCCTCTCGATGGGCGTAGCGAAAAAGGCGCCGCATGGGGAACGTTCAAAGATAATCATACTACCGGATTATGCGTTGGAATGCCGTTTGATAATCTCCCCGCCACCCGAGGTAATGGCGTCATGGTTGCATTGAATGCGGTATCCGTTGAAATGATCCAGGAACTTTATAGATTAGCGATTGAGAATGGTGGCGAAGATGAAGGCCCACCGGCTTTTCGTCCGCACTACGGCGCTGATTTTTACAGTGCCTACGTTCGCGATCCTGACAAAAACAAAATCGCTTTTGTTTTTTACGACCCGGCAAAAAAAGCGATGGTTTAAAATCAATTCATCCGAATAAAATGCCTATTCGTGTGATAGCGATTTATTTTAGCGGGTCAGCAAGCCGGGAGGTCGATGCAATGGCTTCCCGGTTGAACAGCGAAACGGCGCGCCCCTGTCAATTACAGAAGAGGCGACATCGATTAACGACAGGCAATCGCATCAAGCTGAAAGAGCATACCTGTGGCCCCGCCAGCATGGGCAAACTCGGTTTGAATTGATTTTCTGGCGGGATAATGGCCGTTGAATCGCTGACGCATGACTTTTTCCATTAATGGGATATTCCATACGTCGCGAAACAGAGCATCAATTTTTACGACTGACTCCAGCGTCAGGCCGATAGTGTTAAGCCTTTCGCTCAAATTATCGAAAGCGCCATTTATCTGTTCCTCGATGGGCTTCCCGATGTTACCAATACAGTAACTCACAAAGACCAAACCACAGGATTCGACCACTCCGGATATTGCCCAGCTTTCATTAATTTCGTGCCTTATAATCTTACTCATCATTGATCCTTTTAAATTTTATATGACTGAAAGCCAAAATCAGGTCACGATTTGTGAGTGCATGGCAAAAACGCGCGTCCCGTGACGTATCATAAAAAAGCCATAGCGTAATATCCTGGTTTCCCTGTGTCAGGGATAAACCCGTGACGTGAAGGTAAAATACAGTTTTCTCAAGGAAATCATCTCATTTAATGCTAAAAGCTGTCACGTGCTGCCACATGAAATGCCCTTAAAAAACCTTAAAGGTTCTTAAATACATTTAAAGCCCCAAAATAGAACATCACAACCGATTGATTATAAAGAACATTATCGATTTCATCCCTCGCTATTAAAATAATAACAACAGGTATTATGAAATATTAATAAACAGTCAAGGCAAGGCACCTTGTTAATATCTATTTAAATTAAGCGAGATTTTTAAACAAAATTACAACATAAAACCCAGGACATTAACCTGTAATAAAGCCCGCCCTCAACCGCCCCCCCCCTGTGGTTCGATAATAAAAAACCAGATAAATGAAGAGGTAATGTTATTAAGCATTTTGATAAGTACGCTTTGTGCCGTTTTTAGCCGGCAGCAAAAAGTCATGCTGCAACTTTTATATGCCAGGAGAGGGATTTTTCCAGGCGTAAATTATGAACGATCAAACATTCTTAATAAGACGTTTTCAGGTGCATAGAAATAACGGGATCGTTATGTTGTTACCCAAGGCCATTCATGTGATATGGCTCTGTGAAACTTTATAGCAATATGCGCCGAATGACTTCGGTTGCTTATATTAAGGATAATGATGTATGAAAAAATTATCAGCAGTTGCGTTTGCATTTGGTCTGTTATCTGTGTCTGCATCTCAGGCACTGGCTGCAGATGCCACCGTTAACTTCAGCGGAACCATTCTTCAGGAAGCCTGTAGCGTAGCTACCTCGAATAATACTGTAAACGTTCAGCTCGGCACATTCGGTATCGCGCAATTCCCGACTGTGGGAACGACGACCCTCCCGGTTCCTTTTTCCATTAACTTAACGGGTTGTCCGGCATCAGGTGGTCCGACTGCCGCGCTGGTTACCTTTTCAGGCGCAGCGGATGCGGCAGGCGACCTGGCACTGAACGGCGGTGGCGCAACCGGTGTATCGATTAATATCAAAAAGGCTGACGGCACCAATATCGATATTAACTCCGCCGATTCTGGTATTGCGTTGACATCTGCCGCTACGCAGCAGCTCAACTTTACGGCTAATTATATCAGTACCTCAGCCGCTGTCACCGCGGGCCAGGCTAACGCCGTAGCCCAGGTAAATATCTCTTATATGTAAATATGTAATATGGCGGGGGTGCCAGCGCCCCCGTTAGTGGAGTATTCATGAAAGCATTCCTTTTTTTATCTTTATTTTTGGCTTCAGTCTCAGTTAGCACTAGCAGCGTTGCAGCTGTTTCTGTCGGGGGCACTCGTCTGGTTTTTAACGGCAATGAAAAAGAGGCTTCCATTACTGTCAGTAACTCAAACAAAGGGATTCCGGTACTTATTCAGTCCTGGGTAGACCGGGGGGAGCATGACAAATCTAAAGCTCCATTTACGATCACGCCACCATTGTTTCGCCTGGAACCAGGGCAGGATAATACCTTACGCGCTATTTACAGCGGCGAACGACTCCCGGATGATCGCGAATCTTTATTCTGGCTCAATATTAAAAGCATCCCGTCAATTAAAAAAGAGGACATGCGCGAAAACACTTTACAGCTGGCGATTAAAAAAAGGCTGAAATTTATTTACCGCCCCGCATCAATTAAGAGTATACCGGAAGAAAGCGCCAGCCTGCTTAGCTGGAAAAGAGTAGGTAATCAGATTCAGGTTACTAACCCAACGCCGTTTTATATGAACTTTGGGATGATCAAGGTAGGAGGTCAGATGTTTAAGCCTGTGCTCCCTGAACAAACCTATGTAGCGCCCAAATCAGAGCTGTTAATTACTATTCCATCCGGTGCGGCCAGCAATAGTGTTGACTGGAAAATAATTAATGACTACGGAACGAGTGGCAAAGAGTTTCACGCCACATATTAATTCTCACCGATGTTTTTGTATAACAGGTATGGAATTTTGCGACAGATAAATTTCACTGCGAAATATACATCCCTTTTGATTATCATTACGCTTCTGAATGTTCCTGATAAATCTTTTGCGGATGAGTATTTTAATCCTGCCTTGCTTGAGGTTCGGGATGGTGTTTCAGAGCGTACAACCGACCTCTCGGTCTTTGAAGTCGCCAATGGTCAGCCTGCGGGAAAATACCGGGTCGATATCTCAGTGAATAATGAGATGGTGACCGCCGAGGCCCGTGACGTGATGTTCTCGAAAACTGCTGATGGCAAGCTGGAACCCTGCGTTACCCTGGAGGAACTCACCCAGTGGGGGATTAATACCGCCCCGTTTCCAGAGCTGCAGGACAGTAACAGCGAATGCATTAAGCTGGACGCTATTCCAGACGCGTTTACTGACTTTCAGTTTAACCGACAGCGGCTAAACCTGAGCATTCCCCACGCGGCATTAAAGGCACGCAGTCAGGATGAAGTGCCCGTCGAGCTTTGGGATGAGGGGATTCCTGCCGTGTTACTCAATTACAGCATGAACAGTTATCAGAGCCAGTATAACGGTGCTGATACCTATAAAAGTACGTACCTCAACCTGCGGCCGGGAATAAACATCGGGCCGTGGCGTCTGCGCAACTACACCACCTTTGAGCATAGTAATCAGAGTGGAAGTAAATGGGACAACGTCTACAGCTATCTTCAGCGGAATATTATCTCTTTGCGAAGCCAACTGACGTTAGGTGACAGTTCCGCCCCTTCTGATGTCTTCGATAGCGTACCGTTCCGCGGTGTTCAACTAGCCTCAGATGATGACATGCTGCCTTCCAGCGTACGCAACTATGCGCCTGTAGTGCGGGGGATTGCCCGCAGTAATGCCCTTGTCACCATACGCCAGAACGGATACGTGGTTTATGAAACCAAAGTGGCGCCGGGAGCATTTGAAATAACGGATCTCGCCTCTACAGGCGGGGCAGGCGATCTTGACGTCACGATTAAAGAAGCGGATGGAAGCGAACAACATTTGATTATCCCCTATGCCTCTTTGCCTGTGCTGCAGCGCGAAGGGAAATTTCGTTATAGCGTAACGGGCGGTCAGTTTCGCGCCTATGATCCGCAAACGGAAAAAAATCTGTTTGTGCAGGGAACCGGTATTTATGGTCTCCCGCTCGGTTTTACGCTGTACGGTGGGGTGCAAAACGCAGGCAGCAAATACCAGTCTTACGCTCTGGGCGTGGGCAAGAACATCGGCGCATGGGGCGCTTTTTCAGCCGATGTCATCCACTCGGTGTCAGCGCCGACGGATACGGGCAGGCAACAGGGTCAGTCGCTACGGGTGCGCTATAGCAAAAATTTCCTGCAAACGGGAACAAACTTCACCATCGCCGGTTATCGCTATTCAACCTCCGGATTTCGCTCGCTGGAGGAGACGCTCGGCACCTACAGAAGCGATAGTAACATTCCATCATATGTTACTGACCGCCGTCGTAACCGGGCTGAGCTGTCGGTGAATCAGGATCTTGGCGCCAATTTTGGCGCGTTTAATGCCTCCTTGATCAGTGAGGATTACTGGCATAACAAACGTAACAGCCTGTCGGCGAACCTGGGGTACTACAAAAACTTCAACGCCATTGGCATCAGTTTGAACTACTCCTGGAACCGCAACACCGGCCTGTATGGCCATGCCGATCAGGATAATGTTGTCTCTTTTGAAATTAATGTGCCTCTGGATAAGTTCCTGCCCCAGACTTACGCCTCCTATGGCACAACCCGGACGAGTGGAAACGGGACCAGCCATAACCTGAGGCTCAACGGCTCGGCATTTGATGATGGCAGCCTTGACTGGGGCATCAACGCCACTCACTCCAGCCATAACGAACAACTGGTAGGAGCAAATGCCAACTGGCAGACAAGCTATGGAACGGTAAATGGTTCTTACAGCCACAGCCGTGATACCCGGCAATTGGGGTACGGCATCGCCGGCGGGCTCGTCGTTCATGAAAATGGTATCACCCTGTCACAACCCTTAGGTGAAACCATTGGCTTGGTAAAAGCACCGGATGCCGAAGGCGTCGGTATCAATAACTATAGCGGCATCTCTACGGACAGCCGGGGCTATGCGGTTGTTCCTTATCTGACCCCGTATCGCCGCAATGATATTAGCCTGAATAGCAAAACCCTGCGGGACGATACCGATATCACCTATATGACCAATAAAGTTGTTCCCACCCGCGGGGCTATCGTCAGGGCGGAGTATAAAACCGCCATTGGCCACCGTGTCCTGATGACATTAACGCTGCCCGGCGGCAAACCGGTCCCCTTTGGCGCAATGGCGTCACTGCTTAAAAGTGAAGAAAACGCGTCAATTGTCGGTGATGGCGGAGAAGTGCTGCTGAGCGGTTTACCGCAAAAAGGGACGCTACAGGTGAAATGGGGGAATGGCCAGGGGCAGGAAACCGCCTGCCGGGCGGATTATATAGCCCATAAATCAGCTGGCGCGTCCGGTCTCTGGAACGCGACGAGCGTCTGTCAATAATTCTGCGCCCTTGGGCGAAGTAAATAGCACTCCTTACGAGGAAGAACAGAATGAAGTGGTTTGTGTTTATGTTCGTTGCCATCGCGGCAACGCTGATGGTCCCCCCTGAGGCCAATAGCGGATCGTTTGATCCGGTAACCGGCGCTTATACTACGGATCCGATAACCGTCACGCTGACGCCAAAGACCGTTACGGCCAGCGCGTCGGTAATTCCTAACGGTGAAAAAGTTCTCCTTAGCACTACTACGTCTGCCGCACGAGGAGGCTTGTTGTACTGGGGAGCGCATACCTACGCCACTGGGAGTGCCGCTATTGCCACATCAGCCGCCGCTGAAATTAATGCCGAATTAGCTTGTACAGCAACCGCCAGCGGAACTTCTCTTACCGTAAACGGATGTTTTAGCTTTTTAGATGCTGACGTACTCTATATGGGGAAAAGCGCCTCTTGTAAATCCTTTTTTAGTGCATCGAGTAATGTAAATTCTTTAACGATTTTTGGCGATTTTGTTGGGCTTAATTTTGGCCCTGGTACAAGCTCTGTCCAGTTGAACAAGACAGGTATAATAGACGTCAATACGACCTCTTTCACCTATCCAAGTATGACTCGAAAAGCAAGTTACACCTGGCCAACTTTCGATATCAATCTGGAGGCGACACTATCTGCCAAAACGCCGCCTTATACCTATCTTTATTGCAGCGTATTGCAAGGTGGTGTCTCCAGGCTGGACAATGGGACTGCATTTCCCCTTTCTTTTACGATAGTGCCTGCGACCAGTAAACCCGCTTATGCCCCGACGATTAGTTACTCGCCGGCACTCCCTATCATCAATACTACCACCGTAAATATCCGCAATATTGCCGCGATTGATATTCTCCCCGGGACGGTATTTAACACTGGAACTATCTCCGCCTGGCGCACAACCTATATGGAACAACCGCTTACCGTAACCGGGCAGGGCAATGTAATCCGCCCGTTTATGATTAACAGTACAAGAAACTTTAACGTTCTTGAATCCTGGACCTGTGCGACAACAGGGCAAATCGATTTTCGAATAAAGCGCGACAATACCAACGCCAACGTCTGTTCGGGCGCCACCTATACCCACCCCGTGCAGACGCCACAGTCGTTGACGGCGCAGTGGAAAGCGCAAAGCTCGAACGCCTCAGGCGCCTGGAGCGCCAGGGCAACGGTCACCTTTACGCTACCCTAGATTATTGGCTTAATCGTTAACGCCCGGCATCGCTTTATACTGGCGATGTCGCCGATGGCAAGAGCGCGCCCCGCCTGTCGCTCAAAGAGAGTAATCCCGACACGGCGGCCAGCAATGACCGCCGCGCTGCGTTTAAGTTACATCCAAAATAACATGCTAAATCCGGTCAAAACGACGATACAGGCAATATTCAAAAACAGGCCGGCGCGCATCATCTCCTGCTGCTTGATATGGCCGGTGGCGAAAACGATAGCGTTTGGCGGCGTCGCCACGGGCAGCATAAAAGCGCATGAAGCCGCAATGGCAATCAATACCGACAGAATCACAGGCGACATGCCGAACGCTTCGGCCACTGAGGCAAATACGGGAATAAGCAAAGCGGCGCTGGCCGTATTACTAGCAAACTCGGTCAGAAAGACCACGAATGTTGCAATCACCAGGATAATAATAAATATCCCCATATGAGCCACCATCCCGCTAATCTGGTTTGCCAGGAACAGACTGGTGCCCGTCTCTTTCAACACATTACTTAAGCAGATACCGCCGCCGAATAATAACAGCACGCCCCAGTCAGCCGTTTTTTCTATATCCTTCCAGTGAACCACCCGGGCGAAATTGACTAATATAATGGCGCCTAATGCCACAATGGTATCAAAGGATTTAAAACCGCCCAGCAGGTCGTTAATGGGTCCGCTGAAAATCCAGAAGAATACGGTAAGGCCAAAAATAGCCAGGGTGACAACTTTGCCTTTATCCCAATCGACCTGCTCAGTATTCGTTTCAAAGGTCCCCTTAAGTTCCGGCCTGAACACGAGGTAAAGAATCGCAATAGCGACAGGCAGTAAGACGATCATTGCCGGGAAACCGAACTTCATCCAGTCAAAGAAGGAGAGCCCCACCTCGGCGGCGGCAATCGCATTCGGTGGACTGCCGACGATGGTCGCCATCCCGCCAATGCTGGCGCTATAGGCAATCCCCAGGAGCACAAACACATAGGTCGAATGGCTGTTTTTGCCATCGACTTTACTCAGGATCCCCAATACCAGCGGCATCATCATTGCGGCCGTCGCCGTATTACTGATCCACATTGACAGCAGCGCCGTCACGCCAAACAGCATAAAGACCGCGAGGCTCATTTTGCCCCTCGCCATCGCTAATACTTTATCGGCAATGACTTTATCCAGCCCCTGCACATGCATCGCCGCCGCCAGAGCAAAGCCGCCGAGGAAAAGGAATATCGTAGAGTTAGCGAAACTGTTTAGCGCCGCCTGGGTATTGAATACCCCCAACAGCACGGCCATGACGGGAACCATTATTGCCGTAACGGTCACGTGCAGCGCTTCCGTTAACCATAATACGGCGATAAAAGCGAGCATACTCAGTCCCATGACCACCTTCGGCTCATAGGGTAGCGTGTTGTAGAGAACGATAAACAGAACAATATCGAGCAAAATGATGATGCTGTTACGATTAAAAAACCACTCGTGGGTATTGGTAGGTAAAGGACTCATGTCGTTTTTATTCATAGTAGCTTCCTTGTAACTGGTTACGACTGAATCATTACATGTATATGTCTTTCAGGTATAAATTATGTTCCTGTTCTGTTAACTGGATCGTACCAGACAATTTCCTGGCTGATTAACCTGCAGGGCAGGATATTTTTGGAAAAAGGGTTCCTGATATATATTTTTTATTGAAACGAGAAGGAGCATCTTATCAGGAATAATTCATCCATCTGAATTTGTTCCGTTGAACAATGTCCCGGTATACCGGCGCTGATATTTTCGCTGGCACCTGAAAATTGCCGCTGGAAACTATCGAATATTTTTGGCAATCCTTTTCTGAAATAGAGATAAAGCAGCGCGTAAAAACGGATAATTCGGCGAAAAACCGGGCAAAAGCGCGCTATTCTGGAAATCGACACGCCCAGGCGGCTAACAACCTTTCCCTCCGGACGGCTAAAAAGCATCTTATATTCCTTTTTGCTCTTAGCGGCAGACAAAAGTTCTTTAAAATGCCAATTTTGCAGCCCTACCATTCAAATCATCTCGATACGAATGGGCAAAATGTTATGTCAGTTTTTCATTCCGTTAGCGACCTGATTGGTCATACTCCCCTGCTGCAGCTTCATAAGCTGGATACCGGCCCCTGCAGCCTGTTTCTGAAACTGGAAAATCAAAATCCCGGCGGCTCGATAAAAGACCGCGTCGCGCTATCCATGATTACGCAGGCAGAGCGCGAAGGAAAATTAAAACCCGGCGGCACGATTATCGAAGCCACCGCCGGCAATACCGGCCTCGGGCTGGCGCTGATCGCCGCGCAGAAAAATTATCGCCTGATCCTGGTGGTGCCGGACAAAATGAGCCGCGAGAAGATTTTCCACCTGCGCGCGCTGGGAGCGCAGGTACAGCTTACCCGCTCGGACGTTAACAAAGGCCATCCCGCCTACTATCAGGACTACGCCCGGCGTCTTGCCGACGAAACGCCAGGCGCCTTTTATATCGACCAGTTTAATAACGAGGCTAACCCGCTGGCGCATGCCACCACCACTGCCCCGGAAATCTTCCGGCAGCTGGAGGGCGATATCGACGCGATTGTCGTCGGCGTCGGCTCCGGCGGAACCCTCGGTGGGCTACAGGCCTGGTTTGCTGAACACTCCCCGAAAACGGAATTTATCCTCGCCGATCCGGCGGGCTCCATTCTGGCGGACCAGGTCGAAACCGGGCGCTACGGTGAAACCGGCTCCTGGCTGGTTGAAGGGATCGGCGAAGACTTTATTCCGCCGCTGGCCCATCTTGAGAGCGTCCGCAGCGCATACCGCGTCACCGATAGCGAAGCTTTCGCCACTGCCCGCCAGCTGCTGCAGGTTGAAGGCATTCTGGCAGGCTCCTCTACCGGAACATTGCTCACCGCCGCCCTGCGCTACTGCCGGTCGCAGACATCCCCTAAACGCGTGGTGACCTTCGCCTGCGACAGCGGCAATAAATATTTATCAAAGATGTTTAACGATGACTGGATGCGCCAGCAGGGCTTTTTAAGCCGCCCTTCGCGCGGCGACCTCAGCGATTTTATCGCTCTGCGCCACGACGAAGGGGCAACCATCACCGCCGCGCCGGACGATACCCTGGCGGCCATCCTCGCGCGTATGCGTCTCTACGACATCTCACAACTACCGGTGCTGGAAAACGGCCGCGTCGTCGGCATCGTCGACGAATGGGATCTGATTAGCCACGTCCAGGGCGACAGTCAGCGCTTTTCTCTGCCGGTCAGGGAAGCGATGACCCGTAACGTGGAGACCCTGGATAAGCACGCGCCGGAAAGCGCGCTGAAGGCCATTTTCGATCGCGGTCTGGTGGCCGTTATCGCCGACAACGATCGTTTTCTTGGCCTCATTACCCGCAGCGATGTGCTGACCACCTGGCGTAACCGACTCGAACAGTAAGGACTTCTTAATGACAAATTTGCATACCCTGAGCGTACATAGCGGCACATTTACCGATGAACACGGCGCGGTGATGCCGCCTATTTATGCCACCTCCACCTTTGCCCAGCCCGCGCCGGGCCAGCATACCGGGTACGAATATTCGCGCAGCGGCAACCCGACGCGCCACGCGCTGGAGACGGCGATTGCCGACCTGGAAAGCGGCACGCGCGGCTACGCCTTTGCTTCCGGCCTTGCGGCCATCTCAACCGTGCTGGAGCTGCTGGATAAAGACAGCCACCTGGTCGCCGTCGACGATGTCTACGGCGGCACATACCGGCTGATTGAAAACGTTCGCCGCCGCAGCGCCGGCCTGCGGGTGAGCTGGGTGAAGCCCGACGATCTGGCGGCCATCGAAGCGGCTATTCAACCCGACACGCGCATGATCTGGGTTGAAACGCCGACCAACCCGCTGCTTAAGCTGGCCGACCTCAGCGCCATCGCCGCCATTGCGCGGCGGCACAATATTATCAGCGTTACCGACAACACCTTCGCCTCGCCGGCCATCCATCGTCCGCTTGAGCTGGGCTTTGATATCGTGGTGCATTCGGCGACCAAGTACCTTAACGGCCACTCCGATGTGGTCGCCGGACTGGCGGTGGTCGGCGACAACGCCGCGCTGGCGGAAAAGCTGGGCTATCTACAAAACGCGGTTGGCGGCGTGCTCGATCCGTTCAGCAGTTTCCTGACGCTGCGCGGTATTCGTACCCTGGCGCTGCGTATGGAGCGCCACAGCAGCAATGCGCTGCTGCTTGCCGAGTGGCTGGAGCAGCAGCCGCAGGTCGAAAGGGTCTGGTTCCCGTGGCTGGCCTCGCATCCGCATCATCAGCTGGCGCGCAGGCAGATGGCGCTTCCCGGCGGGATGATTTCCGTGGTGGTCAAAGGCGACGATGGCTACGCCGAGCGGATCATACGCAAGCTGAAGCTGTTTACGCTCGCAGAGAGCCTCGGCGGCGTGGAAAGCCTGGTGAGCCAGCCGTTTAGCATGACCCACGCATCGATCCCGCTGGAGCAGCGTTTAGCCAACGGCATTACTCCCCAGCTGATTCGTCTGTCGGTAGGGATCGAAGATCCGCAGGATCTGATCGCCGACTGGCGCCACGCGCTGCGCGACTAAGCAGATTGCCCGGCGGTGCCTGACGCCTTGCCGGGCCAACAAGACCCCCATAGCGTCAGGCCGCCGCCCGGCAGAGAATTAAGCGGTCCGCCCGTTCTGGCGTTGCCCCTGCAGAAGATGTTCAACAAAGCGCGTCAGCTTCGGCAGCGGCCGCAGATCCTGCCGCCAGAGCAGGTGAACCGGCCTCGGCTGCGGGGTATACGCCTCCAGCACGCGCACCAGTTTACCGCTCTCCAGCGCATCGGCCAGCAGGACTTCCGGCTGCAACACCAGTCCGGCCCCGGCGATCGCCGCCGTTCGCAGGGCATAGCCGTCATTGCAGCGCAGGACGGCATCGCGCTTCCAGCGGACACCCTCCTCGGCGCCAGGCAGCTTCCACTCATTGCGTGCGGTCCACACCGTATGCGACAAGCAGAGGTGATCGGCCAGGTCAGCAGGCGTCGTCGGCGTACCGTAGCGGGCTAAATACCCGGGCGCGGCGCAGATCGTCATCCGGTAGGGCGCGAGATATTTTGCCACCAGATCGCTATTGCGGATCTCGCCGATGCGGATCGCCAAATCGAACCCCTCATCCACCAGATCGACCATCCGGTTAGTCAGATCCAGCTCCACGCGCACGTCGGGCCATGTCTGCAGAAACGTGGCGGTCAGCGGAGCAATGACGCAGGCGCCAAACGACGTCGGCGCGCTTACCCGCAGCGTGCCCGCGGGCGCGATCCGCAGCCTCTCCACCGCGCTTTCAGCGATTGAAACCTGCTCCAGGACGCGTTTCGCCTCGTCAAAATAGACCCGCCCGGCGTCGGTGAGGCTCTGGCGGCGGGTATTGCGCTCAAGAAGACGGGTATTAAGCTGCCGTTCGATCAGCGCGATATATCTCCCGACCATCACCGCCGACATCTCGAGCCGCGCCGCGGCGTCGGTAAAGCTGCCGCACTCCACGACCGCAATAAAGGTCTCCATCGCCCGTAGCTTATCCATATTACAAACCTCAGGTTAGTAATCATTTAACTTTCAGCCAGTTTATCCGCTATCTGTTTTATTAAAGAATAGCCTCTCATCCGAGAGAGGAACCTGCTATGAAAATCATCGTTATTGGCGCCAGCGGTACCGTTGGCCGCGCGGTTGCGCAAGAATTAAACCAGCGTCATGAAGTTATTCGCGTCGGCCGCACTCAGGGCGACTATCAGGTTGATATCACCTCACAGCAGAGCGTGCAGAGCCTGTTTGAGAAAATCGGTCAGGTAGACGCGATTGTTTCCGCCACCGGTAATCTGTTCTTTGGCCCGCTGGCGACCATGACCGATCGCGATTTCAACCAGGGCTTACAGGATAAGCTCCTGGGGCAGATTCGCCTGGCGCTGACCGGCCAGCATTATCTTAACGATGGCGGCTCGATTACGCTGATTAGCGGGATCGTGGCGCATGAGCCTATCGCTCAGGGCGTCAATGCCACCACCGTGAACGCCGGGCTGGAGGGGTTTGTTCGCGCCGCCGCTTGTGAACTGCCGCGCGGGATCCGTATTAACCTGATTAGCCCCACTGTATTAACGGAATCGGCGGCAGCCTACGACGGTTTCTTCCCCGGCTTTGCCAGCGTCCCTGCCGCCAGCGTGGCTCAGGCCTACCGTCGCAGCGTGGAAGGCGTTCAGAGCGGGCGGATCTATCGGGTCGGCTATTGACCGACACCGCAGCGGGCTGGAGTCAGGCTGCCGGCCCGCGACGGCGCTTACATCCTGTGCCTGCAGCGGTTACACTGGTTCTTCAATTTGCTTTTTTGAATCACTCATGCTGAAGAAACTCGCTTTTATTATCCCGCTTATCGCGCTTATCGCCCTGCTTATCTGGTGGTTCACGCCGCGCTACTCCGCAGAGGACGAAGCGTACTACCGCTCCGTTTTCTGCGTGATCGACCACCAGGATAGCCAGACATTTCTCCGCGATATGGAAAATATCATTGAAGGCGGCAATTCAGATTATGCGCTGCATAAAGCCCATTACGTTCCCGCGCTGGGCCAGCGGATGCTGGACACCTGGCAGCAGCTCACTCCGGAAGAGCAGAAAAGCCTCGGCCAGGATCAGCAGCGCTGCCGCCAGCTGATGAGCGAAAAACAGCGTTCACGCTAAACAGGCGCGCGGCGTAAAACGCAGCGCTGAAAGGAAAGGTAAAACAGAAATGATGTTTCACAAGGTGATGGACAGCCGCAGCCCTCATGACGACTGCGGTTGCCTTTACCAGAAAAAGTAGTTGATCTGGTAGCGACTAGCTCTTATTTTGCTTCTCAGTTTTTAAACGAGATGAAACTGATGCCTACTATTACCGCCAGTAGTATGAAAGAAGCAAAAGAGTTAATGAACTGTGGCAAATACAGAGAAATCGTTCTCAATTTCGATATTGATGCTGACGATTTCTTCACCCTCGCCACCTCACAATCAGCCACAAAAGTGACCATTACGGACAGAAACAATCGCTCATCGGTAAAAGCAGAAAAATAATAAAAACCCCTGAGGCTTCTTATGTTGTTAGCTATTGGTACCATCGCTGTCGCTTTTCTCTCCTCATTGATGCTGATCTGGCTTGACGATCGCATTGCCGACCAGGATTAAACCCCGGGCTGGCGATAAGCCGCCAGAACCCCAGCACTACGTTTCTCTCGCCCGTCGTCAGCGATGACGGGCGATGCCAAAACCGCTCACGTCATTCAACTTCAGCTCCCCTCATTGCGCTCGCCGGACAGGCAAGGATTAGCCTGAATTCAGGCCGTTAATAGAAGAAACGTGGGCGGAGAGCGCTCCGCGCCGACCAGCGGCGCGAAGCAAGGCGATTACAGCGATTTCGCCAGGCGCTCGACGGCGGTCATCAGACCGTCAGCCGATACCGTAGAGTAGGAGAGACGCAGCGTGCGGGTATCCGGGTTGTCGTTATAGAACGCTTCCCCAGGCACGTAGACCACGCCGTTTTCCAGCGTTTTCTTCATCCATTCCATGGTATCGAACGGATAGCGGAAGCGAGCCCACAGGAACATACCGCCTTTAGGACGGCTGAACTCCAGATGCTCGCCAAGCTGCGATTCCAGCGCGTCGGCCAGCGCCACGCACTTCTTGCGGTAATCTTCGCGGATCAGGGCAATCTGCTTTTCCAGACGGTTCATGCTCAGGTATTCCGCAGTGATGACCTGCGATAGCATGTTGGTGTGCAGATCCGCCGCCTGCTTGACGATCACCGTCTGCTGCGCCAGCCAGTCCGGCATCACGATCCAGCCAATACGCATCCCCGGCGCGAGGATCTTGGAGAAGGTGGAGGTATACACCACCTGATCGACACAGCCCAGTTCAACCGCGTGCTGATACAGCGGACGGCGCACTTCATCGGTGAAGCTGATTTCACCGTACGGATCGTCTTCAATGATCACGAAGTCGTGCTTTTTCGCCAGCTCAACCAGGCGACGACGGCGCGCTTCGCTGAGGGTCTTCCCGCCTGGGTTGCCAAACGTCGGCACCAGGTAAACGGCTTTCACGCGCGTGGTTTCCAGCAGATCGGCCAGCTGTTCCACCAGCATGCCGTCATCATCGGTATCCACGCTGAGAATATTGGCTTGCGCCAGCTGGAAGACCTGCAGCGCCGCCAGATAGGTCGGGCGCTCAACGACAATCGCATCGCCCGGATCGAGGAGCGTGCGGGCGACGATATCCAGCGACTGCTGCGAACCGGAAGTGATATAAACGTGGCTTGCCGGGCAGTCCACGCCGCGCGCCTGACACAGTTCGCTGACGGCCTGACGCAGCGGCGGATAACCTTCGGTCAAACCGTACTGGAACGCATCGTTAAAGCGCCCGTTCATCACCTGCTGCACCGCCAGGTTCAGGCCTTCGGTATCAAAAAGCTCCGGAGCCGGAATGCCGCCGCCCAGGGAGATCACGCCGGGCAGTTTACTGTGCTTGAGGAGTTCGCGGACGGCGGAGGGCTTAAGTTCACCCGCGCGGGCGGCGAGTCGCCGATCGTGCATACTATTTTCCTTTTCTGTCTTGTTGTTGTGATGTTTTATCTGTTTTTTACCGATAACTCCCCCGGTCGCACTAGGCTCACTGGGGCTACGGGTTCGTATGTTCGGTAGCCCGGACAGATGCGCAGCATCGCCTCCGGGATATTCTTCAGCATCCTGCGGCCTTCCCCCGGGGGCGGCGCGATGCGCCTTGCCCGGGCTACAAATGCCGCAGGTGACGAGAACCGCAGCCCGGATAAGGCGCTCACCGCCGTAATCCGGGATAAAATTTAACGGCTATCGTTGTCTTTTAGCACGATTAGCGGCTCAATATCGCTCTCTTTTTTGACCACCAGAGAATCGTCTCCGCGCAGGCAGGTACCGCCATAGTTACCGCCAACCGTAAAGGTGCAAACCTGGATGTATTTGCCATCCACCTTCGGCAGGCACCACAGCTGCTGGTAAATATTTTTGCGATCGAAAAACTGGCCGCTGGTTTTATCCAGCACTTCATCCTGCGGGCCAATCAGATCGATATTGCTGCCGCAGCGGCCTGAGATAGGCTTAACCGCATAGCCGCTTTCCGCCAGCTGCTCGTTGACCACAAAATCGGTATCCAGGAGATAGCGATGATTAGGGAACAGCGACCAAAGCACCGGCAAAATCGCCTTGTTGCCGGGGATAACCGTCCACAGCGGCTCGAAGACTAACACTTCCGGGCGCAGCAGGACGTCAATCAGACGCACTTCATTATCAGGGTGCCCGGTACGGATCGGCACCGCCGCGTACTCGTCGGCGCTGACTTCGCGCACCTGCTCAATGGCGGTCTCCCATGCCCAGGTTTTCCAGACACAGTTGACCAGGCGTCCATCGGCATCAATTAACTGCCCGGCGGCATCCCAGCGCAGCTCATCAAGGCCGTAAAGAATTTTGCTCTCGAAACCGGCCTGCGTCAGCGAACGCTGGATAAACTGCGCGTGGTAGTTCTCCTCCAGATCCTTATCCTGCATGATGTGCACGAATGGGCGCGCCCGGCTGTGCTTCCACGCTCCGGCAAGCTCATCGAGCAGGTTTTCCGCGGGGTTATGGCCGGTGCCGCAGTAGCCCTGCTTCAGCCACTGTTCGAGGATCAGCCCGCCTTCGGTATGACAGGACGCGGAGTCGGCGTTGTACTCATACACCTTGAGCCCGCGCTCATCCATACAGAAATCCATACGACCGGTAATCATATGATGGCGTCGGCGCTGCCACGAGAGGCGCAGGCGCGGCCAGAGAATTTTCGGAATATCGAACAGCGCCAGCAGGCTATCGTCCTTCATCACCTTGTCGGTAGCGTGCAGGTACATCAGATGCAGCTCGTTGGTGGCTTTGATGAGCTCCTGCTCGGCGCTTTCGGTAATAGTGAAATACTGGTAAGGGTCTTTATTGATGACGTGGCCGTTTGCTTCGACATAGGCTTTTTGCAGGGAATCTTTCTCGTTGAGCCAGTTGCCGCGAAACTGGCCTTTGTTCGGCAACCGCGCGCCTTTAATCGCCATCGCCTCACCCGGCAGCACTGGCTGCGGCAGGCTGTGTTCGGTATCGGCGGTTTGGATCATCCAGCCGAGGATTTCGGTATCGGCAAAGGTGTCTTTAATCGTGTAGAGGCCATTTTTCACTTCCAGCGTCAGCTCGCGGGTCCACTGCTGCCCCTGCGGTAGCGGCGAGTGAATCACGTTCTGTTCGGCGATCCTCACCTTGTTCCCTACCAGCTGAGTAATGACCGCCACGTGGCCCGTGTGCTTGAACTCGCCGCCTTTCTGCCAGATCAGCAGCGAGCCGGCGATCGGCGGACGACGAGAGCCGTTGGCGAACGCCTGCAGCGGCAGAATATTGTCGTTGACCACCTCGCGTAAAAAACGCAGGGAGAAAATCTCGTAGGCCATGCCGACATCGGTGAAAACAAAACCGTAGGTGAGGAACAGAAAGCGGCGCGCGAACTCCACGCACTGCCATTTATGCCCCATATACTCATTACCGATATAGCTGCGGAACGTGGCGTCATCCGGATAATCTTGCGGATTTAAGCTACTGTAATTAGATGAATAAATCGCCACGCCGCCCGGTGCGTAGCCTAATAGTGTACCAAACGGGGCGTCACTGCTTGTCGAACCTTTGCTCATTTAGCCTGACCTCAAATTAATGCAGCCCGGGCAGTTGGCGAAACAAAACTCCCTCTTCTTATCCTGCCGCAGGCACTTACCAGACAGAGGTGAAGTGATGATACCACTCATTCGATTCGCTAATCGTGCCCTTAAGGAAAATAAGCCTGCGCCCCCGGGCAAAAGTGATATCGTTATTTGAGATAAAAAAATTATCAGGAGCCGACAATGAGCACACCTTCGCATCTGACCGCCCAACCGCTGGTCTGGGGTCATGGGCCACGCACCTTTGAGGTGTTCCTTGAACCCACATGCCCCTATTCCGTTCGCGCCTTTAATAAGCTTGATGACCTGCTGGATGAAGTTGGCGCAGATAACGTGACGATCAAAATACGTTTGCAGTCTCAACCGTGGCATCTGTTTTCCGGCGTCATCGTCCGCTGTATTCTCGCCGCGTCAACCCTCCCGCACGGCCGCGAGCAGGCGCATAAGGTGCTTAAAGCCGTCGCCGACCACCGCGAAGAGTTTGAGTTTACCGACCACTGTAGCGGGCCGAATATGGACGCCACGCCGCAGCAGATTATTGAACGTCTCGAACGCTACAGCCGCGTCTCGCTGGCCGCAGCGTTTGCCCGCCCCGAGCTGCAAAACGAGATCAAATGGCATAGCAAATACGCCCGCCAGAACGGCATCCACGTGTCGCCGACCTTTATGATTAATGGCCTGGTGCAGGCGGATCTCGGCAGCGGCGACGACGTCAGCGTATGGGCCGCGCGGATTCTGGCTTAGACCGGCGCTCCGGCACGGTAACGTCACGACTTCAACACCTCACTAAAAAGGCAGATCAGCATGTCAGAGAATAACTACCAGCCACCTAAAGTGTGGGAATGGAAGCAAAACAACGGCGGCGCATTCGCCAATATCAACCGCCCGGTCTCCGGCGCAACGCACGAGCGGGAGCTGCCGGTGGGCGCGCATCCGCTTCAGCTCTATTCGCTGGGGACGCCCAACGGCCAGAAGGTGACCATCATGCTGGAAGAGCTGCTGGCGTTAGGCGTTAGCGGCGCGGAATATGACGCCTGGCTGATTCGCATCGGTGAAGGCGATCAGTTCTCCAGCGGCTTTGTCGAGGTTAATCCAAACTCAAAAATCCCGGCGCTCCGCGACCATTCCACCACTCCGCCGACCCGCGTTTTTGAATCCGGCAGCATCCTGCTCTATCTGGCGGAAAAGTTCGGTTTCTTCCTGCCAAAAGATCCGGCAGGACGCACTGAAACCCTCAACTGGCTGTTCTGGCTGCAGGGCGCGGCCCCGTTCCTCGGCGGCGGCTTTGGCCACTTCTTTAGCTATGCGCCGGTGAAAATCGAATACGCGATAGACCGCTTTACGATGGAAGCCAAACGCCAGCTTGACGTGCTGGACAAGCAGCTTGCCCGCGGTCGTTTTGTGGCGGGAGAAGAGTACACCATCGCCGATATGGCCATCTGGCCGTGGTACGGCAACGTGGTGCTGGGGAATGTCTATAATGCCGCCGAATTCCTTGATGCCGGAAGCTATAAAAACGTGCTGCGTTGGGCGCAGGATGTTGGCAATCGCCCCGCCGTACAGCGTGGACGCATGGTTAACCGTACCTCTGGCCCGCTCAATGAGCAGCTTCATGAGCGCCATGCCGCCAGCGACTTCGAAACGCAAACCGAAGATAAGCGCCAGGCGTAACGCTCTGGCCCACCGGAGGCGCCCGCCTCCGGTTTTTAGCTTTCCAGCCGATAGCCCGCCATAAAGTAGCGCATCGCGGTCGAAGAACCGCCCTCTTTGAAGAAGTCCATCACCATGTCTCTTTCCAGGCCATAGCGACGAGTGAGGATCCCCGCTTCCCAGGCGCTGAGCTGGCGGTCGCCGGTTTTTTCAAACATGCGGTGCGAGTAGCCGAGCACAAACCCGCGTTTATAGTCGGTGCAAAAATTCGCCGCATGCGCGGCGGTGTCAGCATGGGATGCCTGTAGCCCCGCCATTAAGCCTTTTCCAAAATGATTTTCCATCGCGCTCTCCCAATCGTTATATAATAAATTATATAGCGATTTTTTGAGCGAGCGGTAGCGCTATTTATGGCGTTTGCGCTAGCGTAAATACTTTTCAAACCACGCCAGCGTACGTTGCCAGGCCAGGCCAGCCGCAGCCCGATCGTAGCGCGGCGTGGAATCATTATGAAAGCCGTGATTCACGCCCTGATAGAGATAGGCCTCGTAGACTTTATTATGCGCCTTCAGCGCCTGTTCATAGGCGGGCCAGCCTTCATTAATGCCGCTATCAAGGCCGGCATAGTGCAGCAGCAGCGGCGCTTTTATTTTATCGACCTCCTTCAACGGCGGCTGGCGGCCGTAAAACGGCACCGCGCAGGCCAGCTCCGGGATCGCCACCGCCGCCGCGTTGCTGACGCCGCCGCCGTAGCAAAAACCGGTGATACCGACCTTCCCCGTCGCCTGCGGATGCTTCGCCATAAATTCGACCGCCGCAAAAAAGTCATTCATCAGCTTCACGGGATCGACTTTCTGCTGTAGCGCGCGGCCTTCATCATCATTCCCCGGATAGCCGCCGACGGAGCTCAGGCCATCCGGCGCCAGCGCGATATACCCCGCTTTCGCTACCCGCCGGGCTACGTCTTCAATATAGGGGTTCAGGCCGCGGTTCTCATGAACCACCACCACGGCGGGCGCTTTGTCGGCTATTTTCGTCGGCGTCACCAGGTAAGCCCGCACTTCGCCGTGGCCATCAGGAGAGGGATAATGAATATACTCCGGGCGGATATCCGGGTCGGTGAACGGTACCTGCTCTGCCAGGGCATAGTCGGGCTTCAGCAGATTAAACAGCGCCAGCGCGGTCATCCCGCCGACGGTATATTTCCCCGCCAGCTGGAGAAACTCGCGTTTGCTGATTTTGCCGTGGGCATAGTAGTCATAATACTCGAGCAGCTGCTGCGGGAAATCTTTGGCCGTTAATCGCGTCATCACCCTGCCTCCGTTGTTAAGCGCCCTTTAAGCAAAGCAGAAGCCCGGACATACGCCAGCGCAGAAAAGCAGAAACGGGGAGAAAAAAGCCCAGCGGCTAACGCCGCCGGGAGAGAAGGGATCAGTGTTTCACTTTGGTCAGACGATCGAGGTAGCCCATAACAAAGGCCGAGAGCACAAAGGTCAGGTGGATGATGACGTACCACATCAGCTTATTGTCCGGGACGTTTTTCGCATCCATAAACACCCGCAGCAGGTGAATAGAGGAGATCGCCACGATGGAGGCGGCAACCTTATTTTTCAGCGACGTCGCGTCCATTTTGCCCAGCCAGCTGAGTTTTTCTTTACCCTCGTTAATATCCAGCTGCGAGACAAAATTTTCATACCCGGAGAACATCACCATCACCAGCAAACCGCCCACCAGGGTCATATCCACCAGCGACAGCAGGGTCAGAATCATATCCGACTCACTGACGCTAAAAATATGCGGCAGTATGTGGAAGATCTCCTGAAAAAATTTGATGGTCAGCGCAATCAGACCGAGCGAGAGGCCAAAATAAACCGGCGCCAGCAGCCAGCGCGAGGCGTACATAGCATTTTCCAGAAAGCGTTCCATAAGATCCTGTCAGTTAACATAAACGGCCGCCATTATATCGCAACAGGGTAACGTTTATGCAACATCCAGCCGCCCGCATTATCTGCAGACGGCCAGAAACGGTTTCTTTATAGGATGACCTCAAAGTCCTGCAAAGAGCAGTAGCCCTCGCTTTGCAGGCCATCCATTGAAGCAGCCAGCAGGCCAAATTTCGCACCGACCCATTTCCCCTTCCCGGCAGCAAAACAAAGGGGAACCCCCTGCCACTCCTCCTCCTCAGCTCGCCAGGAAAATTGACACAAGCCGCCTTCGCCTACGGCAACCTGCAGCTGACACTTGCCGCGCTTAAGCTCAGCAAGAACCTGACGAGTTTCGCGCACAACGCCCGCATCGCTCATCCAACCGTGTCGCCACACGAGCCGGCAACTCCCTTGCCCAAACTCCACCAGCAAAGCGGCGTAGCGTTCGCCGTATACGATCAGGCCTCCGGCATCACCGTCCTGAGCGGCATATAACGTTACGCTTGTTTTCGCGCTAAAAGTTAGCGCCGGGAATTTCTGCAGCAACAGCTGCGGCGCCCAGTATAACGCTCTCTGTCCATCGACTTGGGATAATGGGGTGCAGCGTAATCGGAGTTCGCCTTCCGCCGGCAGCAGCCACTCAGGGCTGGGGTTAGCCTGCCACTGCCACTGTATTCCCGGTTGGCCTTGCGCAAAATAGTCGCTGGTTTGCGGCGCCAACGCCGGTGAAGGCGTTAACCCTTTCGGACGCGGCCAACGTAAAACCGGCTGTCCGACGCCGCAACTGCCAATCTGCTCACCGATACGCGGCCAGCCGTCGTCACCCCAGAACATCGGCTGGAGGTGAACCACGCGGCCATAGAGATGTAAGTCCTGGAAATGAACAAACCAGCATTCGCCCTTCTCGCCCTCCACCCAGCCGCCCTGATGTGGTCCATTTATCGATGTGTTTCCCTGGAAAAGCACGTTTTTGGCTTCCCAGGGCCCCGTCATCTGGCGCGCGCGCAGCACCGTCTGCCAGCCATTTTCTACCCCGCCCGCAGGAGCAAAGATGTAGTACCAACCGGCGCGTTGATAAACCTTTGGCCCCTCAAGGGTGGGTAAATCGCAGCAGCCGTCATAGATAATCTGCCCTTCGCCCAGTAATTCGCTGGCGTCCGGCGCCATCGCAAACAACTGCAGTTTATGCTTAATGCCGCTGCGGCTATGGGCGAAAGCATGTACCAACCAGGCCTGACCATTGTCGTCCCAGAACGGGCAGGGATCTATCCACCCTCTGGCCTGACGCAGGCAGTGCGGAGCGCTCCATTTCCCCCACGGGTCCTCGGTATGGCAGATAAAAATACCTTCATCTGGGGTGCTGAAGCAGACCCACAGCTTGCCATCGTGCCAGCGAATCGATGGCGCCCATACGCCCTTACCCGGCTGATACCGGTCATAACCCGGTAGCGGCAGTTCATCCAGAACGTGGTTGATAATAGTCCAGTTAACCAGGTCCGTTGAATGCAGGATCGGTAAAGCGGGCACATGGTTAAAACTGGAAGAGACCATAAAGAAATCATCCCTTACGCGCACGATATCCGGGTCGGAATAATCGGCGCATAAAATAGGATTCTGGTATTCAGAAGGAGTCATATTTCGCATCTCCTCAGGCCTTTTCCGGAACGGCGTTTAGCGGCAATTGCGTCTCTGAATGCGCCTGTTGCTGGCGCATGGACAGCTCTCGCTGAATTGTCTGCATCATTTTGTCATCCAGCTTATAGAAACGCGCCAGCCACCACAGAAGCAGGTAAGATAGTGATGGACCGAGCGTTAACAGCCCAACAATTCCCATTGTCGCCAGCGGAGTCTGCGCCGTTACGCCCGCCTGATAGCCAAATAGCCCAAGCGAAAAACCTACGGCGGCACCAGCAACCGCCATGCCCATTTTCAAAGCAAACAGATTACCGGAATAAGATAATCCCGTGATGCGACGACCAAACTTCCATTCGCCATAATCGGCGGCGTTGGCCATCATGTTCCATTTAAACGGCTGGTACATCTGATGGAAGAAGCCGACCAGAAAGTATAAAGGGAACACCACCGGCAGCCAGGTCGGCGGCACAAAGAACATTACGACGCCAACCAGAACCAGCAGGAGGTTGATATTTTTAAACAGCGAGACCGCGCGATAGCGCTTGGCCAGCCATCCGGCGGCGATGCTGCCGATAATCGTGCCAACGACGCTGGTGGAAACAAATGCTGATTTCATGGCTGTTCCCGCCGCGGACTCCACGCCGCCTAACATCAGGTAGGTTGCATAATAGAGCGTGGCGGCGCTGCGCATAACCCCGGCCATACTCGAGAAAAAAGTGATTATCGCCACAATACGCCACTGGTCATTCGCCAGAAGCTGACGGAGATCTTCGCGTATGCTCCCCTGCTGTTCAACCGCTGGAGCCACGCGTTCTTTAGTAGAGAAGAAGCAGAAAGCCAGCATTACAATAGCGATCGCGCCCATGATTCCCATTGTCGCCTGAAAACCAAACTGCTTATTTTCTTTACCTAAAAAATCCACCAGAAACAGGGTTGCGACAGAAACCATCAGACCGGCCAGAGAAGAGATCGTAAAACGATATGACTGGGCTGATAGGCGATCCTTCTCATCGCGCGTGATGACTCCGCCCAGCGCGCAGTAGGGAATATTGATAAAGGTGTAACACAGCATGAGTAAGGTGTAAGTCAGGTAGGCGTAAACCAGTTTACCCGATGCGCCAAATTCCGGAGTAGTGAAGGTCATTACCGCCAGCACGGCATAAGGGACGGCAAACCAGATAAGCCACGGGCGAAAATGGCCCCAGCGGGTCTTCACACGGTCTGCAACGATGCCGGTTAGCGGATCGGTAATCGCATCCAGAACCCGCGTCACCAGGAACATCACTCCGACTGCGGCAGCGGAGAGTCCGTAAATATCCGTATAAAACCATGTCAGAAACATGGTTACCGAAGAGTAGACGATACCGCAGGCTGCATCTCCCATGCCGTATCCCAGCTTCTCCGCAAATGACAGTTTATTATCGTGATTCACAATATAATCCCTCTCAGATGAAGTGGTATTCACTCTAGAGGGAGGATAAAAACTATCCTATTGTCATTTTTCGCATCGGGTTTATGTTTTCTGTTAACTGAGAAAGTTGTCACACATCTACACGATTGGTCTTACAAGTTTTTGCTTCAACTATAAGAAAGGCTGGCGCAAGGCCAGCCTGAGGAGATGCGTGGAAAGGGGAGATTACTTCGCTTTGACGGTTTCTTCGCCCACCAGACCAATCTTCAGATAACCCGCCTGATGCAGGGTATCCATAACTTTCATCATCGTCTCGTAGTCCACGGTTTTATCCGCACGGAAGAAGACCGTGGTGTCTTTCTTACCTTCGGTCAACGCATCCAGAGACGCAATCATGTTCTCGTCAGTAATGGGGTCATTGCCGAGGAACATGGTTTTATCCGCCTTCACCGAGAGATAGATCGGTTTTTCCGGACGCGGCTGCGGCTGGCTGGAGGACGCAGGCAGATTGACCTTCACGTCAACGGTCGCCAGCGGCGCCGCCACCATAAAGATGATCAGCAGCACCAGCATGACGTCGATAAACGGCGTCACGTTGATATCGTGCATTTCGCCGTTATCATCGAGGTTTTCGTTAAAATGCATCGCCATAGAGCATCAACCTACGCGTAATTTCTGGGCGGTACGTACCGGCTTAACGCCGCTGGCGCTCAGGTCCAGATCGCGGCTTTGCAGCAGCAGAACCTGGGCGGCGACATCGCCAAGGGACGCTTTGTAGCTGGCAATCATTCGGGCGAAAATGTTATAGATGACGACCGCCGGAATCGCAGCGAACAGGCCGATTGCCGTGGCCAGCAGCGCTTCCGCGATGCCCGGAGCAACAACCGCCAGGTTAGTGGTCTGGGTCTGGGCAATCCCGATAAAGCTGTTCATGATGCCCCAGACGGTACCAAACAGGCCGACGAACGGGGAAATCGCGCCGATGGTCGCCAGATAACCGTTGCCGCGTCCCATGTAACGACCTACCGCCGCGACGCGACGCTCCAGTCGGAAACCGGTACGCTCTTTAATGCCTTCGTTATCTTCAGAACCCGCAGAAAGCTCAAGCTCATTTTGCGCTTCGTTGATCAGCTGCGAGGTCAGGCTTTTCGCATCGAAACCGTTAGCGATATCGCTGGCCTGGTCGAGAGAGCGTGCTTCAGCAACCAGCTGCTGTTCGCGCTTGAGGCGGCGCTTGCTGGCCAGGATTTCTGCGCCTTTGCCGAAAAAGATAGCCCATGTAACGACCGACGCCAGAATCAGGCCGATCATCACTACCTTAACGACAATATCGGCATGATGATACATACCCCAAACGGAGAGATCCGCCTGCATCAAATTATTACCCACACTGTATCTCCAGGACGTAAATCACAAAATCTGCGCACAATAATATCAAAACGACATCGAATTGATAGTGGTTCTCATTAGTATTTACACTGTGCAGCAAATCACGTTTATTTTCCTTGCGCTTACGCAGTAAAAAAGTTGCTGACCCCGCGGTTAGTAAAATTTTTACCTGTATCCGCCGTGACCCGGTACATCAACGGGCATTCATGATAGTTTAGACGTCCAGACGTATAAAAACAGGTTATCTGAACATGGCTGATAAACATCTTGATACTGCGCTGGTTCATGCCGGGCGCAGCAAAAAATATACTCAGGGCTCGGTCAACAGCGTGATTCAGCGCGCGTCATCGCTGGTTTTCGACACCGTCGAAGCGAAAAAGCACGCCACCCGCAACCGCGCCAAAGGCGAACTGTTCTACGGTCGTCGCGGGACGCTAACCCACTTCTCCCTGCAGGAAGCGATGTGCGAACTGGAAGGCGGCGCCGGCTGCGCCCTCTTCCCCTGCGGCGCAGCGGCGGTCGCAAATACTATCCTGGCGTTCGTCGAGCAGGGCGACCATATTCTGGTGACCAATACCGCCTACGAGCCGACCCAGGATTTCTGCACTAAAATCCTCGCCAAACTCGGCGTAACCACCGGCTGGTTCGACCCGCTTATCGGCGGCGATATTGCCCGTCTGGTACAGCCGAATACCCGAGTGGTATTCCTCGAATCGCCCGGCTCCATCACCATGGAAGTTCATGATGTCCCGGCGATCGTCGCGGCGGTGCGCAGCGTCGCTCCGCAAGCTATCATTATGATCGATAACACCTGGGCGGCGGGAGTACTGTTCAAAGCGCTGGAGTTTGGTATCGATATCTCTATTCAGGCCGGAACCAAGTACCTGATCGGCCATTCCGATGCGATGGTCGGCACTGCGGTGTCCAATGAGCGCTGTTGGGCGCAGCTGCGGGAAAATGCCTACCTGATGGGGCAAATGGTGGATGCCGATACCGCCTACATGACCAGCCGCGGCCTGCGCACCCTTGCCGTCCGCCTGCGTCAGCATCATGAGAGTAGCCTGCAGATTGCCGAATGGCTGGCACAGCATCCGCAGGTAGCGCGCGTGAATCATCCCGCCCTGCCCGGCAGCAAAGGCCATGAGTACTGGAAGCGGGACTTCACCGGTAGCAGCGGTCTGTTCTCTTTCGTGCTGAACAAACGCCTGAGCGATGCCGAGCTGTCCGCCTACCTCGACCACTTCAGCTTGTTCAGCATGGCCTACTCCTGGGGCGGCTTTGAATCGCTGATTTTAGCCAATCAGCCGGAACACATTGCCGCAATCCGTCCTGATGCTGAAGTTGACTTCAGCGGCACGCTAATTCGGGTACATATCGGGTTAGAAAATGTTACCGATCTGCTGGATGATTTAGCGGCGGGCTTCGCGCGTATCGTGTAAAGTGACAGTCAGTGGCAACAATAGCGGACGTTTTTAAGAAAAGCGGCCGCTTTAGTTGCGCCCGGGATCAAGGTGCTCGGGCCTCTTCAGGAGTACACTAAATAAAAAACACGGTACCACTTAGGAAAGTCCATGGTTGTCATTCAAGAAATCGTCGCCGCTCTGTGGCAGCATGATTTTGCCGCGTTGGCAAACCCCCACGTTGTGGGCGTTGTATATCTGGTCATGTTCGCAACCCTGTTTCTGGAAAACGGTCTGCTGCCCGCCTCGTTTTTACCGGGCGATAGCCTGCTGCTGCTCGCCGGCGCGCTAATCGCCAAAGGCGTGATGGACTTTGTACCGACTGTCGCTATCTTAACCGCTGCAGCCAGCCTCGGCTGCTGGCTGAGCTATATTCAGGGGCGCTGGCTGGGTAATACCGCCACGGTTAAGCGCTGGCTTGGGCATCTGCCGCATAAATACCATCAGCGGGCAACCTGCATGTTTGACAAGCACGGCCTGCTGGCGCTGCTGGCCGGACGCTTCCTGGCGTTTGTTCGCACCCTTCTGCCAACCATGGCGGGCATTTCCGGGCTGCCGAACCGCCGCTTCCAGTTTTTCAACTGGCTGAGCGCGCTGCTGTGGGTTGGGGTAGTTACCGGTCTGGGCTATGCGTTGAGTATGATTCCCTTCGTAAAACGTCATGAAGATCAGGTCATGACCTGCCTGATGATTCTGCCTATCGCGCTGCTGATAGCCGGGCTGCTCGGTACAGTTATCGTGGTGATTAAAAAGAAATACTGCAACGCCTGATAGGGTGCCAGGGCGGCGAGGATTTGCCGCCCTGAGATCGTTATTACATCCCCTGTATTGTCCTGATGCGTGCCGCATCTTCTCCCGGCGTCATGCCGAAATAACGCTTAAACTCGCGGCTGAACTGCGATGCGCTCTCATACCCTACCCGCATCGCCGCCGCGCTGGCTTTCATGCCGTCGTGGATCATCAGCATGCGCGCTTTATGCAGGCGATAAGTCTTCAGATACTGTAGCGGGGAGGTGCTGGTAACTGATTTAAAGTTATGGTGGAACGCCGAGACGCTCATATTGGCCTCAGCCGCCAGCTGATCGACGCTGAGGTTCTCAGTGTACTGGCTTTCAATGCGCTTCAGCACGCGGCTGATCAGGCTGAAGTGGGTTTGACGGCTGACCAGCGCCAGCAGCGCTCCCCCGCACGGCCCGGTCAGCACGTGATAGAGAATTTCGCGGATGATCTGTTTGCCAAGAATGCGCGCGTCAAGCGGGCGTTCCATCACATCCAGCAGCCGCTCCGCCGCGCACAGAATCTCTTCGGACAGCACCGCAGAGTTGATCCCGCTTGACGCCATGGACGGCTGAAACTGCTCATCCTCCCCGATATCCATCAGCAGTTCTTGCAGTTGAAGAATATCGACATTCAGCCTTATTCCCGCCAGCGGTACTTCCGGGGTGGCAAAAGTTTCGCACTCAAACGGCAGCGGAACCGTCAGCAGCAGATACTCATTGGTGTCATAGCGGAAGGTACGCTCATTGATATAGCCAATTTTATGCCCGGAAAAGAGAAAAACGATCCCCGGCTGGTACATGACCGGCGTACGCGTCCCCGGCTGAGTGCCGTACAGCAGGCGGATATCCGGCAGCAGACCATTAAGCATTTCTTCTTTATCTTTCAGCTGATTAACCTTATACGTTAATAGCTGGCATATCTCAGCGCGGTTCATTTATCGTGCTTCTCCGAACGTTTTTATACCTTCGCATTGTGCGCACTTCCGGCGAATTTCTCCAGCTACAAAGAGAAATGGGCAAGACAACGGCAGGAATGTGCATTGAGGGGAACGGCCCGCGGGAACACAATGTCCGTCATCTGGCAGAGGTATTGTCTCTGTTGGCGGTTTTATCTATTTGAGGGCACCAGCCATGAATAATTTCGACCTACATACCCCAACCCGCATTCTGTTCGGTAAAGGCGCGATTGAAAATCTGCGCGATCAAATCCCGGCGGATGCACGTGTGCTTGTCACCTACGGCGGCGGTAGCGTGAAGAAAACCGGCGTGCTTGATCAGGTTCTCAGCGCGCTGAACGGCATTGACGTTCGGGAATTTGGCGGCATCGAGCCAAACCCGTCCTACGAAACGCTGATGAACGCGGTGAAAATCGCGCGTGATGAAAAGATCACTTTCCTGTTGGCGGTGGGCGGCGGCTCCGTTCTCGACGGCACTAAATTCATCGCCGCGGCGGCCCACTACGATGCCAGTATCGATCCGTGGGAAATTCTCGAAACTTACGGCAGCAAAGTGGCCAGCGCTATCCCGATGGGCTCCGTGCTGACGCTGCCTGCGACCGGTTCCGAATCTAATAAAGGCGCGGTGATCTCGCGTAAAACCACCGGCGACAAACGCGCGTTTATGTCCACCTACGTCCAGCCGGTGTTCGCTATTCTGGATCCGGTTTACACCTACACCCTGCCGCCGCGCCAGGTGGCTAACGGCGTCGTTGACGCATTCGTCCATACCGTTGAGCAGTACGTTACCTATCCGGTCGACGGTAAAATCCAGGACCGTTTCGCCGAAGGCATTCTCCTGACCCTGGTGGAAGACGGTCCGAAGGCGCTGAAAGAGCCGGAAAACTACGACGTTCGCGCCAATATTATGTGGGCCGCCACCCAGGCGCTGAACGGCCTGATCGGCGCAGGCGTACCGCAGGACTGGGCGACCCACATGCTGGGCCACGAACTGACCGCCATGCACGGGCTCGATCACGCGCAGACGCTGGCCATCGTTCTGCCGGCGCTGTGGAATGAAAAACGCGAGGCTAAACGCGCTAAACTGCTGCAGTACGCCGCTCGCGTCTGGAACATCACCGAAGGTTCCGAGGAAGAGCGCATTGACGCCGCCATCGCCGCAACGCGTGATTTCTTCGAACGCATGGGCGTCCCGACTCGCCTTTCCGCCTACGGTCTGGATGGTAGCTCCATCCCGGCGCTGCTGGCGAAACTGGAGGAGCACGGTATGACCCAACTGGGTGAAAATCAGGATATTACTCTGGACGTCAGCCGCCGTATTTACGAGGCTGCACGCTAATCAACGCCCTCTCCGACGCGTAAACTCGCGCAAAGGAGAGGAGTTTAACTACCGTTTTTAGCTATTTCGTCCAGACTTAATGCTACCCCTCAGCGGATTCTGTCCCGCTGAGTTCATTAACAGGAGGAAGGCATGACACATCCAACCGTTATAAAACTACACGACGGCAACCTGATGCCGCAGCTGGGGCTCGGCGTGTGGAAAGCAGGCAACGAGGAAGTCGTCTCCGCCATTCATAAGGCGCTGGAAGTCGGTTATCGCTCGTTTGACACCGCCGCCGTATACCAGAATGAAACCGGCGTCGGCAATGCACTGAGCAGCGCAGGCGTCGCCCGCGATGAGCTGTTCGTCACCACGAAGCTGTGGAATGACGATCAAAAGCAGCCCCGTGAAGCGCTGCAGGAAAGCCTTAAAAAACTCAAACTCGACTACGTCGACTTATACCTCATTCACTGGCCGGTGCCGGCTACGAACCATTACGTTGATGCCTGGAAAAGCTTAATTGAGCTTCAGCAGCAAGGGCTGGCGAAAAGCATCGGCGTCTGTAATTTCCAGGTCCACCATCTGCAAAAAATCATTGATGAAACCGGCGTCGCCCCGGTGATAAACCAGATTGAACTGCATCCTCTGCTGCAGCAGCGTCAGCTGCATGCCTGGAATGCGACGCATAAAATTCAGACCGAGTCCTGGAGCCCGCTGGCACAGGGCGGTGAAGGGGTATTCGATCAGAAAATTATTCACCAACTGGCGGACAAATACGGCAAAACGCCGGCGCAAATCGTCATCCGCTGGCACCTCGATAGCGGCCTGGTGGTGATCCCGAAATCCGTGACGCCGTCGCGCATCGCCGAGAATTTTAACGTCTGGGACTTCCGTCTTGATAAAGATGAATTGAGTGAAATCACTAAGCTGGACAAAAACAAACGCCTCGGACCTGACCCGGATCAGTTCGGCGGTTAATCTTTCCTGCTCCGTCGGATCCCGGCGGAGCATCGCTTTGCAGTCCGGCTAAAACCACGTACATTTATGGCTTATTGCAATCAAATGGATGCGTGCTGATGAGCTGTATTTTCTGTCAAATTGTTGAGGGGAAAGCCCCCTGCCACAAGGTGTGGGAAGATGAGCACCACCTCGCCTTTCTCTCCATTTATCCAAATACCGACGGTTTTACGGTCGTGATCCCGAAGAAGCACTATCCCAGCTATGCGTTTGATATGCCGCCGCAGGCGCTGGCCGACCTGGTGCTGGCGACGCAGAAGGTGGCAAAGCTTCTGGATAAATCCTTCGATGACGTGGGACGTACGGGGATGTTTTTTGAAGGCTATGGCGTTGACCATGTCCACAGCAAACTCAGTCCAATGCACGGCACCGGGGATATGTCCCAATGGCGGCCGATCGAGTCGCGTCAGACTAAGTTTTTTGCGCAATATGAAGGCTATCTCTCCTCCCACGATCACGAGCGGGCGGATGATGAAAAGCTGGCAGCGCTGGCGGCCAGAATCAGAGAAGCATAGCCATAGAATTTGCTTTGCCGTTTGGCAAGCGGCTGACCGGGCCCGGGATGATAAGGCCCGGTCAGCGAGGCACCACCGGGCAATACTGCAGGCTTAACGACCGGCAACCTTGCCGCGTTTCACGGGCTTCTTCGCCGTCGCCCCGCCGTTCGAACGCTGGTGCACAATCGGCGTATGCTTCGTCAGCGCCGGTCGGGTATGGCGGTTCTGGCGACGCGCCTCGCGCATTTCTTCCAGCGTCGGCGCCGGTACCAGGCAATCGCGACGGCTGCCGATCAGGTGCTTTTTACCCATCGTTTCCAGCGCCTGACGGATCAGCGGCCAGTTGGCCGGATCGTGATAGCGCAGCAGCGCCTTGTGCAGGCGGCGCTGTTTGTCGCCCTTCGGCACCACCACATCCTCACTCTTATAGCCAATCTTACCCAGCGGGTTCTTGCCGGTGTAATACATGGTGGTCGAGTTCGCCAGCGGCGACGGATAGAAGTTCTGCACCTGATCCAGGCGGAAACGATGCTGCTTCAGCCACAGCGCGAGATTCACCATATCTTCATCTCGCGTCCCCGGGTGGGCGGAAATAAAGTATGGAATCAGATACTGCTCTTTACCCGCCTGCTTCGAATAAGTATCGAACAACTGCTTAAAGCGATCGTAGCTGCCCATACCCGGCTTCATCATCTTCGACAGTGGCCCCTCTTCGGTATGTTCAGGAGCAATCTTCAGATAACCGCCGACGTGGTGGGTGGCCAGCTCTTTGATGTAGCGCGGATCTTCAACGGCAATGTCGTAACGAACGCCGGATGCGATGAGGATCTTTTTGATGCCTTTAAGATCGCGGGCGCGACGGTAAAGGTTAATCGTCGGCTCATGGTTGGTGTCCATATGCGGGCAGATATCCGGATAAACGCATGACAGGCGGCGGCAGGTCTGCTCGGCGCGCGGCGACTTGCAGCGCAGCATATACATGTTGGCCGTCGGGCCGCCAAGATCGGAAATAATACCGGTAAAGCCGGGCACCGTATCGCGAATCGCTTCGATTTCATTGATGATCGAATCTTCGGAACGGCTCTGAATGATCCGACCTTCATGCTCGGTAATCGAGCAGAACGAACAGCCGCCAAAACAGCCGCGCATGATGTTAATGGAGAAGCGAATCATCTCATAGGCCGGAATGCGGGCATCGCCGTAAGAAGGATGCGGAACGCGCTTATAGGGCAGCGCAAACACGCTATCCATCTCTTCGGTTGAGAGCGGAATGGCGGGCGGGTTAATCCAGATATAGCGCTCGCCGTGCTTCTGCATCAGCGCCCGGGCGCAGCCGGGGTTAGTTTCATGGTGCAGAATGCGCGAGGCATGCGCGTAGAGAACTTTATCGCCTTTTACTTTCTCAAAGGAAGGCAGCAGGACGTAGGTCTTCTCCCACGGCTTAGGACGCGGCGGCTGAACGGTAACGCGCTTCGCTTCCTGCTTTGGCGGCGCGACGGTTTTGTTATCCGCGCACGGTAAATCTTCACCGTACGGATGCGGGATCGGGTCGATTTTGCCCGGCGTGTCCAGACGCGTGGAGTCCACCCCGCTCCAGCCAGGCAGCGCTTCCTTCACCATGATGGCGGTGTTGCGTACATCGCGAATTTGCCCGATAGGCTCGCCGGCGGCCAGACGGTGCGCCACTTCCACCAGCGGACGCTCGCCGTTGCCGAACATCAGCATATCGGCCTTAGAGTCCACCAGCACCGAACGGCGCACGGTATCGGACCAGTAGTCATAGTGCGCGGTACGGCGCAGGCTGGCTTCGATGCCCCCGAGGATCACCGGGACATCTTTCCACGCCTCTTTGCAGCGCTGAGTGTAGACCAGCGTAGCGCGATCCGGGCGTTTACCGGCCACGTTACCCGCCGTGTAGGCATCGTCATGGCGCAGCTTACGGTCGGCAGTGTAGCGGTTGATCATCGAGTCCATGTTACCGGCGGTCACGCCGAAGAACAGGTTCGGTTTACCCAGACGCATAAAGTCATCTTTGTTGTTCCAGTCCGGCTGGGAAATAATCCCCACGCGGAATCCCTGGGATTCCAGCATGCGTCCGCAAATCGCCATCCCGAAGCTCGGGTGATCGACATAAGCATCGCCGGTCACCAGGATGATGTCGCAGCTATCCCAGCCAAGTTGATCCATCTCTTCTCGCGACATTGGCAGAAAAGGCGCGGGGCCAAAACAGGCGGCCCAGTACTGCGGCCAGGAGAAAAGGTCACGATCCGGTTGGATCAGGGATATTGCGCTCATATTGCTTCCGGGGAAAATGATAAAAAAATAATCAAAAAGGGCGGCGATTATAAGCCGGAACGATGGGAGAAATGAAGGAGGTTTTTCCAATCCCGGCCGGCAGCAGGCCGGGACAAAATAAATTACGGCGCCGGATTCACCAGAATCTGGCCAATGGAGCCGCGGTCGGCAAGCTCCAGCGTCTGGCTTAAGTACTGGAACGGAAAGTGCGGCCAGGAGGGCTGGTTGTAATAGACCAACAGCTCAACCTGCCCGTCGATCCAGACGGTATCCTTCCAGCCGCGGTCTTCCGGGAACGGCGCAGAACCGTTCACGTTACGCACCTGGAACATGACGCCTTCAATATGGAACGACTGCGGCCGGTCGGCGCGCACCGTCCAGCGCTCCCAGGTTCCCTGCTGCGCCGTAATATCAATACGCTGCGGATCCCACAGCTGGCCGTTGATTCCCGGATCGTCGCCAAGCGTAATATCGCGGCTGCGGATCGGCGCGCCGGCCAGCATTTCCGTAGGCAGCAAGCGCACAGGCAGGCTATCGGTCACCAGCGGCAGCAGGCCCGTCGGGCGCAAAGTCAGAATCAGCGTTGAAATCAGGATGCTCGACGGTTCGAAGAAACCGCGAATACGATCGACGATACTCGCCGCTTCCCCGCAGGTTATCGACACCTCATCGCCGTTGGTCATGTCGACCAGGATTTCGCGCCGTTCGCCCGGAGCCAACGACAGCTGCTTCAGCGAAACCGGCGCCGGAAGCAGCCCCTGGTCACCGGAGATGACGTGCAGCAACCGACCATCGCTCATCTGCAGCTGGTAGCGCCGGGAGTTAGACGCATTCAGCAGACGCAGGCGCACCCAGCCGCGCGACACTTCAACAAAAGGCCCCTGCACGCCGTTCACCAGCAGCGTATCGCCAACGAAGCCGCCGCTGCCGGGTTCGCTATATTCAGGCGTACCGAAGTTATCCAGGCGCTTGTCCTGAATAATCACCGGGAAATCATCCACACCGTAGTGGTTAGGGATCGGCAAATTCTTGCTAACCTCATCTTCTACCAGCCACATCCCGGCAAGACCGTTATAAACCTGTTTCGCCATATGGTTTGGCGTGTTGGCCTGATACCACAGCGTCGCCGCGCTTTGACGGATCGGCAGCACCGGAGCCCAGTCGGCGTTGGCGGACATCATACGCGCCGCGCCGCCAATCAGCGGACCGGGAACCTGCAGACCGCGTATCGTCATCGCGACGTTTTCCGTCAGGCGGTTGCTGTAGATCAGCTTCACATCATCGCCGTTCCAGACGCGGATGGTTGGCCCCATGTAGCGGCCGTTAATCCCCCACACCGATGCGCGGGTGCCCGGCGTAAACGACCAGTGCGCACGCTGTAGCGTCAAAAATAGCGGCTGCCCGCGGCGGGACTCAAGCAAAGGAGGAATCGGCAGCGCGGGCTGCTGACCAGCAGCCTGTGCCTTCAGCGGCGCGGCGCCTGCGCACAGCGCTACGCCTGTAGCTTTAATGAACTGACGCCGACTGAGTGACATATTAACTCCATGAGACACTGACTAATGAATAAGGGAATTCGTTTCCCGCCAGCAATACGCGCGCCGTTTGCGGCGTTTCCGGTGTTATTTCTTGCCGGCCGCTTCGCGTTCGGCAACTTCTTTATCCAGCTCGGCAATTTTCGCGGACATCAGCTCGCGACAGTGCGTCGCCAGCGCGCGTACGCCCTCTTTCCCGTACTGGCTGGTGTCGACCGGCGGCAGCATTTCGACAATCACCAGACCGTTATTCAGGCGATTGAGCTTAATTTTATTCGAAGTATTAGACACGCATACCGGAATAATGGGTACGCCCGCCGCGATAGCCGCATGAAAGGCACCGGTTTTAAAAGGCAGCAAACCGCGACCGCGGCTGCGAGTCCCTTCCGGAAACATCCAAAAAGAGATTTTGCGCTTTTTAAATGCATTCACGACTTCTGCAATGGTGCCGTGCGCTTTTGTCCGGTTATTGCGGTCAATCAGTAGATTCCCCGTCAACCAATAGAGCTGGCCGAAAAAAGGGATCCACGCCAGGCTTTTTTTACCTACCGTAACGGTCGGCGGCTGTACGATATTCGATGCCGTCACCATATCATAGTTATTCTGGTGGTTAGCGATATAGATAGCGTTGCCGTAGCTTTCGGCATCGGCAGGCTTGCGGAGTTCAACCTTCAGACCGAAGACCGGCGACAGCTTGCCAAAAAGGTGACCGAAGGTGGCGACGTGCTTAGGATTACGCGGACTGAACAGACAATAGATACAGCCGAAGATGCACACCAGAATACAGTAAATGACAACGATAATTAGTCGAAAAATAAATAGCATAGCTACCTCTAAAACCCAAACCGCTTAGAATTATACTCGCTGTTTAGCAAATGATTGACGCCATAGCGCAATTCAGGCCGGGCACAGGTTCCCTGGGAGCACATTGTTAATCGCAATGCCTGAATAAACAACGTTTTTGCGGTAAATATTCACCTCCCCCGCCTCACCGCGAGGGAGGTGCATCTTACTCTTCGCTACCGCCCGCAGAGGCGCGACGCGGAGAATCAATCTCTATCCGATCGATTTTCTGCAATCCGCGCATCAGAGAGCCGCGGCGGCCGCGCTCGCCGGTCACTTTTTGCAGCTCTTCCGGACGGAGTTTAATTTTCCGCTTACCGACATGAATAGTCAGCGTACTTTGCGGCGGCAGGACAAACAGATGCGCCAGGCCATCCTGGCCCGCAGCCGCTTCCGCCGACGGAATATTAATAATCTTGTTGCCCTTACCTTTCGACAGCTGCGGCAAGTCACTGACCGGGAACATCAGCATGCGGCCGGCAGCGGTAATGGCCAGCAGCATGTCCGATTCGTCTTCTATTACCAGCGGCGGCATCACGTGCGCGTTATCCGGAAGGCTAATCAGCGTCTTACCGGCGCGGTTACGCGCCACCAGATCGTTGAAAGTACAGATAAATCCGTAGCCTGCGTCAGAAGCCAGCAGCAGTTTTTGATCATCGGCTTCCATCAGCATATGTTCAACCGTCGCCCCCGGAGGCAGCGTCAGCTTACCGGTGAGCGGCTCGCCCTGACCGCGCGCGGACGGCAGGGTAATCGGGTCAATCGCGTAGCTGCGCCCGGTAGTGTCAATAAAGACCACCGGCTGATTGCTCTTCCCTTTCACGGCCGATTTAAAACTGTCGCCCGCTTTATAGTTCAGCCCCGGCGCGTCAATATCGTGACCTTTGGCGCTGCGTACCCAGCCGCTCTGCGACAGAACAATAGTCACCGGCTCAGACGGCAGCATATCGTGCTCGCTCATCGCCTTGGCTTCTTCGCGCTCGCGCAGCGGCGAACGGCGATCGTCGCCAAAGGCGTCGGCGTCGGCCTGCAGCTCTTTCTTCAGCAGGTTATTCATCTTGCGTTCAGAGGCCAGGATGGCCTGCAGGTTGTCGCGCTCTTTTTCCAGCTCGTTCTGCTCGCCGCGAATCTTCATCTCTTCCAGTTTGGCGAGATGGCGCAGTTTTAACTCCAGAATCGCTTCCGCCTGGGTCTCGCTGAGGCCGAAGCGCGACATCAGCGCCGGTTTCGGCTCATCTTCGTGACGAATGATCTCGATAACTTCATCGATATTCAGAAACGCCACCAGCAAACCTTCAAGAATATGCAGGCGCTTGAGGACCTTTTCCAGACGGTAGCTGAGACGACGGCGCACGGTATCGCGACGGAAGGTCAGCCATTCCGAGAGGATTTCCAGCAGGTTTTTAACCGCTGGACGGTTATCGAGCCCGATCATATTCAGGTTGATACGATAGCTCTTTTCCAGATCGGTCGTCGCGAACAGGTGGTTCATCACCTGCTCCATATCGACGCGGTTAGAGCGCGGGACGATCACCAGGCGAGTCGGGTTTTCGTGATCCGACTCGTCGCGCAGATCATCCACCATCGGCAGCTTTTTGTTGCGCATCTGGGCGGCGATCTGCTCAAGCACGCGGGCGCCGGAAACCTGATGCGGCAGCGCGCTAATCACCACCGCGCCGTCTTCTTTGGCCCATACCGCGCGCATCCGCACCGAACCGCGGCCATTCTGGTAGATTTTGCGGATTTCGGCACGGGGGGTAATGATTTCCGCTTCGGTCGGGTAATCCGGCCCCTGCACGATATCCAGCAGGTCATCCAGCGAAGTTTGCGGCTTTTCAATCAGGGTAATGGCCGCCCGGGCCACTTCACGCAGGTTGTGCGGCGGAATGTCCGTCGCCATCCCAACGGCAATGCCGGTAGTACCGTTTAACAGAATATTGGGCAGGCGCGCAGGCAGCATCTTCGGCTCCTGCAAAGTGCCGTCGAAGTTTGGTACCCAGTCAACGGTGCCTTGCCCCAGTTCGCTCAGCAGCAGTTCAGCATACTTCGACAAACGGGATTCGGTATAACGCATTGCGGCGAAGGATTTAGGATCGTCCGGCGCCCCCCAGTTTCCCTGACCGTCAACCAGCGGATAGCGGTAGGAGAAGGGCTGAGCCATCAGCACCATGGCTTCATAGCACGCGCTGTCGCCGTGGGGATGGTATTTACCCAGCACGTCACCGACGGTGCGGGCGGACTTTTTGAACTTCGCGCTGGCGTTCAGACCCAGTTCAGACATCGCATAGACGATGCGACGCTGGACCGGCTTCAGGCCATCGCCAATAAACGGCAGCGCCCTGTCCATGATGACGTACATGGAGTAGTTAAGGTAGGCGTTTTCCGTAAATTCATGCAGCGCAAGGCGCTCTGCCATATCGCTCATTAATCGTGAATCCTCAATCTGCGTACCGGCCGTTCGGACGGCAAAACTACCGGCGATAATACCCTATCTGACGCCCTGAGTCACAGGGCGTTAGGCCGGTTGAGGAATTCCGTGAGCATCCTTCAGTTATGGCTGAAGGCGATTCGCAAATTAGGGGGTGATTTTACGAATCTGCTTTACATCGATCTCCACTGAGTTCCAGTCTTTATCGACTTCGCCCTGGATCTCTACCGTATCCTGCGGGGTAACGGTCACGCCGTTCCAGCGCTTGTGATCGATATCGACGTTGACGGTGCCGGAGCTGTCCTGGAATTTATACAGATCATCGGAAATACGCTCCACGATTTTACCGCGCAGGGTCACCCAGGTATCGTCACGCAGGCTTTTCGCATTCGCAACCGTCGTTACGCTCCCGTTCGGGCCAATAAACCCGCCATTTTGCGAGGTTGTCTGGCTGGTTTGCGTGGAGCCAGGGCCGGAAAATCCGCCCTGTTCAGCAGCCAGTACCGGCATGGAAACTAAAGCGATGATGGCGGTCATTGCGGCGATTTTCTTCATGATGTGTTCTCCCTTTGTGTTTATATCGTCACTATTACACCGGGCAAAACTTAACAACTTCTTAAGCGGAAAAAATAAATTTTATTCCTGTACAGGGCGCGCCGCAACGCGCTTTACTGCTGGAATAGCCGAGGGATACAGGAGCAGGAGAATGCGCATTTTATTGGTGGAAGACGATAAACTGATCGGTGACGGCCTCAAGGCAGGGCTGACAAAAATGGGATTCAGCGTCGACTGGTTTACCCGCGGTGAGGAAGGAAAAGCCGCATTGTACAACGCCCCCTATGACGCCATTATTCTGGACCTGACCCTTCCCGGCATTGATGGGCTGGATATCCTGCGCGAATGGCGCGACAAAGGCCGCCATGAACCGGTACTGATCCTTACCGCCCGCGACGCGCTAAGCCAGCGGGTTGAAGGGCTTCGGCTCGGCGCCGATGACTATCTATGCAAACCCTTTGCGCTGATTGAAGTCGCCGCCCGTCTGGAAGCGCTGATGCGCCGCGCCCACGGCCAGAGCAGCAGCGAGCTGCGGCACGGCAGCGTGGTTCTCGACCCGGGCCGGCTCACGGCCACCCTGAACGGCGAAAGCCTGGCGCTCAAGCCAAAGGAGTTTGCTCTGCTGGAGCTGATGATGCGTAACGCCGGACGCGTGCTGCCGCGTAAGCTGATCGAAGAAAAACTCTACAGCTGGGATGACGACGTTTCCAGCAATGCGATAGAGGTGCACGTCCACCATCTACGCCGTAAACTCGGCAGCGGTTTCATTCGCACCGTTCACGGTATCGGCTACACCCTGGGGGACGCATGAAACGACTGGGCAAACTGAGCCTGCGCGTTCGCCTGACGCTCCTTTTCCTGCTGCTGACCAGCGCCGCATGGGGCATCGCCAGCTTTGTGGCCTGGCAACAAACGACCGATAAGCTGGATAAGCTCTTCGATACCCAGCAGCTGCTATTCGCCCGCCGCCTTAGCGCAATGAATTTTGACGAGCTTCACACTCTCTCTTCGCAGGTGCGAGAGAAGAAGAAGGTCAAGCACGGTCATCTCGACGACGACGCGCTGGCTTTCGCTATCTTTACCACCGATGGCAAGATGGTGCTTAACGATGGCGAGAATGGCCAGGATATCCCGTGGGGCCGCAATCGGGAGGGATTCAGCGACGGCTATCTGCGCGGCGATGACGACGAGTGGCGTTTTCTGTGGCTCACCACCCGCGACGGCCGCCATCGTATCGTTGTCGGCCAGGAGTGGGATTACCGTCGCGAGATGGCGCTGGATATCGTCACCAGCCAGCTCACGCCCTGGCTGATTGCGCTGCCGCTTATGTTTTTGCTACTCATCGTGCTGTTAAGCCGGGAACTGGCGCCGCTGAAAAAGCTGGCCAACACGCTGCGCGCCCGGGCGCCGGATTCCGCCGAAACGCTGAATAATAAAAACGTGCCCAATGAAGTTCGCCCGCTGGTCGACGCGCTAAATCAGCTGTTTATCCGCACGCATGATGCCATGATCCGCGAGCGTCGCTTCACATCCGATGCGGCCCACGAACTGCGCAGTCCACTGGCGGCGCTGAAGGTGCAAACTGAAGTAGCCCAGCTTTCGAAGGACGATCCGCAGGGGCTGGATAAAGCGCTGGCGCAGCTTCACCAGGGTATCGATCGCGCAACCCGCCTGGTCGATCAGCTTCTGACTTTGTCGCGCCTGGATTCGCTGGCGCAGCTGGACGATATCCAGCGCGTCGCCCTGGACGACCTGCTGCAGTCGGCGGTGATGGAGATGTACCACCCCGCTCAGCAGGCCGGCGTTGAGCTGCGTCTGCATCTGAATGCGGATAACGTCGCACGCACCGGCCAGCCGCTGCTGTTAAGCCTGCTGGTGCGCAATCTTTTAGATAACGCCGTACGCTATAGCGCCGCCGGAAGCCAGGTCGATATCACGCTTGAAGCTGGTGAATTTCGCGTGCGCGATAACGGCCCGGGCATTAGCGCCGAAGCCCTGGCGCGTATCGGCGAGCGCTTTTATCGCCCGCCGGGACAGGAACAACCCGGCAGCGGTCTTGGGCTATCCATCGTCAAACGTATCGCCGCGCTGCACGGAATGACAGCCAGTTTCGGCAACGCCCGGGACGGCGGATTCGAAGCGCGCATTCGCTGGTAGCGCTATTATTGCTAAAAAAGCAAAAGACTTTGCACATTTTGCTCATTTTACCGCTCTGCCCGACGGGGTAACATGACTCACAAAATTGAAAGGTTGAGGATAAAAAATGAGCAACATTCTGATTATCAACGGTGCGAAAAAATTCGCCCACTCTAACGGCCAACTGAACGACACCCTGACCGAGGTCGCGGATGGTTATCTGCGCGACGCCGGGCATGATGTCAAGGTCGTCCGCGCCGAGAGCGAATACGATGTAAAAGAAGAGGTGCAGAATTTTCTCTGGGCTGACGTGGTTATCTGGCAGATGCCGGGCTGGTGGATGGGCGCGCCCTGGACGGTGAAAAAGTACATCGACGACGTCTTTACCGAAGGTCACGGAGCGCTGTACGCCAGCGATGGCCGCACCCGCTCCGATGCCAGTAAGAAATATGGTTCCGGCGGCCTGATTCAGGGCAAAAAATATATGCTGTCCCTGACCTGGAATGCGCCGATGGAAGCCTTCACCGAGAAAGATCAGTTTTTCCACGGCGTCGGCGTCGACGGCGTTTACCTGCCGTTCCATAAGGCTAACCAGTTCCTTGGGATGAGCGCCCTGCCGACCTTCATCGCCAACGATGTGATCAAAATGCCCGATGTTCCGCGTTATACGGCAGAATATCGCAAGCATCTGGCGGAAATTTTTGGTTAACTGTACTGAGTTATGAAAAGACGACAAGCGCGGCTACTCTGGCGGCGGCTTGAAGTATGATGAGAATACACAGAAGGAGTTGAGTTAACCATGTTGACAGTGATTGCTGAAATTCGCACTCGTCCGGGGCAACACCATCGTCAGGCGGTGCTGGATCAGTTCGCAAAAATTACCCCGACCGTTCTCCAGGAAGAGGGCTGTCACGGCTATGCGCCGCTGGTGGATCACGCCGCTGGCGTCAGTTTTCAGACCACCTCGCCGGACTCCATTGTCATGGTCGAGCAGTGGGAAAGCGTCGCCCATCTTGAAGCGCACCTGCAGACTCCGCACATGAAAGCCTACGGTGAAGCCGTTAAAGGCGACGTGCTGGAGATGAATATCCGTATTCTGGAATCCGGTATTTAAGCGCACAAAATAAATCGGCCAGTTCCCTGGCCGATTTTTTTATTACCCGTCCAGCTCAGCCAAATCGCCCTTCTCTTGTAGCCAGTTACGCCGATCTTCAGAACGCTTCTTCGCTAACAGCATGTCCATCATGGCAGTCGTCTGCTGTTCGTCCTCATCGTTGATAATCAGCTGCACCAGACGGCGGGTATTCGGATCCAGCGTCGTCTCACGCAGCTGCATCGGGTTCATCTCGCCCAGCCCTTTAAAGCGCTGTACGTTTGGCTTACCCTTCTTCCGCTTAAGCTGTTCCAGCACGCCGGTTTTCTCTTCTTCCGTCAGCGCGTAATACACCTCTTTACCGAGGTCGATACGGTATAGCGGCGGCAGCGCCACGTAAACATGGCCGTGTTTAACCAGATTACGGAAGTGTCTGACGAACAGCGCGCACAGCAGGGTTGCGATATGCAGACCGTCGGAGTCGGCATCCGCCAGAATACAAATCTTGCCGTAGCGCAGCTGGCTCAGGTCGTCGCTATCCGGGTCGATACCGATGGCGACAGAAATGTCATGCACTTCCTGTGAAGCCAGTACTTCATCGGAAGAGACTTCCCAGGTGTTAAGGATTTTACCTTTCAGCGGCATGATCGCCTGATATTCGCGATCGCGCGCCTGCTTGGCAGAACCGCCCGCCGAATCCCCTTCCACAAGGAACAGTTCGGTTCGGTTCAAATCCTGGGCGGTGCAGTCCGCCAGCTTGCCGGGCAGCGCCGGACCGCTGGTTAGCTTTTTGCGCACCACTTTTTTCGCCGCGCGCAGGCGACGCTGGGCGCTGGAGATCGCCATTTCCGCCAGCAGCTCTGCCGACTGGACGTTCTGGTTTAGCCACAGGCTGAAGGCATCTTTGACGACTCCGGAAACAAACGCGGCGCACTGGCGTGAAGAGAGGCGCTCTTTGGTTTGCCCGGCAAACTGCGGATCCTGCATCTTCACGGAGAGTACGTAGGCGCAGCGCTCCCAGATATCTTCCGCCGACAGCTTCACGCCGCGCGGCAGGATGTTCCGGTATTCGCAGAACTCGCGCATGGCGTCCAGTAAGCCCTGGCGCAGGCCGTTAACGTGGGTTCCGCCCTGCATGGTAGGAATCAGGTTGACGTAGCTTTCGGTCAACAGCTCGCCGCCTTCCGGCAGCCACAGCAGCGCCCAGTCGACCGCTTCGGTATCGCCAGAGAAGGTGCCGACGAACGGTTTTTCCGGCAGCAGAGGCAGGCCGTTAACCGCTTCGCTAAGATAGTCGGTCAGGCCATCGGCGTAGCACCAGCGCTGCTCGCTGTCGTTGACCAAATCGCGGAAAACAATCTCTACGCCCGGGCAAAGAACGGCCTTGGCTTTTAACAAATGCGAAAGGCGCGAGACGGAAAAACGTGGGCTATCAAAAAAGCTTTCATCCGGCCAGAAATGGACGCTGGTCCCGGTATTGCGCTTACCGCAGGTGCCGGTCACGTGGAGATCTTCCACTTTGTCGCCGTTTTCAAAGGCGATGCTATAGACCTGACCGTCGCGGCGCACGTTCACTTCAACGCGTTTCGATAAGGCGTTGACCACTGAAATCCCGACGCCGTGCAGGCCGCCGGAGAACTGGTAGTTCTTATTGGAGAACTTCCCTCCCGCGTGCAGGCGGCAAAGAATCAGTTCAACTGCCGGCACCCCCTCTTCAGGGTGGATATCTACCGGCATTCCGCGTCCATCGTCGATAACTTCCAGCGACTGATCGGCATGGAGAATGACCTCCACGCGTTTCGCGTGACCGGCCAGAGCCTCATCCACGCTGTTATCAATAACTTCCTGACCAAGATGGTTTGGTCGTGTGGTATCCGTGTACATTCCCGGACGGCGGCGAACCGGCTCTAGCCCGGTGAGTACCTCAATGGCATCAGCGTTATATGAAGATTGCGTCATGGTGTGTATTCGTAGGTCGTTCCGAACCGCTTAGCGCAGGCCCAGAAAATCGATAATCTGAGTGAAATGATCTTCAAAGCCAACAAATGCGTGATTACCGCCCTCCTCTACCGTTTGTCGGCAGGAGGCGAAATAATCAACGGCCTGGCGGTAATCAAGCACTTCATCGCCCGTTTGCTGTAATAACCAGATTAAATCCGGCGCTTCCAGCGGGTCAATTTGCATGACTTTGAGATCGTAAATATGGCGTGACTCTAGCACATATTGCTGCCCCGTGTATGGATTCTCATTGGGGCCCAGGAAATTGTTCAGCAGCTCGAACGGGCGCACCGCAGGGTTCACTACCACCGCGGGCAGCATAAAACACTGCGATAGCCAGGTCGCATAATATCCCCCCAGCGAGGAGCCGACAACGCCCAGCGGTTCGCCGCCGTGTTCCAGCACGAGGGCCTCCAGATATTCCGCCGCTTGCGCAGGATAAACCGGGAGCTCAGGTATCACCATAGAGATGTGGGGATAAGTCCGCGCCAGCCACTCTTTCAGCGCAGTCGCTTTTGCCGACCGCGGTGAGCTGTTAAAACCATGCAGGTAGAGAAGCGTAGACATCAGTATCCTTCTGAAGCGATATCCGGGTGAAATTTCACGCCTTCAAGGCGGCAAACTTCAGTGGTCAAGGTGCCGTCAGGATGCAGTTCCAGCCAGCGCCAGCCTGGGGAGACGGTATCGAGCGTGAAGTTAGCGCAGTGCGGCTTAAACTGCACGCAGGTGGATGGCGTGGCCATCATTCGCCGCCCGTTCCAGTCAAGGTCCAGCTCCTGGTGAATATGACCGCACAGCAGATGCTTAACGCGAGGAAAAGCAGCCAGCGCGCAATCAAGCGCCCCGGCATTGCGCAGGCTATGCTGATCCAGCCAGCTACAGCCTGACGGCAGAGGATGATGGTGTAACAGCAGCAGCGTGTAACGCTCAGGAACCTCCGTCAGCTTCTGCTCAAGCCACTCCAGCTGGAAATCGCTCAGCTCGCCGTGCGGCACACCGAACACCTGGCTGTCCATCAGCAATATCTGCCAGTGGTCGCCCAGCAATACGCGTTTAGCGGGGGAGATGCCTGATTCCTGCAGCGTGCTGTACATCGCCGGTTGAAAATCATGATTGCCCGGTAGCCAGACGCAGGGTGCAGCAAAACTCGCGATGCCTTCAGCAAAATGCTGATAGGCCGCGGCGGAGTGATCTTGCGCCAGATCGCCTGTGGCAACAATCAGGTCGCATTCTCGCTGAGAGGCGTGGATAGCATCCAGTACAGCCTGATAGCTTTCCCAGGTATTGATACCTAACAGCGTTTCGTGTTTTTCAGCAAACAGGTGAGTATCAGTAATTTGTAATATCCTGACTCTGGCCTCACCAGCCAAAGGTAGGTTTAACAGGCTTTCCAAATGGTGTCCTTAGGTTTCACGACGCTAACAAACCGGAATCGCCATCGCTCCATGTGCTAAACAGTATCGCAGCCAATCGGCCAGAAACTGATTAATTTGATGCTTTTCGTCGCGTTGATGCAACTTTTTATTAGGATAATCATACCGCGCTTTGAAGCGAAAGATCTGCTGGCTTGAACACACTTCAGCGACCATTGCATCGTGATAGAGCCGTACCGTCATTGACGGCAGACTCCAGTAGCTTACCGCTGGCAGAGTCTGTTCAATCGCCACTAAGGTAGTGTAGCGGGTCGATTCGACGATCGTTAATCGGTATTGCGCATTGCCCACCTGGTAACTCACCTTTTCTCCCGCTGCATCCGTTCGCGGCAACAGGCGGCGCAGCTGAGCAAAATTGGTTTCACACAGGCGCATCATTTCAGGGAAGTCAGGTGTATAACGCTTCATTTTGTCCACTCGTTTCGTAAATTGTGATAATGCAGTTGCAGCCATTGCAGCGCAATGACAGAGGCTGCGTTGTCGATTTTCCCCTCTTCTACCCACCGATAAGCCTGTTCCCGGCTTACCACATGGACACGAATATCCTCATTTTCATCGGCCAGTCCGTGAATCCCCTTTGCCGTCGTTGCATCGACTTCACCCACCATAATAGACAGCCTTTCGCTGGTGCCGCCGGGGCTGGCCAGGTAACTCAGGACCGGCTTAATACGGCCGACATTAAGCCCGGCTTCTTCTACCGCCTCACGGCGGGCGACATCTTCAGGCGACTCGCCTTCTTCAATCATGCCGGCGACCATTTCGAGCAGCCACGGGCTCTCACTGGTATCATACGCCGCAATACGGATCTGCTCGACGAGCACCACTTCATCACGCACCGGGTCAAAGGGTAGCAAGACTGCTGCGTGACCGCGCTCAAAAATTTCGCGGGTCACCTCGCCGCTCATCTCACCGTTAAACAGGCGGTGGCGGAAACGATATAAATCGAGCGAAAAAAAACCACGATAGAGCGTTTCGCGTGCAATAATTTCTACATCGTTTTTAGAGAAGGTAATCTCCTGCTGATTGACATTACTCATTTCGATATCCTGTAGAATATGAAGTTATGAATTTATAGACGGTGTGGCTACCGTTTTATGGCGCGTATGTTAGATTGGTGCAAATTACCGCCCCATGGCACATAACGCCAACTTTTTACGGTAACAGACTCTATACAATCAGCGATTATTTTTAGAATTTGAGTAGCGCTAAATGCTTCACAACAAGGAATGCAAATGAAGAAACTCTTTCCCATCCTTATCGGCCTGGGCCTGACTGGCTTCAGCGCCATGAGCCAGGCAGAAAACCTGCTGCAGGTTTATCAGCAGGCGCGTATCAGTAACCCTGATCTGCGTAAATCAGCAGCCGATCGTGATGCCGCATTCGAGAAGATCAACGAAGCGCGTAGCCCATTACTGCCGCAGCTCGGTCTGGGTGCGGACTATACCTATACCAGCGGTTTCCGTGATTATAAAGACCAGAACTCTAACGTTACCAGCGGCTCGCTACAGCTCACGCAGGTCCTGTTCGATATGTCGAAGTGGCGCGCGCTGACGCTGCAGGAAAAACAAGCCGGTATTCAGGACGTCACCTACCAGACGGACCAGCAAACGCTGATCCTCAATACCGCAACCGCCTATTTTAAAGTGCTGGCCGCGATCGATACGCTCTCCTATACCGAAGCGCAGAAACAGGCGATTTATCGTCAGTTAGATCAGACCACCCAGCGCTTTAACGTTGGCCTGGTTGCCATCACTGACGTACAAAACGCCCGCTCGCAGTACGATGCTGTGCTGGCGAACGAAGTGACCGCGCGCAACGATCTCGATAACGCCGTCGAAGAACTGCGCCAGGTGACCGGCAACTACTATCCAGAACTGGCGTCGCTCAACGTGGATGGTTTTAAAACCAACAAACCGTCAGCCGTTAACGCGCTGCTGAAAGAAGCGGAAAGCCGTAACCTGTCGCTGCTGCAGGCGCGTCTGAGCCAGGATCTGGCGCGCGAGCAGATTCGCCAGGCGCAGGATGGGCATCTGCCGACCCTGAATTTGAACGCATCCAGCGGAGTATCTAATAACCGCTACAGCGGCTCTAAGAGCATTTCACAGGACGCTGACGTAGGGCAGAACAAAATCGGCCTTAGCTTCTCCCTGCCGTTGTATCAGGGCGGAATGGTGAACTCTCAGGTTAAACAGGCGCAGTACAACTTTGTCGGCGCCAGCGAACAGCTGGAAAGCGCCCACCGTAGCGTGGTGCAGACCGTTCGTTCATCTTTTAACAACGTGAACGCGTCTATCAGCAGCATTAATGCCTACAAACAGGCCGTGGTTTCCGCGCAAAGTTCCCTGGATGCTATGGAAGCGGGTTATTCGGTAGGTACGCGTACCATCGTCGATGTCCTGGACGCGACCACTACGCTGTATAACGCAAAACAGCAACTGTCCAACGCGCGTTATAACTACCTGATTAACGAGCTGAACATCAAATCCGCACTCGGTACGCTGAACGAGCAGGATCTGGTTGCGCTGAACAATACGCTGGGCAAGTCTATTCCGACTTCACCGGATAGCGTCGCGCCGGAAAATCCTCAGCAGGATGCCAGCGCCGACGGCTACAGCAACACCGCCGCGGCAAAACCAGCATCAGCACGCAGCACCAGCGGCAGCAACCCGTTCCGCCAGTAGTCCGCTTGCGTCGTCCGCGCTTCGCTTACCCACACGGGTAAGCGAAGCGTTAAACGTAAGGCAACGTAAAGATCTCCCGCTTTCCGCCCCTATTCGCTTCATTTTCCACCACTCATCCTCTATCCTGAGCGTTAACAAAACGCATACCACTGGGTCCAGGAAGACAATCATGAAACGGACAAAAAATATTAATCACGCCTCCTTTCGCAAAAGCTGGAGCGCGCGCCATTTAACTCCCGTTGCGCTTGCCGTTACGGCCGTGTTTATGCTCGCCGGTTGTGAACAAAGCGATGAAACGGTTTCTCTTTATCAAAACGCCGATGACTGCTCTGCCGCCAACCCGAGCAAAGCCGCAGAGTGCACCACTGCCTACAATAACGCGCTTAAAGAAGCGGAACGTACAGCCCCTAAATACGCCTCCCGCGAAGACTGCGTCGCCGAGTTCGGTGAAGGTCAGTGCCAGCAGGCGCCGGCTCAGGCCGGTATGGCTCCGGAAAACCAGGCTCAGGCGCAAAGCAGCGGCAGCTTCTGGATGCCGCTGATGGCTGGCTACATGATGGGCCGGATGATGGGCGGCGGAATGGGCGCTCAGCAGCCGCTGTTCAGCTCAAAAAACCCGGCCAGCCCGGCCTATGGTAAATATACCGACGCTGGCGGTAAGAGCTACGGCGCAGCGCAGCCGGGCCGTACCATGAACGTGCCGAAAACCGCAATGGCGCCAAAACCGGCCACCACCAGCACCGTGACGCGCGGCGGATTTGGCGACTCGGTCGCCAAGCAGTCAACAATGCAGCGCAGCTCGGCGAGCTCCTCTTCATCACGCTCGATGGGCGGCTAAGCGACATGGAAAGAATCAGCATTACCGAGCGCCCGGACTGGCGTGAAAAAGCGACAGAATATGGTTTTAACTTTCACACCATGTACGGCGAGCCGTACTGGAGCGAAGAAGCTTATTACAAACTGACGCTGGCGCAGGTTGAGAAGCTCGAAGACGTCACGGCAGAACTGCACCAGATGTGTCTGCAGGCGGTTGAAAAAGTCATCGCCAGCGATGATTTAATGACCAAATTCCGCATCCCCAAACATACCTGGGGATTCGTGCGTCAGTCGTGGAAAACCCATCAGCCCTCGCTGTATTCGCGTCTCGATCTGGCGTGGGACGGCGTCGGTGAGCCGAAACTGCTGGAGAACAATGCCGATACGCCGACCTCGCTGTACGAAGCGGCATTCTTCCAGTGGATCTGGATGGAAGATCAGCTGAACGCCGGTCAACTGCCCGCGGGCAGCGATCAGTTTAACAGCCTGCAGGAGAAGCTGATCGATCGCTTCAGCGAGCTTCGCGAGCAGTTCGGCTTCCAGTTGCTCCACATGGCCTGCTGCCGCGATACCGTTGAAGACCGTGGCACCGTGCAGTATTTACAGGACTGCGCCGCAGAAGCGGGCGTGGCTACTGAGTTTCTCTATATCGAAGACATTGGACTGGGTGAAAAAGGCCAGTTTACCGACCTCCAGGATCAGGTGATTGGTAATCTGTTCAAGCTCTATCCGTGGGAATACATGCTGCGCGAGGTGTTCTCCACCAAGCTGGAAGATGCAGGCGTGCGCTGGCTGGAGCCGGCCTGGAAGAGCATCATCTCCAACAAAGCGCTGCTGCCGCTGCTGTGGGAGATGTTCCCCAACCATCCGAACCTGCTGACCGCTTATTTCAGTGAAGATGCGCACCCGGAAATGGACAAGTACGTTATCAAGCCCATTTTCTCCCGCGAAGGCGCTAACATTTCTATTGTTGAAAACGGCAAAGTGCTGGAGGCGGTAGAAGGTCCGTACGGTGAAGAAGGCACCATCGTGCAGGAGTTCTATCCGTTGCCGAAGTTTGGCGACAGCTACACGCTCATCGGCAGCTGGCTGATTAACGACCAGCCGGCGGGTATTGGCATTCGCGAAGACCGGGCGATGATCACCCAGGATCTATCGCGTTTTTATCCGCACATTTTCGTTGAGTAACCTCTAACCCCGGCAGTATCGCGTACGGCCGGGGTTTATCTGTTCTCAAGCGCCAATCACCACTGACAGCATGCTCAGGGATCCCATTTCCATTCCTTCTACCGGGATCGTAATCGGCTCCTCGCCGTCCCAGGCCCCCAGTACGTACAGCAGCGGCAGGAAGTGATCGGCCGTTGGGTTAGATAACGATCCGCCTTCATGCGTCAGGTAATTCACCAGCGGATGTTCCGCCACGGGGCCTTTCCATGCCAGGTTCGCCTTCACGTAGTTATTAAACGACTCCGCCCAGGGATAGGCCGTATTCTCGCCGTGCCAGCGTGCGGTGCGCAGGTTATGCACCACGTTGCCGCTTGCCACCAGCATAATGCCTTCATCGCGCAGCTGAGCCAGCTTACGCCCCATTTCGAAATGCCATGCGGCGGGTTTCGTGCTATCAATACTTAGCTGCACCATCGGAATATCGGCGTCGGGATACATTTTAATCAACACGCCCCATGAACCATGGTCAAAGCCCCAGGCTTCTTTATCCAGCGTCACCGGCACCGGCGCCAGCAGCTCAACCAGGCGCTGGGCCAGTTCAGGTGAACCCGGAGCCGGATAATGCATATCGTATAGCGCCTGTGGAAAACCGCCAAAATCATGAATCGTTTTCGGCGCTTCCATCGCCGTCACTCCCGTACCGCGAGTGAACCAGTGAGCGGAGATAACCACGATGGCTTTCGGCCGCGGTAAAGTCTCGCCCAGATGCCGCCAGGCGCGAGTATAGATGTTATCTTCCAGCACGTTCATCGGGCTGCCATGGCCTAAAAATAGCGCGGGCATGCGGATACGGGACATAGTGATATCCTTGATTGAGAGAGAGTTGATGTATTTACATTACGCGCTTTTGATTCAGGATAAACTCAGATAAGCATGATGATGATCGTCAGAAAATTTGAATGTAAGGGGCGGTAAAGAGTGAATCCGTGCACTCGCGATCGTCTATGAATAGCGATATTCTCAATAAGAATCATTTTCATAAGGAGGTGAATGTTGTCCTCACCCATCATTTTGACTCTGCTGGCAGGGAGCGCCACCTTTATTGGGGCAATATTCGGCGTGCTCGGCCAGAAACCCTCGAACCGCTTATTGGGTTTCTCTCTGGGTTTCGCCGCCGGGATCATGCTACTCATTTCCTTAATGGAGATGCTGCCCGCTGCGCTGGCGACTGAAGGCATGTCGCCGCTGCTCGGCTACGGCATGTTTATCATCGGCCTTCTCGGCTACTTTGCGCTTGACCGCATGCTGCCTCACGCCCATGCGCAAGATCTGATGAACCCCGGCATCTCCCGCCCGCGAAATCTGCGACGTACGGCGATATTGCTGACGTTAGGCATTAGCCTACATAACTTTCCTGAAGGTATTGCCACTTTTGTGACGGCCAGCAATAACCTTGAGCTGGGCATGGGGGTCGCGTTAGCCGTCGCGCTGCATAACATCCCGGAAGGGCTGGCAGTAGCAGGGCCGGTCTATGCCGCCACGGGTTCCAGGAGTAAAGCGGTATTCTGGGCAGGGCTTTCCGGGATGGCGGAAATCTTCGGCGGCGTGCTGGCCTGGCTGGTACTGGGCAGCGTGATCTCTCCGGTGATGATGGGCGCGGTCATGGCCGCGGTTGCCGGTATTATGATTGCGCTATCGGTTGATGAGCTCATGCCGCTGGCGAAAGAACTCGATCCGCAAAGCAACCCGAGCTATGGCGTGTTGTGCGGAATGTCGGTAATGGGATTAAGCCTGGTGGTTTTGCAAACGGTAGGGATTGGCTAAACAAAAGCTAAAAACAATAAAGCCCACCATAAGGCGGGCTTTATTCAGCAACCAGCGGCAATTAGCTGGCTTTACGCTCGTGTTCGCGACGGTAAGCCACTAAATCTTCAATGGTGACTACTTCCATATTGTGCTGTTTAGCAAACTCAATGCACTGCGGCGCACGCGCCATAGAGCCGTCGTCGTTAGTCAGTTCGCACAGTACGCCCGCCGGTTTGAGGCCAGCCAGGGTGACCAGATCGATTGTAGCTTCGGTGTGGCCGCCGCGGGTCAGAACGCCGCCCGGCTGAGCGCGCAGCGGGAAAACGTGGCCAGGACGGTTCAGGTCTGACGGCTTCGCGCCATCGGCAATTGCCGCACGTACGGTCGTTACGCGGTCAGCGGCGGAAACGCCGGTAGTCACGCCTTCAGCAGCTTCGATGGTGACGGTAAAACCGGTACCGTAGGCGCTGGTGTTGTTCTCTACCATCATTGGCAGGTCGAGCTGTTTACGACGATCTTCCGTCAGGCACAGGCAGACAATGCCGCTACCGTGGCGAATGGTCAACGCCATCTGCTCAACGGTCATGGTTTCTGCGGCGAAAATCATATCGCCTTCGTTTTCACGGTCTTCATCGTCAAGTACCATCACACCGCGGCCTTCGCGCAGTGCATCTAAAGCACGTTCCACACGTTCAAAAGCGGTACCAAAAGAGGAAAGTAGCGTCTGATTCATGGTAAATAAACCTCATTAATTGTATGGTTACCAGAATCAGGGCAGTCTTAGGAGCGCCGGTTTAGCGGCAAAAGTCAACGCAAGCGGGCGAAAACCCGACTGAGCCGTTACTCTCTCCCATCCGGACTCTAACCGTCGGCCCCGGAATTACACCGGATCTGCTGACCTTTCTGCATTTACAGAAAGCGCTCGCGGGCTTTCAACGCTATGGTTGATTTACCGCCGGTGGGGAATTTCGCCCCGCCCTGAGAATAAGCGAAGTAACTATAACGCTATTGACTATCGTCGGCAATGCATAAGCTTCAAACATTTATGGTTTATAGGTACCGCCGATCGCACTACAATGAGCGAATAACCGACCAGAGCAGGAAACCACCATGATTGACCCGAAAAAAATTGAACAAATCGCCCGCCAGGTTCATGAATCGATGCCGAAGGGGCTCCGCGATCTGGGGGAAGACGTGGAGAAAAAAATTCGTCAGGTGCTCCAGTCGCAGTTAACTCGCCTGGACCTGGTAAGCCGCGAAGAGTTCGACGTGCAGACGCAGGTGCTGCTGCGCACGCGTGAAAAGCTGGCGCTTCTGGAGCAACGTCTGAGCGAGCTGGAAAATCGTCCTCTAAACGCGCCGGCGACGCCGGACGCCGAAGAGAAGCTCTAAAAATAAGCAACGGGCCGTCAGGCCCGTTGTCGTATCGGTTGAGGGTAAGTAGATTAGTGCTCCAGCTCCGCTTCAGGGGTCATGGCTTTATTCGCCTGCTGGCAGTAAAGTTCATAGCGTTGACAAAACCATTCACGATGCTCTTCATCCATATTGCCGACAATGGCCTGAAGATCGACGGGCTGACCTTGTGCGTTCATTCTGGCGAAACTCTGGGCCAGAAAATCAAAATTCTTCATTAAATACATGTCTTTATTCTTCATACGCATACTCCTTCAGCCGTTGGTGTTCTGATTGGTCATATGCTTTTTACTGACTTCAGTATTTATCCTTACCTTAACTTTTTTTGTACGAAAAATGCGCCTGAAATGGCTATTTATTGAGCCAAATCATTTATGCCGTCATTAAATAGAAAGAGGCCCACGATTAGACGATCGCGGGCCTCTGTTGTACGAATTTGCAGCGTTATCGCTGGTTACGCTTATTTTCGCTTACCAGATCCGGATTAGCAGCCGCTCCAGTGAAGAGAGAAAACATTACTGATTGTTATCTTTCTGGATCTTCCTGATGATATTGGTCGTTGAGCAGCCATCTTCGAAGTTGAGCACCAGCACCTCGCCGCCGTTTGCCCACACCTCTTCGCTGCCGGCAATCTGCTCCGGCTTATAGTCCCCACCTTTCACCAGCAGATCCGGCAGAATTCCGGCAATCAGCCGCTGCGGAGTATCTTCTTCAAAAGAAACCACCCAGTCGACGGCCTCCAGCGCGCCCAGCACGATCATTCGCTGATCCAGCGGGTTGACCGGACGAGACTCGCCTTTCAGACGCCGGGTTGAAGCATCGCTGTTCACCGCGACAATCAGCCTGTCACCCAGTTTGCGAGCGTTCGCCAGGTAGGAAACGTGGCCCGCGTGTAAAATATCGAACACGCCGTTGGTCATCACAACTTTCTCGCCGCGCTTGCGCGCCGCGGCTACCGCCAGCTTGAGTTCTTCTTCGCTCATCACGCCAAAACCGGTCTCGGAGCGCCCGCGTACCGCGTTCTCCAGTTCGATAGGCGAAACGGTAGAGGTACCGAGTTTACCCACCACGACGCCAGCCGCCGCGTTGGCAAAGTAGCAAGCTTCTTCCAGAGTATTGCCGGAAGCCAGCGTCGCCGCCAGCACGCCGATGACCGTGTCGCCCGCGCCGGTAACGTCATAGACTTCCTGGGCCTGCGTGGGCATATGCAGCGGCGGTCGCCCCGGCTGCAGCAGCGTCATCCCCTGCTCGGAACGGGTCACCAGCAGCGCAGAGAGGTCGAAATCGGCGATGATTTTCATGCCGCGTTCAACGATCTCTTCTTCATCCTTACATTTACCCGCTACCGCCTCAAATTCTGAGAGGTTAGGCGTCAGCAGGGTAGCGCCGCGATAGCGTTCAAAATCCGTGCCTTTCGGATCGATAAGCACCGGAACGCCCGCATCGCGCGCCAGCTTGATCATGGTCTGGACGCTGGTCAGCGCGCCTTTGGCGTAATCAGAGAGCACCAGGGCGCCAATAGAGCCCAGCGCCTGCTGAATACGTTCGTGCATCGGCTGCGGATCGACGCCGGAGAACCCTTCTTCAAAATCGAGACGAATCAGCTGCTGGTTGCGCGACAGCACGCGCAGTTTGGTAATCGTCGGATGCGTCGGGACGGATACGAAGTCGCACTTCACGTTGACGTCAGCCAGCGCCTTACTTAACGCACGGGCGGCATCGTCAATCCCGGTCAGACCAACGAGGCGGGAGGTCGCGCCGAGCGACGCAATGTTCATCGCCACGTTTGCCGCGCCGCCAGGACGTTCTTCGATATTTTCCACCTTCACCACCGGTACCGGCGCTTCCGGCGAAATACGGCTGGTGGGACCATACCAGTAGCGGTCCAGCATCACATCGCCAACCACCAACACTCCTGCACGTTCAAACTCTGGCAGCGTTACTTTCATTACTCTCTCCTGCGAGACGCAAACTTTGCGCGCGATAATAGCACACCCGGTTTTTTAGTTAAGCCATCAACCACTTCTGCCAGCTGGCGCTGACCTGTTCACGCTCCTGGCTAAACGCATCTGGCGCCACGTGCCCCGGCTGTTCCTGCAGCGCCAGGTGATGTAGCGCATCGCGCAGCGTAGTGTAAGCGTGAGTTAACGCCCTCGCCTCTGCCTCGTCCATAATGTCGTTCTGCGCCAGCAGTTCCAGGATACGAACGTTATCGGACCAGCGCGTGAGCTTCGGTTTATCACTGGCATAGCGTAGGACCAGATACTGAGTAATAAATTCAATATCGGTGATCCCACCGGCATCGGCTTTAATATCAAAGCGATCGTGATGCTTATTCCCCAGGTGAGCGCGCATTTTTTCGCGCATTTCCCGCACTTCGGTCTGCAGTTTTTCGCCTTCTCGCGGGGTAGTAAGAATATCCCGACGAATGGCGTCAAAGCGCGCCTGTAGCTCAGGATCGCCATACACTACGCGGGCGCGAACCAGCGCCTGGTGTTCCCATGTCCATGCCTCATTCTGCTGATAATCAGCAAAGGAATCGGCGGTAGTGACCAGCATCCCCGCTGCGCCAGAGGGGCGTAAGCGAGCATCCACTTCGTACAGAATGCCTGACGAGGTGCGGGTACTGAAAAGATGCATGATGCGCTGCGCCAGGCGCAGATAAAACTGACGGCCGTCGATTTCGCGTTCGCCGTCGGTCATCACCTCCATCGGGCAATCGTGGAGGAACACCAAATCGAGATCGGAACTGTAGCCCAGCTCCCAGCCCCCCAGCTTGCCGTAGCCGACCACCGCAAAACCGCGCCCCTGGCGATCGTGCAGGTGCGTCGGCTGCCCGTAACGGGCCACCATCTGCAGCCATGCCTGCTGGACGACTGCGTCAATCATCGCCTCCGCCAGCCATGTTAAGTGATCGCTCACTTTCATCACTGGCAGCGTTCCGGCGATATCGGCCGCAGCGATGTGCAGCAGCTGCGCCTGCTTAAACTGGCGTAGCGCCTCCAGCTGCTGCTCTTCATCATCTTCCGGTACGCGCAGCAGATACTGGCGCAGTTCATCGCGATAGGCATCGGTGGCCGTTGGCTGATAAAGCGTATTCGGGTCCAGCAGTTCGTCCAGCAGCAGCGGATGGCGGGCCAGCTGACTGGCGACCATCGGCGACGCCGCGCACAGGCTAATCAGGTGCTTTAACGCGCCGGGGAATTCGCTCAGCAGCTCCAGGTAAGTGGTGCGGGTGACAATTCCGGTGAGCAGCGGCGTAATACGCGCCAGCGGTACCGGAGCATCGGCGCGCGAACAAATTTCGCTAAGCAGATGCGGCATGAGCTGGTCAAGCACCTGACGACCGCGCGGACCAATCGTGCGCCGGTCCAGCTCTTTGCGAAAATCGGCGATCAGCGCCAGCACGCTGCGGCGATCGCTGTCTACAAGATGCGCCAGCGCCGGGCTGGTATCATCTTCCTGCAGCGCGTCCTGCCACAGCTCGCGCCAGTACTCTTCAAGCTGCTCATCCGGCGACTGCGTTTCATCGTCGCCGATCAGTTCATTAAACACGCGCCGCACGTTAGCCATCTGTTCCGCCAGCCGCGCGCTGAGTGTCTCCCAGTCGGCAACGCCCATCCCCCAGGCCAGCCGGGCGCGATTAAGTTCATCCTGCGGCAAGGTTTGCGTCTGCTCGTCGTTGATGCTTTGCAGCAGGTTTTCCAGGCGACGCAAAAACAGATAGGCTTCGCGCAGCCTCTGCGCATCCCCTTCCGGCAGCAGATGTAGCTCTTCGATGGCGGCCAGCGTCGGCAGCAGCGCCCGCTGCTGCAGCATTGGCTCACGGCCGCCGCGAATCAACTGGAAGACCTGGACGATAAACTCCACTTCTCGGATGCCGCCCGCGCCGAGCTTGATATTGTCTTTTAATCCCCGGCGGCGCACTTCCCGGGCAATCATGCCCTTCATGTTGCGCAAAGACTGAATCACGCTGAAATCGATATAGCGGCGGAAGACAAACGGCCGCAGCATGGCGCGCAGCTCGTTGGCATAGACGCCATCGTTATCGCCCATAATTCGCGCTTTCACCATCGCGTAGCGCTCCCAATCGCGTCCCTGCTCCTGGTAATAATCTTCCAGCGCGGCAAAGCTCAACACCAGCGGACCGCTATCGCCAAACGGGCGCAGGCGCATATCCACGCGGTAGACAAAACCATCCTGGGTGGGTTGATCCAGTACCTTAATCAGGCGCTGCCCGAGGCGGGTAAAAAACTGGGCGTTATCCAGTTCGCGACGCCCGCCGCGCGTGGCGCCATGTTCCGGCCAGGCGAAAATCAGATCGATGTCGGAGGAGAAGTTCAGCTCGCCGCCGCCGAGCTTGCCCATCCCGAGGATGAGTAGCGGCTGCGGCGAACCTTCAGCATTACATGGAGTGCCCCATTCGCGACAGCAGGCAGCGTATAGCCAGTCGCGCGCGGCGACGATTAAGGTCTCCGCCAGCGCGCTTAGCTGCTGCAGGCTGCTCTCTTCGCTGACCAGCGATAGCGCCTGGGCCCAGGCGATACGCACCATGATCCGACGGCGAAACTGGCGCAGCTCGCGCATCAGCGCGGCTTCATCATTGACCTCGGCCAGGCGCACCTGCAGCCATTCGGCGTAGTGATGCCACTCCTGCGCCTCGGGGGGCGCACTTTCAAGCTCCGCCAGCCACTGCGGCTGCGCGATCAGACTCTGTTCGACGAAATCGCTGAATGCCATAACTGATTGCGCCCGATCGCTCAACGTCGATACGGGAAAATCCGCTGGCAGCCGGCCAGCGACCGTCTGCCAGTGCTGCTGTAATTGCGAAGAAAGCGGCATCTTAGGGGCTCCCTGGCCTGAAATTATCGTTTTCCACTATGCAGCCAGAACGGCTCTGCGGCCAGCGCCTGGCGACGAAAATATTCGATAACGCTGCTGTCATTATGCGCAATCGCCCGGCGGGTTTCTTGCCAGTTTTCCAGCCACGGCGCGGCAGCATCGGCATAGGCGCCGGATAACAGCTGAACGGTGTCAATTTCGCGGGTCAGACGCGGAAGCTGATCGGCATAACCGTCAGCGGACGGCTGACGAAAAGCGTTTTTCAGCTCCGCCGCCGCCCTGGAGAGCTGAATATCCGCAAAGCGTTTAAACGATCCGGCAATTTTCTGCTCTCCGGCTGCGTTCAGGAAAGGACGCCAGCCGCGGTTAACCAGCAGATCGGTGAGCGCCAGCTTCGCTCTGACGGTCGCCACGCTGAAAAGCGCCGCCTGGGTCGTTTCGGCTTCCGCCAGCGCCGCCTCGGCTTCGCTCAAACGTTCACGCAGCAGCGTGGTGGCCTTGCGCGGGACAATACCGCCAAACAGTACCAGCGCGTGCCGCACGCGGGCGATAGCGTGCAAAATCTCCGCTTTCGCTTTCGCATTGCCGCGATTGAGGACTTCATCATGATATAGCCAGTGCGCCAGCGCGCTTTCCAGCGCCGCCTCCAGCCCCTGTTCGACGCTTGCTTTCGGCGCGACGCGAAGGATCGTTAACGCGGTCAGCGGGCGTTCTTCGTTGCCCTGCGCCAGATGATAACCTCGCGCCGCTTTGCTCAGGCTTCCCTGACGCAGTACGCCGGTATCCAGCAGGCCGCGGGCAAGGGTCAGAATATCCTGCGTATTACCGGACAGAAGCTCCAGCTCCAGCTCGCAAATGGGTTCCTGATGCTCGCCGGCTTTGACTTCGCCGCGATCGAGTGCGATTTCAATTTCGCTGTCGCCTTCTTTGACCACCCATCGCTCACGCTCAAAATCGGTGCTGAAAAGCGGCTGTACGTTCTCAGCAAGCTCCGCCGGCAGTTCACCCTGCGGCCAGACTTCAGCCGGAAGCTTTTCCAGCGCCAGCTCAGGGCTTTCCAGCGGAATGTTATATTCCGGACGCTGATGCAGACCGCCGACGACGCGCCCGGCGATTTTCAGCGTCATCTCATAGCGCCCCTGGTCGCCGCGAACGCGCAGCCCCATGTCGTGGCGGCGCAGCCAGTTATCCGCCGTTTCATAGTAAATATTCAGTAATTGACCCGCGGGCGTGTGCTTTGCCTCCAGCGTATTGAGGTGCTGACGCAGCGCGTCAACGCCATTCTGATCAACGATAAACTTTAATTCGATTTCTTGAGCCATGACTGAATTCTTCCGCTTATATGCTGTGCCGGGAAATTGCGGCGAACTAACAACGATATTTCTTGTCAGTAAATAGTATTTTGCGGCGAATCGCCATGCAATGCGCATTTTGCCGGGCCACCTGATGGATGATTCCGATTGTGGCGGAAAACTTTGCGTCGCTTCGGCGATGCCACTACTATCGTTCAACTTTTTATGACCAAACGATGACCTGATGCCAAAATTACGCCTTATTACATTGACTTTGCTGGCGCTGAGCGCCGCCACGGCGGTTCACGCGGAAGAAAAACGTTACGTTTCAGATGAACTGAATACCTGGGTGCGCAGCGGTCCGGGCGATAACTATCGCCTTGTGGGCACCATCAACGCCGGCGAAGAAGTCGCAGTGCTGCAAACTAACGACAGCACTAACTATGCTCAGGTGCGCGACAGCAGCGGCCGTACCGCCTGGATCCCCTTGAAAGAGCTGAGCAACGAGCCCAGCCTGCGCACTCGCGTGCCGGATCTGGAAAACCAGGTCAAAACCCTGACCGATAAACTGAATAACATTGATACCACCTGGAACCAGCGCACGGCGGACATGCAGAAGAAAGTCGCCGGTAGCGATGCCGTCATCAACGGCCTGAAAGAAGAGAATCAAAAGCTGAAAAATGAGCTGGTTGTCGCGCAGAAGAAGGTGAATGCCGCAAATCTGCAGCTTGATGACAAACAGCGCACCATTATCATGCAGTGGTTTATGTACGGCGGCGGCGTGCTGGGCGTCGGCCTGATTCTGGGACTGGTATTGCCGCACCTGGTACCGAGCCGCAAACGCAAAGACCGTTGGATGAACTAATTCGTCTTCTCTGCCAGACTTACGTATCATCGTAAGAAAATGAAGACGGGAGAGTAAGGCGTGAAGGTTTATCTGGTCGGTGGTGCAGTACGAGATGCGTTATTAAGGCTACCGGTTAAAGACAAAGATTGGGTCGTGGTTGGCGCCACGCCTCAGCAACTCCTTGACGCGGGCTACCAGCAGGTAGGCCGTGATTTTCCCGTGTTCCTTCATCCGCAAAGCCGCGAAGAATATGCCCTGGCGCGCACCGAGCGCAAGTCCGGTTCCGGTTACACCGGTTTTACCTGCTATGCCGCCGCTGACGTTACCCTTGAGCAAGACCTGCTGCGCCGCGATCTGACGATCAATGCGCTGGCCCAGGACGCCGACGGTCAGATTATCGATCCCTACGGCGGCCAGTCTGATTTACGCCAGCGCCTGCTGCGCCACGTCTCGCCCGCCTTTAGCGAGGATCCGCTACGCGTTCTGCGCGTGGCGCGTTTTGCCGCCCGCTACGCGCATCTGGGGTTTCGTATCGCCGATGAAACCATGGCGCTGATGCGCGCAATGGCCGATGCCGGTGAGCTTGCGCATCTCACGCCGGAGCGGGTATGGAAAGAGACGGAAAGCGCCCTTACCACCCGCAACCCGCAGGTCTTCTTCCAGACCTTACGCGACTGCCGCGCGCTCAAGGTGCTGTTCCCGGAAGTCGACGCCCTTTACGGCGTACCGGCTCCGGCTAAATGGCACCCGGAAATCGACACCGGCCTGCACACCCTGATGACCGTCACCATGGCGGCGATGCTGTCACCCGAAATCGACGTACGTTTCGCTACCCTGTGCCACGACCTCGGGAAAGGACTGACGCCAAAAGAGCTCTGGCCGCGTCATCATGGTCACGGCCCGGCTGGCGTAAAGCTGGTCGAACAGCTCTGCGCCCGTCTGCGGGTACCCAACGAGCTGCGCGATCTGGCAAAGCTGGTCGCCGAATTTCACGATCTGATTCACACCCTGCCCATGCTGCAGCCAAAAACGCTGGTCAAGCTGTTCGATAATATTGATGCCTGGCGCAAGCCGCAGCGGGTCAGGCAAATCGCCTTGACCAGTGAAGCCGACGTGCGCGGGCGCACCGGTTTTGAGGCCTGCGATTACCCTCAGGGTCGCCTGCTGCTGGAAGCATGGGACGTTGCCCGAGCGGTCTCAACAAAAGAGGTCGTTGCGGAAGGGTTTCAGGGAATTGAGATTCGTGAAGAGCTGACGCGTCGGCGGATTCAGGCCGTCGCCCGCTGGAAAGAAAAGCGTTGCCCCCAGCCGCAGGACTGAGGGCTGGCGCTTAGAAGAAGACCACGTACACCGCTGCCGCGACGATAAAGCGATAGATGGCAAACGGGATAAACGAAATACGTTTAATCAGCTGCAGGAAGGTTTTAATCGCAATCAGCGCGACGATAAACGCCGTGATAAAACCGACGGCAAACATCGGAATATCGCTGGCGTTGAGGAAACCAATACTTTTGTACATATCCAGTACGGTCGCGCCCATCATCATCGGCACCGCCAGCAGGAATGAGAACTCAGAGGCCGCATAGCGGCTTACGCCCATCAGCATCCCGCCGGAAATTGTCGCCCCGGAACGCGAGAAGCCCGGCCACAGCGCCAGACACTGGAAACAGCCGATCACGAACGCCTGACGATAGGTCATATCATCAATGCCCACCGCGCGGGGCTGTTTTGGCTTCAGCACTTCCGCTGCGATCAGCAGCACGCCGCCGACAATCAGCGCGTACATCACGTTTATCGGGTTAAACAGAGACTTGATGGTATCGTGGAAAATCAGCCCCAGCACTACCGCCGGGATCATCCCCAAGAGAATATGGATAAGCGACAGGCGACCGCTGCCCTGGCCTTCATGCTCGGGCTTTTTGCCGAAATGAATACCGATAAGGCCGAACAGACGACGCCAGAACATCACAACAACGGCAAGAATGGAACCAAGCTGAATCACTACTTCAAACGTATTTGCGGTATCGCCTTCAAAACCCAGCAGATGACCGACAATAATCATATGACCAGTACTGGAAACAGGTAAAAACTCGGTCAAACCTTCAACCACACCCAATATTGCCGCCACCAGCAGCGAGTGTATATCGCTCATCCAATTAAACCCTTTAAAAAGTAATATGAAAAAACCAGAAACGAATAACCAGGCTATCAGGCTTCAATATTGGCCACGGACAGCGCGCAGAAACGGGAGCGTACAGGTTGTACGCGCGGCTTTCGGGCGCTTCCCGGGGACAAAACGGCAAATAAAATAGCCTGATGGTCGGATTCTATGACCGGTATAAACACAATTTGTTTAACGAGTATGACCTGAAAAGTTTTGTTTCAGATTAAGGCCACGTTCAATCACGACGCCAACGTTGGCCGCCCGGGCTACCGCGCCAGGCTTGCTGACTTTAATACGCACCCATGGAGATTGAAACTTTTCCAGCAGCAGGTCAGCAATCTCTTCCGCCACGCGCTCGACCAGCGCAAAGCGCCCGCCTTCAACGTGGTTGATGACCGCCTCGCTGATATCAGCATAGCTGAGACAATCGCTGACATCATCGCTGGCCGCCGCTTTGCGGTTATCCCACGCCATTTCGATATCGAACACCAGCTTCTGTTCAATGGTTTGTTCCCAGTCATAAACACCAATAGTGGTGATTACCGAAAGTTGCTCTATAAATACAATATCCATCACGACCTGCCTGCTTTTTGGCTAAACCGGATACCACTTCCGGCCAATTATGCGTATTATCCACAGATGCAAAGACATCCCCTAAATAATTTGCGTTGCAGGAAGAGAGCGACGCGGCAAGGCCCCAGGAGCATAGCATCGCTATGGGTCTCTGCGAGCCAATGCGCGGATAACGCGCAGCGCACCGGGGATAAAACGACACTTTCAAAATGGAACAGCTGATGAGTGCAATCGCGCCTGGACTGGTTATCCTCGCCTACCTCTGCGGCTCAATCTCCAGCGCCATTCTCGTTTGCCGCCTCGCTGGCCTTCCCGACCCTCGCGACAGCGGCTCCGGCAATCCAGGGGCGACTAACGTCCTGCGAATTGGCGGCAAGGGCGCAGCCGTAGCGGTGCTTATTTTTGACGTACTGAAAGGCATGCTGCCGGTCTGGGGAGCGTGGGCGCTAGGCCTGACGCCGTTCTGGCTCGGTCTGGTGGCCATTGCCGCCTGCGTAGGCCATATCTGGCCGGTATTTTTTAACTTTCGCGGCGGTAAAGGCGTGGCGACCGCTTTCGGTGCCATCGCCCCTATCGGCTGGGATCTCACCGGCGTGATGGCCGGAACCTGGCTGCTCACGATTCTGCTCAGCGGCTACTCCTCGCTGGGGGCGATCGTCAGCGCGCTGATCGCGCCATTCTATGTCTGGTGGTTCAAACCGCAGTATACTTTCCCGGTTTCGATGCTCTCATGCCTGATTCTGCTGCGCCATCACGACAACATTCAGCGTCTGTGGCGGCGTCAGGAAACCCGCATCTGGACCCGGTTCAAAAAGAAGAAAAAAACGCCGGAGCAGAAATAACCTTTGCTTCGACGCAACTTCGCGGCAAGGCGGTGAGTGAGTCCCGATGAACTTACTCCAGTCAGTGATTCGGGCGAACGACAAATCTGCCGGGAGCAGATTTGAACGTCGCTTGCGACGGCCCGCCAGGGCGAGGCCCATGGATGGGCCGAGTAGCCCGTAGCCAACGCGGCTGCGGCTCGAAGTATGACGGGCATAAGCTTTTCATATGACCGGGATGGTTGGCCCCCGATCAATACTCTTCGCTGCTGTTTTATCTTGATTTTGCAGGGGCGCGACATTGCACGGCACGGTGTTACCACAGAATAAAAAAGGCTGGCAGGCCACGCTGGACCTCCGCTTTCAGCTTCTCGGCGGGAAAACAACGCTCGCCTCCCGTCGTCATGTCGGTCCACTCACCGTTCAGCGTCCGTTTTATCCCGAAGAAGAGACCTGCCACCTCTATCTGCTTCATCCGCCCGGCGGTATCGTCGGCGGCGATGAACTCACCATCAGCGCCACGATTGAGTCCGATTGCCATACGCTGATCACCATGCCCGGCGCCAGCAAGTTTTATCGCAGCAGCGGCGCGCAGGCGCGGCTTCTGCAAACCCTGACGCTGGGCGATAACGCAACGCTCGAGTGGTTGCCGCAGGATGCCATTTTCTTTCCCGGCGCTCACGCCGCTTTGCATACTGCGTTTCACCTCTCCTCCTCCAGCACGCTGCTGGCCTGGGACCTGCTATGTCTTGGCCGTCCGGTCATCGGCGAAACCTTTAGCCACGGCGCGCTCGCCAACCGACTGGAGGTGTGGGTCGACGGCTCTCCGCTGCTGATTGAGCGCCTGAACCTGGCCGATGGAGAGCTGGCCTGCATCGCGCAGCAGCCATGGGTGGGAACAATGCTGTTCTACCCGGCGAACGAGACGCTGCTGGAAGGCGTACGCGAAAAACTTACGCCGCTGGCAAACTATGCCGGCGCCACGCTCACCGACGGCCTGCTGACGGTACGCTTTTTAAGTGACGATAATCTGCGTTGCCAGCGGGCGATGCGCGATATCTGGCAGTTTATGCGCCCGCACCTGACCGGCAAATCTCCGGTACTCCCCCGAATCTGGCTGACTTAAGAGAACGCTATGGAACTGACACCCAGAGAAAAAGACAAACTGTTGCTGTTTACCGCTGCGCTGGTGGCGGAGCGTCGCCTGGCCCGCGGCCTGAAGCTCAACTATCCCGAATCCGTGGCCCTGATTAGCGCTTTTATTATGGAGGGCGCGCGCGACGGCAGAAGCGTCGCAGAGCTAATGGAAGAAGGGCGCCACGTCCTGAGCCGCGAGCAGGTCATGGAAGGCGTACCGGAAATGATCCCCGATATCCAGGTCGAAGCCACCTTTCCGGACGGTTCGAAGCTGGTTACCGTCCATAACCCGATAATCTGAGGTAGCGCGATGATCCCAGGAGAATATCAGGTTAAACCGGGCCAGATAGCGCTTAACGTTGGCCGGGCTACCTGCTGCATTATCGTTGAAAATCACGGCGACCGGCCGATTCAGGTCGGCTCCCATTATCACTTCGCCGAGGTCAACCCGGCGCTGAAGTTCGATCGCCAGCAGGCAACGGGCTACCGTCTCAATATCGCGGCCGGAACCGCAGTGCGCTTCGAGCCGGGCCAAAAGCGCGAGGTGGAGCTGGTAGCGCTGGCCGGAGCCCGCGTCGTGCACGGTTTTCGCGGCGAAATAATGGGTGAGCTGGAGGCAAATGATGAGTGAGATTTCACGTCAAGCCTATGCCGACATGTTCGGCCCCACCACCGGCGATAAAGTTCGTCTGGCGGACACCGAGCTGTGGATCGAGGTCGAAGATGATTTGACCACCTACGGCGAAGAGGTCAAATTCGGCGGCGGTAAAGTGATCCGCGACGGTATGGGACAGGGGCAGATGCTTTCTGCCGGGTGCGCGGATCTGGTGCTGACTAATGCCCTGATCGTCGATTACTGGGGGATCGTTAAAGCCGATATCGGCGTCAAAGATGGAAGGATCTTCGCCATCGGCAAAGCCGGCAACCCGGATATTCAACCCAACGTCACGATCCCGATCGGCGCGGCCACGGAAATTATTGCCGCAGAAGGCAAGATCGTCACCGCCGGCGGCGTCGATACGCATATTCACTGGATCTGCCCGCAGCAGGCGGAAGAAGCGCTGGTCTCCGGCGTCACCACCATGATCGGCGGCGGGACCGGCCCGGCGGCGGGTACCCACGCCACGACCTGCACCCCGGGTCCGTGGTACATCTCGCGGATGCTGCAGGCTGCGGACAGCCTGCCGGTCAATGTCGGCCTGCTGGGTAAAGGTAATGGCTCGAATCCGGATGCGCTGCGTGAGCAGGTCGCGGCCGGGGTTATCGGCCTGAAAATTCACGAAGACTGGGGCGCGACGCCAGCGGCAATCAACTGCGCGCTGACCGTAGCCGACGAAATGGACGTTCAGGTTGCGCTGCACAGCGATACCCTTAACGAGTCGGGATTCGTTGAGGATACCCTGGCGGCCATCGGCGGGCGCACTATCCATACTTTCCATACCGAAGGCGCGGGCGGCGGCCATGCGCCAGATATTATTACCGCCTGCGCACACCCCAATATTCTGCCCTCGTCGACTAATCCGACGCTGCCCTACACCGTCAACACCATTGACGAGCATCTGGACATGCTGATGGTTTGCCATCATCTCGACCCGGATATCGCCGAGGACGTGGCGTTTGCCGAATCGCGCATTCGGCGGGAAACCATCGCCGCGGAAGACGTCCTGCACGACCTGGGCGCCTTCTCCCTTACCTCGTCCGATTCGCAGGCCATGGGTCGCGTCGGCGAAGTGGTGTTACGTACCTGGCAGGTGGCGCACCGGATGAAAGTTCAGCGCGGCCCGCTGGCGGAAGAGAGCGGCGATAACGATAACTTCCGCGTGAAGCGCTATATCGCCAAATACACCATTAATCCGGCGTTAACCCACGGTATCGCCCATGAAGTCGGTTCGATTGAAGTGGGGAAACTGGCGGATCTGGTGCTGTGGTCCCCGGCATTCTTCGGCGTAAAACCGGCGACGATCGTCAAAGGCGGCATGATCGCCATGGCGCCGATGGGCGACATCAACGCATCTATCCCGACGCCGCAGCCGGTGCACTATCGCCCGATGTTCGGCGCGCTGGGCAGCGCTCGTCACCGCTGCCGTTTGACCTTCCTGTCGCAGGCGGCGGCGGAAAACGGCGTCGCTGAACGGCTGAACCTGCACAGCGCGACGGCGGTGGTTAAAGGCTGCCGCACGGTACAAAAAGCCGATATGCACCACAACGGCCTGTTGCCCAATATTACCGTGGATTCACAAACCTACGAGGTGCGCATCGACGGCGAACTGATAACCAGCGAACCGGCGGACGTGTTACCCATGGCGCAACGTTATTTCCTGTTTTAAGGAGCGCAAATGCTTTATTTGACCCAGCGGGTAGAGACCCCGGCGCAGGCCACGGCCAGCGTTACCCTGCCGATTGACGTGCGGGTAAAAAGCCGTATTAAAGTCACCCTCAACGATGGCCGTCAGGCGGGCCTGCTGCTGCCGCGCGGTCTGCTGCTGCGCGGCGGCGATATTCTCAGTAACGAAAACGGCAGCGAATTCATTGAAGTGATTGCCGCCGATGAAGCCGTTTCGGTCGTGCGCTGCGAGGATCCTTTTATGCTGGCGAAAGCCTGCTATCACCTCGGCAATCGCCATGTCCCGCTGCAGATTATGCCCGGCGAGCTGCGCTACCATCACGACCACGTCCTGGACGATATGCTGCGCCAGTTTGGCCTGGCCGTGGATTTCGCGCATCTGCCGTTTGAACCGGAAGCCGGCGCCTACGCCAGCGAGTCGCACGGCCATCATCATCATCACAATCACGAGCACAGCCACTAAATGCCGACGCCGGAAAAACGTCTGCGGCTGATGCAGCTTGCCAGCAGCAGCCTCCCGGTTGGCGGCTACAGCTGGTCCCAGGGGCTGGAGTGGGCGGTGGAAGCGGGCTGGGTAACGGATACCGCCGCCTTTGAGCGCTGGCAGCTGCGGCAGATGGAGCAGAGCTTTTTTACCGTCGACCTGCCGCTGTTTGCCCGGCTCTACCGGGCCTGCGAAGCGGGCGATCTGGACTGTGCCCGGCGCTGGACCGCTTATCTGCTCGCCTGCCGGGAAACCCGCGAGCTGCGCGATGAAGAGCGCAACCGCGGCGCAGCCTTCACCCGGCTGCTGGCCGACTGGCAGCCGGACTGCCCGCCCGAGTGGCGCAAGCTGTGTCAGCAAAGCCAGTTAACCGGTATGGCGTGGCTTGGCGTACGCTGGCAAATAGCCATTACTGACCTGGCCCTGAGCCTTGGCTATAGCTGGATTGAAAGCGCGGTGATGGCGGGCGTCAAGCTGGTGCCCTTCGGCCAGCAGGCGGCCCAGCAGTTGATTCTGCGCCTGTGCGACCGCTATGCGGCGGACATGGACAGCGCCCTTGCGGCCCCGGATTGCGCAATCGGTTCGGCGACGCCGCTTGCGGCTATCGCTTCCTCGCGGCACGAAACCCAGTATTCCCGATTATTCCGTTCTTAGGAGAAGATATGAACATAATTAAGCAACCGCTGCGCGTCGGCGTCGGCGGCCCGGTCGGCTCCGGAAAAACCGCGCTGCTGGAAGCCCTCTGCAAAGCCATGCGCGACACCTGGCAGCTGGCGGTGGTGACCAACGATATCTACACCAAAGAAGATCAGCGCATTCTCACCGAAGCCGGCGCCCTGGAGCCAGAGCGAATTGTCGGCGTCGAAACCGGCGGCTGCCCGCATACCGCCATTCGCGAAGACGCATCGATGAACCTGGCCGCAGTGGAAGCGCTAAGCGAGAAATTCGGCAATCTCGATCTGATCTTTGTGGAAAGCGGCGGCGATAACCTGAGCGCGACCTTTAGCCCGGAGCTGGCGGATCTCACCATCTACGTCATCGACGTGGCGGAAGGAGAAAAGATCCCGCGCAAAGGCGGGCCGGGGATCACCAAATCCGACTTCCTGGTGATCAACAAAACCGATCTTGCACCGTACGTGGGCGCGTCTCTGGAAGTGATGGAGCGCGATACCCTGCGCATGCGCGGCGAACGTCCGTGGAGCTTCACCAACCTGAAAAGCGGCGACGGCCTGCAAAATATCATCGCCTTTATCGAAGACAAAGGTATGCTCGGCAAATAACCTCTGCACCATCCCGACGCAAAGATGTCGGGATGGTGCATACCCTGCCCTCTCTTTAGCCATCCCCTTCATGAAGCCCTGACAGCGCCTGCCCTGCGATGTGGCATAAGGTTTGCTAATTCCAGTCATGCCCAACCATTAAGGAATGACTATGTCATCACTGGATATAAAAACTGATTTACCTGCGCAAACCAGTGCCTCCGGCTCCAAAGAAACGCTGGAAGACTATACGCTTCGCTATGCCCCGCTGAGCTTTCGCCGCTGGGGACCAGGGGTTGTCGCGGTGACGGCATTAGGCGGTATCGCCTACCTGGCCGACTTTTCTATCGGCGCCAGCATCGGCATGGCCTGGGGTACCACCAATGCGATTTACGCGATCCTGCTGGCGGCACTGGTTATTTTTCTTACCGGTATTCCGCTGGCGATTACCGCCGCGCGCTATAACATCGACCTCGACTTAATCACCCGCAGCGCCGGTTTCGGCTACTTTGGCTCGGTGATCACCAGCATTATCTTTGCCGGATTTACCTTTATCTTTTTCGCCCTCGAAGGCTCGATTATGGCGCAGGGGCTGCTGGTGGGCTTAGGGATCCCGCTGTGGATGGGCTACCTCATCGCCACCCTGATGGTATTGCCGCTGGTGGTCTACGGCATGAAGGCGCTGACTCGCCTTCAGGTCTGGACGACGCCGCTGTGGCTGGTCCTGATGGTGGTTCCGGTGGCGTGGCTTATCGCCAAAGACCCGGATCTGGTGGACGGCTTTATGAACTTCGCCGGTAAAAACAACGCCTCAACGGTAGATTTAACCGCCATTATGCTCGGCGCGGGGGTATGCCTGTCGCTGATCATGCAGATTGGCGAGCAGATCGACTACCTGCGCTTTATGCCGCCGAAGACCGCAGAAAACAGCAAAAGCTGGTGGCTGGCGGTGTTCTCCGCCGGTCCGGGCTGGGTCGTGTTAGGTGCGATTAAACAGATTATCGGCGCTTTTCTCGGGTTCTATCTGCTGACCCGCTTCCCGGCGGTGCACAACACCGAACCGGTACAGCAGTTCGTCAGCGTCTTCGATAACCTGGTCCCTGGCTGGCTGGCGCTCACCCTCGCGGTGGTGCTGGTGGTTATCTCGCAGATAAAAATAAACGTCACTAACGCCTATTCCGGCTCGCTGGCGTGGACCAGCGCCTGGACGCGCACCACCAAACGTTATCCGGGGAGAATTATTTTCGTCATCGTCAACCTGACGATTGCTCTCGCCCTGATGGAGGGCGACATGTTTAGCGCTCTGGCGTGGATCCTTGGCTTCTATTCTAACTTTGCCATCGCCTGGGTGGTGGTGGTCGCCACCGATATCACCGTCAATAAAGGGGTGCTGAAGCTGGCGCCGGCGCAGCCGGAGTATCGCCGCGGGATGATCTACAACGTCAACCCGGTAGGCGTAGTCTCTTTTGCCCTCGCGGCAGGCCTTTCGATTAGCGCCTTCTTCGGCCTGTTGGGCGAAACGCTGGCACCGTTCTCGCCGCTGATCGCGCTGGCGGTAGCGTTCGTGATGACGCCGGTCATGGGAATCGCCACCCGCGGGCGCTATTACATTAAACAGCACGATGACGGTATCGCCGAGCCGCGCTACGATGCGCAGGGTAATGCGTCGATCACCGTTTACCGCTGCCTGAGCTGCCGGGAAGAGTACGAACGTCCTGACGTGATGCATTCGCATAAACATCAGGGGGCGATTTGCTCGCTGTGTAAGAGTATGGAATAAGTCGAGAAGGCAGGCCGACAGGACGTCGGCCTGTAAAACAGCAGAAATTATGCCGCCGGAAGTTCAGCCAGCGGCCAGCGCGGACGAACGGTGACGCCCAGCTCCGCTTTTGCCCCGGAACGCAGACGAACCATACCCGCATAGGCAATCATCGCACCGTTATCGGTACAGAATTCAGGACGGGCATAGAAGACTTCCCCGCCGCGCTTTTTCATCATTTCCGCCAGCTTCGCGCGCAGCGTACGGTTAGCGCTGACGCCGCCAGCCATCACCAGCCGTTTAAAACCGGTTTGCTCCAGCGCCCGGCGGCACTTGATCATCAGCGTATCCACGACCGCGTCTTCGAAAGCGCGGGCGATATCGGCGCGCGTCTGGTCGTCATCGCCGTTGCTGCGGATGGTGTTGGCAGCAAAGGTTTTCAGGCCTGAGAAACTAAAATCCAGCCCGGGACGGTCGGTCATCGGGCGCGGAAAGACAAAACGCCCTTCGGTGCCCTGGGAGGCCATCTTCGACAGCATCGGGCCGCCAGGGTAATCCAGGCCGAGCAGTTTAGCCGTCTTATCGAAGGCTTCCCCTGCCGCGTCGTCAATCGACTCGCCTAACAGCTCATACTGGCCAATACCGGTGACGCTAATCAGCTGGGTATGGCCGCCGGAAACCAGTAGCGCGACAAACGGATACTGCGGCGGATTATCTTCCAGCATCGGCGCCAACAGATGCCCTTCCATATGGTGTACCGGGATCGCCGGCACGTTCCACGCGAAGGCCAGCGAGCGGCCTACCGTCGCGCCGACCAGCAGCGCGCCAACCAGGCCTGGGCCCGCCGTATACGCAACGGCATCAATATCTTTTGCCGTCATCCCGGCCTCTTTGAGCGCCGCCTGAATCAGAGGGACGGTTTTACGCACGTGGTCGCGCGAGGCCAGTTCAGGCACCACGCCGCCGTAGTCAGCATGCAATTTCACCTGACTATACAGCTGGTTGGCTAACAGACCTTTTTCGTCGTCATAAATGGCGATGCCGGTTTCATCGCAGGATGTTTCAATTCCCAGTACACGCATGGCTAGTTTTACCTCGTTTCAATACCGCGCAGTGTAGGACCAATGCGGGTTGATGTAAAACTTTCCTCACCCCTGGCGCTCACTTCGTGTATACTCCCTGTCCTTATAAAAGTCCCTTTCAAAAATCGCGTCGGTGCTTTACAAAGCAGCAGCAATTGCAGTAAAATTCCGCACCATTTTGAAATAAGCTGGCGTTGATGCCAGCGGCAAACCGAATTTATCAAAGGTGAGAGTTACATGCCGGTAATTAAAGTACGTGAAAACGAGCCGTTCGACGTAGCGCTGCGTCGCTTCAAACGTTCATGCGAAAAAGCAGGTGTTCTGGCGGAAGTTCGTCGTCGTGAGTTCTATGAAAAACCGACTACCGAACGTAAACGCGCTAAAGCTTCCGCAGTGAAACGTCACGCGAAGAAACTGGCTCGCGAAAACGCACGCCGCACTCGTCTGTACTAATCTGTTGGGAGCCAGGCTCTCAATTCAGACCGAGTTGTAGTTGTAAGGCCGTGCTTCCGAAAGGAATGCGCGGCTTATTTTCGTTTATGCATTAGCATATACACCCAATCATTCAAGATGCATCAAGGCGGCAAGGGAGTAAGTCCCCGGAGCTTACTGAAGTAAGCGACAGGGGTGAACGAGCGAAGCCAACGCAGAGGCAGTTTGAAGGGGAAGTGTATACAACGGGGCATATGGCTGGACGAATTCCACGAGTATTTATCAATGACCTGCTGGCGCGCACCGATATCGTCGATCTGATCGACGCGCGGGTGAAGCTGAAAAAGCAGGGCAAGAATTATCACGCGTGCTGTCCGTTCCATAACGAAAAAACCCCCTCTTTCACCGTCAACGGTGAAAAACAGTTTTACCACTGCTTTGGCTGCGGTGCGCACGGCAACGCTATCGACTTCCTGATGAACTACGACAAGCTCGAGTTCGTGGAAACCGTCGAAGAGCTGGCTGCTATGCATAATCTTGAAGTGCCGTATGAAGCCGGAACGGGCCTGAGTCAGATAGAGCGCCATCAGCGGCAAAATCTCTATCAGCTAATGGAAGGGTTAAATGACTTTTATCAGCAATCCTTCAACCAACCTAATGCCGAACCTGCGCGCCAGTACCTGGAGCAACGCGGCCTGAGTGCCGAAGTTGTCCAGCAGTTTGCTATTGGTTTTGCGCCGCCAGGCTGGGATAACGCATTAAAACGTTTCGGCGGTAATGTCGACAACAGGAAACTGCTGCTCGATGCCGGAATGCTGGTCAATAATGACCAGGGAAGAACTTACGACCGTTTCCGCAATCGCGTGATGTTTCCGATTCGCGACAAACGAGGCCGGGTGATTGGATTTGGTGGTCGCGTACTGGGTAACGATACGCCGAAATACCTCAACTCCCCGGAGACCGATATTTTCCATAAGGGCCGCCAGCTTTACGGCCTTTATGAAGCGCAGCAGCACCAGGCAGAACCACCGCGGTTGCTGGTTGTCGAAGGGTATATGGATGTCGTCGCTCTGGCGCAGTACGGTATTAACTATGCCGTTGCATCGCTGGGTACATCGACCACGGCCGACCACATGCATATATTATTCCGTGCGACGAACAACGTAATTTGCTGTTACGACGGCGACCGCGCCGGTCGAGATGCCGCATGGCGTGCGCTGGAAACGGCAATGCCGTACATGACCGATGGTCGTCAGCTACGCTTTATGTTCCTGCCCGATGGTGAAGATCCGGATACGCTGGTACGTAAAGAGGGTAAAGAGGCTTTTGAAGCACGGATGGAGCAGGCTCAGCCGCTCTCCATGTTTTTATTTAACAGTCTCTTACCGCAGGTCGATCTGAGTTCGCCGGATGGCAGTACGCAGCTGGCCGCACTAGCGCTGCCGCTCATTAGCCAGGTGCCTGGCGATGCGCATCGTATTCAGCTGCGCCAGATGCTGGGCCTGAAGCTGGGCATTTTTGATGATACCCAGCTTGATCGTTTAATGCCGAAACAGGCAGAAAGTGGCGTCGTACGCCCGGCTCAGCAGATAAAACAGACGCCTATGCGTATACTTATAGGACTGCTGGTGCAGAATCCCAATCTGGCGCCGCTGGTGCCCCCTTTGCAGGGGCTGGCGCAGAGCAAATTACCGGGACTCAGCCTCTTCTCCGAGCTGGTGAACCTCTGTGTTGCGCAGCCGGGCCTGACCACGGGGCAGCTATTAGAGAACTATCGCGGGACTAGTGAATACTCAACACTTGAAAAACTCTCAGCCTGGAACGATATAAGGGATGAGAATGTTGAAAAAATGTTCACCGACACGCTAAACCGAATTTTTGATGCAATGCTTGAACAGCGGCAAGAAGAGTTGATAGCTCGCGACCGCACTCACGGTTTAAGCAGTGAAGAACGCCGGGAGTTCTGGGAAATCAGACAAGCCCTGGAAAAAAAATGAATTTAACGGCTTAAGTGCCGAATATCGTTCGGGAAGACCCCGACAGCCGCGCGAGGCGCAGCGGCAAAAATATAAGTACGCCCTCGCTTTAAATGTTGGCAGTTCATCTGCTTACACCAATCAAACGAATTAAGTGTGGATACCGTCTTATGGAGCAAAACCCGCAGTCACAGCTGAAGCTTCTTGTCCAACGTGGTAAGGAGCAAGGCTATCTGACCTATGCCGAGGTCAATGACCATCTGCCGGAAGATATCGTCGACTCCGATCAGATCGAAGACATCATCCAAATGATCAACGACATGGGCATTCAGGTGATGGAAGAAGCACCGGATGCCGATGATCTTTTGCTTGCTGAAACTAACAACAATACTGACGAAGATGCGGAAGAAGCTGCGGCGCAGGTTCTCTCCAGCGTTGAGTCTGAAATCGGACGCACTACCGACCCGGTGCGCATGTACATGCGTGAAATGGGTACCGTCGAACTGCTGACGCGCGAAGGCGAAATCGACATCGCTAAACGTATCGAAGACGGTATTAACCAGGTGCAGTGCTCGGTTGCTGAATACCCGGAAGCCATCACCTATCTGCTGGAGCAGTACGATCGCGTTGAGGCGGAAGAGGCGCGTCTGTCCGATCTGATCACCGGTTTTGTTGACCCGAACGCCGAAGAAGACATGGCGCCAACGGCGACGCACGTCGGTTCTGAACTCTCTCAGGAAGAGATGGATGACGACGAAGACGAAGATGAAGAAGAAGACGACGACAGCAGCGATGATGACAACAGCATCGATCCTGAGCTGGCGCGCGAGAAATTCGCCGAGCTGCGCACGCAGTACGAACTGACCCGCGATACCATCAAAGCGAAAGGTCGTAGCCACGCCGCAGCGCAGGAAGAGATTCTCAAGCTGTCTGAAGTGTTCAAACAGTTCCGCCTGGTGCCGAAGCAGTTCGATTACCTGGTTAACAGCATGCGCATCATGATGGATCGCGTTCGTACTCAAGAACGTATCATCATGAAGCTGTGCGTTGAGCAGTGCAAAATGCCGAAGAAAAACTTCATCACTCTGTTTACCGGCAACGAAACCAGCGAAACCTGGTTCAATGCGGCCATCGCGATGAATAAGCCGTGGTCAGAAAAGCTGCTTGACGTGAAAGAAGACGTTCAGCGCGGCCTGATGAAACTGCAGCAGATTGAACAAGAGACCGGCCTGACCATTGAGCAGGTAAAAGATATCAACCGTCGCATGTCCATCGGTGAAGCGAAAGCGCGCCGCGCGAAGAAAGAGATGGTTGAAGCGAACCTGCGTCTGGTTATCTCGATCGCCAAGAAATACACCAACCGCGGTCTGCAGTTCCTCGATCTGATCCAGGAAGGTAACATCGGTCTGATGAAAGCGGTAGATAAGTTTGAATACCGTCGCGGCTACAAGTTCTCCACCTACGCAACCTGGTGGATCCGTCAGGCGATCACCCGCTCTATCGCAGACCAGGCGCGCACCATCCGTATTCCGGTGCATATGATTGAGACTATCAACAAGCTCAACCGTATTTCCCGCCAGATGCTGCAGGAGATGGGCCGCGAACCGACACCGGAAGAGCTGGCCGAGCGTATGCTGATGCCGGAAGATAAAATCCGTAAGGTGCTGAAAATCGCCAAAGAGCCGATCTCCATGGAAACGCCGATTGGCGACGATGAAGATTCGCATCTGGGAGATTTCATCGAGGATAACACCCTCGAGCTGCCGCTGGACTCTGCCACCACTGAGAGCCTGCGCGCCGCCACCCATGACGTTCTGGCTGGCCTGACCGCCCGTGAAGCAAAAGTCCTGCGTATGCGCTTTGGTATTGACATGAATACCGATCACACGCTGGAAGAAGTGGGTAAACAGTTCGACGTAACCCGCGAACGTATCCGTCAGATCGAAGCGAAGGCGCTGCGTAAATTGCGCCATCCGAGCCGTTCTGAAGTGCTGCGTAGCTTCCTCGACGATTAATCATCGCCGCTTAGCGCAAAAAAGCCAGTCAACTGACTGGCTTTTTTTATGGCTAATCGCAAATCATTCCTTTAATAAATATTAATACCTGCATCCAGAAATTATCAATATATATCCGGGTCATATTCTTATTATTTAATACCATAAAGCCAAACAACTGGACTCATAGTTTTATATTTGTACTATTAGTTCATAAATCGCACTTAATGGACAACGCGAATCTAAATAATAGGGATATTCAATGAATAGCAAACGAAAGATTCAGCTGGCTGATTTTAATAGAACGGTTATTCTGGCCACCGCCAATACGTTATTTCTTAACCGTGGTATAGAAGGAACGACCATGGATGAGATTGCGCACGAAGCCGGATTCAGTAAAACTACGCTTTACACCTACTTTGACCGTAAACAGGATATTGTCGATCACCTTATTCTCGATGGAATGGAGCGCTTTCACCAGGAGGTGGTTAAAATAGTCAGCCGGCAGGCCCCCTTCCGCGAGTTTTATCATGAGCTTTGCCAGTCGTTGGTTGCTATCCACGACTCCGGCATCGTCTATTTCCCCGGCATTACCGGGAAAATAGGTTGCTCAGAAAAAGAGATGAAAAATAATAAAGTACTGACTAATATCTATATGCTCGGCGAGGAGATTAATCATATTATCGCCGGAGAAATTTCCCACGCGGCAGCAAACAAAGAGCTTCAGTTAAATGCTCCAATGGCAGACGTCATGATGCTGTTCTGGCTCTGCCTGACCGGGCTGATAGAGAAATCAGCAAGTAAAGAAGCCTATATTTTGCGGCATCTTGAGAAGGACCGAAAATCCTTTCTTAACTTCGCTTTTGACGCTTTATTATTAATGATAGAAAAAGGCGCGAGTCGATGATAAAGAAAATATTTCTGTCCTTACTAATAGGTATGATAGTGGTTTGCGCCTGTGCCTATCATAAAGCGAAGCCCCTGCGCCTGACCAAAGATCTTTCACTACCATTTGCGCTGCCAACCGAACAGCGCCATATAGTGTATTACGCCTCGCTGGCGCCAAATGCGCATAATACTCAGCCCTGGCAGATTCGCTATAACCCGGACGCACGGCGATTCACCCTGGCGTTCGACCGCAGTAAAGCCCTCCCGCATATCGACCCGGCGGGGCGAGAAGCCAGTATTTCTCTGGGCGCGTTCCTGGAGAACTTCCGCCAGGCAGCCGCCGCATTTGGCATGCGGGCGGAAATAGACATTTTACCGGCGATGGCGCGCAATGGTGATGTTGCCCGCATGACGTTAAGCCCCCTCCACCGCGCCTCTTCTCTCAAACAGCCCGCCGTGCTGAAGTTAATTGAGCGCCGGCACACCGACAAACGTCCGTTTCAGGATATTGCCCTTGCGCCCCGCGATCTCGCTGCCCTGCTCAAACAGCACCAGCCGTATTTAAATTATTATCCACGCGGCAGCGCCGGGTTTAATAAGCTTGAGAGTTTTGCCATCCAGGCAGCAAAGGCTCAGGCGCTCGATGCGGCCAAAAGAGCGGAGTTCGCTCACTGGCTGCGCTTTTCCAACGAAGAGGCCCGCCGGTTGAAAGACGGCCTGCCCGCAGAACAGTTAGGCATCACCGGGATAAAAAAACTGCTCTATTACTCATTTTTCGATCGGCAAAAAGCCCAGGGAGAATCCTTCGCCGCGGAAAGCATCAGTAAAACGGCCAGCAGCGTAGCGCAAAGCGCCGGATTTTTTATCATCGGCGGAGAAGAAACCTTTCCGCTGATGTTGCGCAGCGGCATGAATCTGCAGGCCTTCTGGCTGGATGCCGTCCGCTACGGCATCTCTGTTCAGCCGGTGAGCCAGATGCTGGAGGATAAAGCGTTCCGTAAACAGCTGGCGGAAACCTTAGGCTTAAGCCAGCCGCCGCAAATGATCCTTCGCGCAGGCTACGTTGACGACTATGGCGAAAATAATAGAATTCGCCGTCCTATCGGCGAATTTACCCGCCTGGAACCGCCCGGGGCGAATTAAAGCCCTCGCGTTGCCAGCGCCTCGTCAAGCTCCCGGTAGGCCTCCACCAGCTTATCCAGCGTCGCCCGGTTGAGCCCGCTGGGATTTGGCAACACCCATACTTCCGTCGCGCCTATGGTCACCTGCTGTTTGCCCCATTTTACGCCGCGTACCTGAAACGCTTTCTCGAAAGCCTGTTTACCGAGGATCGCCAGCGCGCGCGGCTGATACTCTTCCATTTTCCTCACCAGCTCTCTTCCGCCATCGCGGAGCTCCAGCAGCGCGACCTCGCTGGCCTGTACCGTCGGGCGCTCGACTAGCATGGTAATCCCGCAGCGGGTATCCAGCAGCTGCAGCTCCTCTTCGGGTTTCAGAAGACGGTCGGTAAACCCGGCCTGATGAATCACCTTCCAGAAGCGATTTCCCGGATGGGCGAAATGAAAACCGGTATGGGCGGAAGACTTCCCCGGATTGATACCGCAAAAGACCACCCGCAGGTCCGGCGCCAGAATATCGTTGATCATGTTTTCCCCAGCTCAATACCTAAAAGGTAATTATAAAGGATTGAAAATGCGTTGTTTATAAAAACAGCAGGCGTGCGTTTTAGGCTGGATTGCGGGCAACAGTTACTTTATAATCCTTCGCCACGGCCCCTTAGCTCAGTGGTTAGAGCAGGCGACTCATAATCGCTTGGTCGCTGGTTCAAGTCCAGCAGGGGCCACCAGATACAGCAAGGGCTGGCGAGAAATCGTCAGCCCTTTTTGCGTTTTGCGGCTCCTGTATAGCGCCACGTCTTATGGTGAATATGGCGACAGGCGGCTTACGCCAGCGCCTGCAGCTGTTCGCGCATATAAGCAGTAAAGTATTCTGGGTTTTTGATAATAATGCGGTTGCCAGAGGCAATTTTGTCCGCCCATCCGGCTACTTTTTGCGTGAACCCGGCACTCCACCCCTCCTTCTCACCACGGGCCGTGACCTGCGCAGCGCTGGCCGGTACGCCTAGTTCATGCAAATACTTCAGGATCCCCTTAGCGGTACTTTCATCCATAGTATTCGGCACCGGTAACGATGTGTTCATACCACCAATAAAATCCAGGGCTTTATCGATTGCTGTTGGCATGCTCTTATCCTTAAAATTAACCACGTAATGAACATGTTTATAATATGGACCCAACTCCGTCGGGATATCAAAGAGATCGTTGCCTTTCTTTGATTCAGGCCCCAGCTAAACGCTTGCGTGGCGCTTTTCTGCTCGACTAATGCGGCGTTTTGCTCCCCTCCACGCCGCGCGCTCGCATCACGGTGCGATGCCCGCTGAGTAAAGAGGCAGAAAAACTTCACCCTGCGCGACGGCTTATCGATAAACTCGCCTTCTTCTCGCCGTTAATCAGCAAAAAGAGATGTAAAGCCGTAAGTTAAGCAAATTAATTTCGTTCCAGTCTGGCACAGATTAAAAAAAAGAAGTTCCATGATGAAACATGCAAAAGAAGATTAATAACAAACTGTGATACAGCTAAACGATCGTTATCAAAAAACAGCCTGCGGTAATAAAAAACTCAATTAGATAGTATTTTTCTCGCTATTGACTTAATAACCTGCGGCGAGAGAATAAGCCCGCAAACAGCAGTTGAAATATGTGCCTGCGATAATTATCGCGTTCCAGCCCTGGATATTAACAGGAGAGATTATGGATAAGATCAAACACATCGCCACTATCACGCTGGCGGCTGCAAAAGAAATGGCTACTGCCGTTGAGGCGAAAGCCCTTGAAATGAACGTGCCGGTGGTCTTTGCCGTTGTTGACCGCGGCGGAAATATGCTCCTAATGCAGCGTATGGATGAGGCATTTATAACCAGCTGCGATATTGCGCTCAATAAAGCCTATACGGCATGCGGCCTGCAAAAAGGCACTCATCAAATTACAGCGTTAGTCCAACCGGGCGCACCGCTATATGGATTACAACTCACCAACCAGCAGCGAATCATTCCTTTTGGCGGCGGCCTGCCAGTTATTTTTAACGAGGAAGTCATCGGCGCCGTTGGCGTGAGCGGCGGTACCGTCGAACAGGACATGTTATTAGCCGAAACGGCTCTGAAGGGTTTCTCTAAATAATAAATCCAACCAGGAAGATATATTATGAGCTATCGTATGTTTGATTATCTGGTGCCAAACGTGAACTTTTTTGGTCCCAATGCTGTTTCTGTCGTCGGCGAACGCTGTAAGCTGCTGGGCGGTAAAAAAGCGCTGCTGGTCACCGATAAAGGTCTGCGGGCCATCAAAGACGGCGCGGTGGATAAAACTCTCGGCTATCTGCAGGAAGCCGGTATTGAGGTGGTGGTTTTTGATGGCGTCGAGCCAAATCCAAAAGACACCAACGTGCGCGATGGCCTGGCGGTCTTTCGTCAAGAACAGTGCGATATTATCGTCACCGTCGGCGGCGGTAGCCCTCATGACTGCGGTAAAGGGATTGGTATCGCGGCTACCCACGAAGGGGATCTTTACCGCTATGCCGGCATAGAAACCCTGACTAACCCACTGCCGCCGATCGTCGCGGTGAATACCACCGCCGGTACCGCCAGCGAAGTGACCCGCCACTGCGTACTGACCAACACCCAAACAAAAGTGAAGTTCGTTATCGTCAGCTGGCGTAACCTGCCCTCGGTCTCCATCAATGACCCGCTGCTCATGCTTGGCAAACCGGCCCCGCTGACCGCCGCAACCGGCATGGATGCGTTAACCCACGCCGTGGAGGCCTATATTTCCAAAGATGCCAACCCGGTCACCGATGCCGCCGCGATCCAGGCCATCCGCCTGATCGCCCGGAACTTGCGCCAGGCCGTCGCGCTGGGCAGCAACCTGCAAGCCCGCGAAAACATGGCCTACGCTTCCCTGCTGGCGGGAATGGCTTTCAATAACGCCAACCTCGGTTACGTTCACGCCATGGCCCATCAGCTTGGCGGCCTGTACGATATGCCGCACGGCGTGGCGAACGCGGTTCTGTTGCCGCACGTTGCGCGCTACAACCTGATCGCCAATCCGGAAAAGTTTGCCGACATCGCCGAATTTATGGGAGAAAACATCCACGGACTTTCAACCATGGACGCCGCCGAGTCGGCCATTTGCGCCATCGCCCGCCTCTCTTCCGATATCGGCATTCCGCAGCATCTGAGCGAGCTGGGAGTTAAAGAGGCTGACTTCCCCTATATGGCGGAGATGGCCTTGAAAGACGGCAACGCCTTCTCAAATCCGCGCAAGGGTAACGAGAAAGAGATTGTCGCTATCTTCCGCCAGGCTTTCTGATAGAGCGATCGCTAACGCCGCGAACAAGTACCATCGCGGCGTCAGGCTGGGTGCCCGGTTACTCCTGATTTTTATGCTTAAACTGGCCGGCATCGATATCGTACTGTTTCATTTTTCGCCACAGCGTGGTGCGGCCAATATTCAGCAGCTGCGCCATCTCTTGTACCCGCCCGCTGGTCACGCGGGCGGCATGGATGATGGCCTCTTTTTCAATGGCGCTGAAGGTCAGGCTGGCGGGCAGCAGCGAGGAACCCGCGTCGGCGCCTGGCCGCTCGGCAAAGAGATATTCCGGCAGATTACTCAAACGGATATGGCCGTTCTCGCTGCTAATGGCGATATTTTCAATCACGCTGTTCAGCTCAAAATCATTACCCGGCCAGGAGTAGGCCACCAGCTGCGCCAGCGCATCGTCATCCATCTTCAACCGCGAGGAAAAACGCTTCTCCAGACTCTTAAGACGATTTTGGACCAGCGAAGGAATACTGTTACGCCGCGCCCGCAGCGGCGGAATAACGATTTCAAAAGAGTGCAGCGCGTAGTAAAGCTGGCGACTAAATCGGTTTTGTTCCACCAGGTTGGCAAGATCGACGGTAGTGGTGGCGATGACTTTAACGTCCACCGGGATCAAACGCCGGGCATCCAGACGGGTTAATACCCCCTGCTTGATCACCTGCAACAGCGCGGACTGCAGCTCCGGCGCCAGATATTCGATTTTTTCCAGAAACAGCGTCCCGCCGTTGGCCAGCTCGAGACGGCTAAGACGCCCGTTTTCCTCGTCCGTCGGCGCGCTGCCCATAAAATCCTGCCCAAGGACGCTGTCGGCATACAGCTGGCAGTTAACCGCGATATACGGTCCGCCACCCCGCTCGCTCTCATTGTGAATCGCCTGGCTGAGCAGCTCTTTACCCACCCCTTCCTCACCGCACAGCAGCACTGGAAAAGCGCCGCGCGCCGCCTGACGGCCAAAGTGAATTAACCGCCGGGTTTCAGGATCGTCAGCCGACATCTGCTCAAAGGTATGGCTCACTTTGCCAAGCTGGCTGGTCATCAGCTGACGCATCTGCTCGACCGGATGCAGCAGCAAGATGAAACTGTTGCCCTGCTCTTCGACGATCGGCTTGAGCGTGATGACGGCATCAACGAACTGATGCTGGCTCTCGAAGGTGACTTCCACATGGTTCAGCCCGCGCGCGTGCTTGATCGCCCGGCGCAACAGAGCCGGCAGCGTCACCAGTTCATTGATGTTTTTCCCCTGGCTGGCCTGGGCATCAAGGTGTAGCAACGTCGCGGCCTGCACGTTCAGAAACTGCAAAATACCCTGCTCATTCCACGCCATCACCCCGTCATCCATGCTCTCCAGCAGACCGTACATCTGGTTAAGGTGGCGATTCGACTCGGCCAGCAGGCTATCGGTGAGCAGCGAGTTGCCCACTTCCCTGGCGATAGCCAGGGTCAGGGAGAGGTCCGGCGAAGCCTGTTCTTCCATCAGGCAGCACAAAGAAATGGAACCGAACAGGCGCCCATGGTTATCAAACACCGGCGTAGAGCTAAACGACCATCCGTGCAGCGCATGTTTAAAATGCTGCTCGCCCGTCGTTTTGACCGGCTGCCCGAGCATGGAGGCCAGCGAGAGCGCGCAGCTGCCGATGATGCTTTCCGCGCAGTAGCTACCGTCACGAAACCCCAGCGCCGCCAGCTGGTCAAGGGTCTGCGGATCGCCGCAGCGGCTGAGAATACAGGCGGACTCATCAAGGATAAACAATGCGCAGGGGCGGTTATCCATATACTCCCAGGCATCTTCCAGCGCCGCCTGGCCAATCGTTAGCAGCGCGGTCTTACGCCGACAAATTGATTCGAAGGTCAGCCCCTGCGCCTGATGCGGCGTCTGCCAGGTTTCCCGCTGCATAAACTTACTGCAACGATGCCACGACTGGGTTATCACCAGGGGAAAGCTCTGAGTCTGCGCAGTCATATCCATTTCCGCTGTTACTTAAACGACAACCCCTCCGGCGGTAACCGCCAGAGGGGGATAAAACGCCCCTTCTCATTAACGAGGCGGGACAGGACGACGCTAAATTAACGCGCCAGCCACTGCTGTCCAAGCAGGTCGGCGGTCAGAATTGCCGCATGCACGCTCTGCGCGCTGACCGGGAACGGCATGTTATGGATGGTTTCGCCTTCCGCACAGGTCGCTTTTGCTACCGCCTGAATTTTCTCGTCGATGCCCTCTTTAACGCCCATTTGCGCCAGCGTGACCGGCAGGCCGACGGTATGGCAGAAGTTCAGCACCGTTTCGATCTCTTCCATCGGGCTATTTTGCAGCACCAGCTGCGCCAGGGTACCAAACGCGACTTTCTCGCCATGGTACAGGTGGTGGCACTCTTCGAGGATGGTGAAACCATTGTGAATGGCGTGCGCGGCGGCCAGGCCGCTGCTTTCAAAGCCGATTCCGCTAAGGTAGGTATTCGCTTCAACGATGCGTTCCAGCGCATCGGTCACCACTCCGGCCTGAGCGGCGAGGCGGGCCTTTTCGCCTTCCGCCAGCAGCGTATCATAGCACAGGCGCGCCAGGCTCAGCGCCGCCGCCGTCGACTGGCCGCCGGCCATGCTGGTGGCTCTGGCGTCATAGCAGGCCCTGGCTTCAAACCAGGTTGAAAGCGCATCGCCCATCCCGGCCACCAGCAGGCGTACCGGGGCTTTAGCGATAATCGTCGTATCCATCACCACCATGTCCGGATTTTTCGGGTAAATAAGATACTCTTCAAATTCACCGGCTTCGGTATAAATAACCGACAACGCGCTGGTTGGCGCATCGGTGGAGGCAATCGTCGGGATCACCACCACCGGCAGCTTCTGGTAATAGCCTATCGCTTTCGCCGTATCGAGCGTCTTGCCGCCGCCGATGCCCACCACGCCGCGGCAGCCGTGCTGCTTCAGAATGGCGATCAGGCGATTGATCTCAACGTGGCTGCACTCGCCGTTGAAGCGCTCCGCATGGCAGCTGATATTGTGGCTATGCAAACCGTTCAACACTTTCTCACCCGCCAGCTTCATCACGAAGTCATCGGCAATCACGAAAAAGCTGTCCGCCAGGTTTTTAGCGTATTCGCCAAACAGCGTGGATGCATCCGGTCCCTGGAGATATTTGGCTGGAGATTGAATAACTTTTAGCATTCCGTTCACCCTCAAATAAGTGCATGTTTTGACACGATGTGCCCCGGTATTTCCCCGTCCGGCCTGGTATTAAAAGCGGGAACAAAAGCGCTACCTGAGCGATGTCATCACTGTAGGGCGAGCCGCGGGCAAAAAAATGTTTCCCCTTTTTGTCCCGATATGAAACAGGGTGCACATTTTATCGTTTCATATTGAAACATGAATTCATATGAAACGACGGGATTGCGATCTCGATCCGCTCGTTGAGCGCAAAACAAGCGGAAAAAGTGGATGAAGTACGGCGTTTTTCGCCGCTACTGGCGCCTGGAGAGGTAAAATTTTTTCTCCCCCCGCGTCTGGCAAGTATGTGAAGTGAGATGAAATAGTCGCCCTGGCTCGCATTTTTCGATTTCTCCCGGCAAAAGCGTTTCATAACGGAACAAAATTCACCGTGCGCGTTTCGTAATGAAACTCATTTTATGGCGATTTTTTTTCCCGTTAACTCAGCCAGAATCAATACATCGCCCGATATCGCATATCGACAGGCGATACCCCTACACGATGACCGCTTCCGTCAGCAGAGAGGCCGCATCGAAACTCCGATGGAGAATAAACAATGAAAAAACTGATTAACCGTGTCGAAGATGTCCTGAGTGAACAACTGGCGGGCCTGGCAAAAGCGCACCCTGAACTAACGCTGCATCATGATCCGGTCTACGTCACCCGCGCCGATGCACCGGTGGCCGGGAAAGTAGCGCTGCTTTCCGGCGGCGGCAGCGGTCATGAGCCGATGCACTGCGGATATATTGGCCTGGGCATGCTTTCCGGGGCCTGTCCGGGGGAAATTTTCACCTCCCCAACGCCGGATAAAATGTTTGAGTGCGCCATGAACATCGACGGCGGCGAAGGCGTGCTGCTGATTATTAAAAACTACACTGGCGATATTCTTAACTTTGAAACCGCCACCGAGCTGCTACACGAAAGCGGCATCAAGGTCACCACCGTGGTAGTCGATGACGATGTGGCGGTAAAAGACAGCCTCTATACCGCCGGACGGCGCGGCGTGGCCAATACCGTGCTGATTGAAAAACTGGTGGGCGCGGCCGCCGAGCGCGGCGACTCGCTGGCAGCATGCGCTGAACTGGGGCGCAAGCTTAACAACCTCGGCCACTCTATCGGCATCGCGCTGGGCGCCTGCACCGTTCCGGCCGCCGGCCAGCCCTCATTCGAACTGCAGGACGATGAGATGGAGTTCGGCGTCGGCATTCACGGCGAACCGGGCATCGACCGCCGCCGCTTCACCTCCCTCGATCGCACCGTTGACGAAATGTTCGATACTCTGCTGGAAAACGGCGCCTATAGCCGCACGCTGCGCCACTGGGACAACGTGAAGGGCGCGTGGCAGGAGATAACGCAGACCAAGCAGGCGCTGCAAAAAGGCGATCGGGTTATCGCGCTGGTCAACAACCTCGGCGCCACGCCGCTGTCCGAACTCTACGGCGTCTATAACCGTCTGACGCAGCGCTGCGAGGAAACCGGCATCGCGATCGAGCGCAATCTTATCGGCAGCTACTGTACCTCTCTGGATATGGTCGGTTTTTCCATCACCCTGTTAAAAGCCGATGACGAGACGCTGGCATTATGGGACGCCCCGGTTCACACCCCGGCGCTGAACTGGGGAAAATAAGGAGCACGACATGTCATTAAGCAGAACGCAAATCGTAGACTGGCTCTATCGCTGCGGCGATATCTTCACCAAAGAGAGCGATTTTTTGACCGGTCTGGACCGGGAGATCGGCGATGCCGACCACGGCCTGAATATGCATCGTGGGTTTAGCAAGGTGGTGGAAAAGCTGCCTTCGATTGCCGATAAAGACATTGGTTTCATTCTTAAAAATACCGGCATGACGCTGCTGTCCAACGTCGGTGGGGCCAGCGGCCCGCTGTTCGGCACCTTCTTTATCCGCGCCGCTCAGGTGACCCAGGCCCATCAGAGTCTGACCCTGGACGAGCTTTATCAAGCCATCCGCGAAGGCGCGGAAGGCGTGGTGAATCGCGGCAAAGCCGAGCCGGGCGATAAAACCATGTGCGACGTCTGGCTGCCGGTAGTGGAATCGCTGCGCCAGTCCAGCGAACAGCACCTGTCGATCCAAAGCGCTCTTGATGCTGCCTGCGAACAGGCGCAAGCCGCCGTCCAGGCCACCATCGCCATGCAGGCTCGCAAAGGGCGGGCCAGCTACCTGGGCGAACGCAGCATCGGGCACCAGGATCCGGGCGCGACCTCGGTAATGTTGATGGTTCAGATGCTGGCCGCAGCGGCCAAAGAGTAAGGAAAACGCGATGGTAAACCTGGTGATTGTTTCGCATAGCGCTCGTCTGGGCGAAGGTGTCGGAGAACTGGCCCGGCAGATGTTAATGAACGATGGCTGTAAGCTGGCGATCGCCGCCGGAATTGACGATCCCACCAGCCCGATCGGCACCGATCCCATTAAGGTTATGGAAGCCATCGAGTCCGTAGCCGACGCCGATCATATCCTGGTGATGATGGATATTGGCAGCGCCCTGCTGAGCGCCGAAACCGCGCTGGATCTCCTCGATCCGGCCATTGCGGCGAAGGTTCGCCTGTGCGCGGCGCCGCTGGTGGAAGGAACGCTGGCGGCGACGGTGAGCGCCGCCGCCGGGGCCTGCATCGACAAGGTCATCGAAGATGCCATGAACGCGCTGGAGGCAAAACGCGTACAGCTGGGATTGCCATCGCAACCGCAACACGCGGCGTTGACCGCCGCGCCGATCGACGACCGCGATGCGCGCTCGGTTTCCGTGGTGATTCAAAACCACAACGGCCTGCATGTTCGCCCGGCGTCAAAGCTGGTCGCCGCGCTGGCGGGATTCAACGCCGACCTGGTGCTGGAGAAAGGAGGTAAGTGCGTCACGCCCGACAGCCTCAACCAAATCGCCCTGCTTCAGGTGCGCCGTAACGATACCTTAAGACTGCTTGCTCGCGGGCCGGATGCCGATGCCGCGCTGGCAGCGTTCCAGGCGCTGGCGGCGGAGAATTTCGGCGAGCAAACCGAGGCGGCGTCTGCGACTCAGCCCGCCTGCGCCAATCGCGTACAGGGTAAGGTCGTACTCTATTCCCAGCCGCAGGAGAAGGTCTCACGGGAAAAAGGCGTCGCCATCGGTCAGCAGCAGCTGCGGCTAAAACGGGCCATCGATCGGACGCTGGAAGAGCTTAGCGCGCTGACGACCCTGGCGGAGGCGAAGTTTTCCGCCGACATCGCGGCCATCTTCTCCGGGCATCATACCCTGCTCGATGACCCTGATTTATACGCCGCCGCCTGCGATAGGGTGCGCGACGAGCAATGCAGCGCGGAGTGGGCGTGGCATCAGGTGCTGAACGATTTAAGCCAACAATATCGTCATCTCGACGATCCTTACCTACAGGCGCGCTATATTGATATTGAAGATATTTTGCACCGCACGCTGCGTCACCTTAACGGGAGCAACGAAGTACTACCGCAGTTTGACGGCCCCTCGATCCTCGTGGCCGACGATATTTTTCCTTCTACCGTCCTGCAGCTCGATGCGGATCGGGTGAAGGGGATCTGTCTGCAGGCCGGCAGTGAACTCTCTCACGGCGCCATTATCGCCCGTCAGGCGGGTATCGCGATGCTTTGCCAGCAGAGCGATGTCCTGACCACGCTACAAAAGGGGGAGACCGTCATCCTTGATATTCCCGGCAAGCGCGTGATTCGCGCCTAGCCTGCTCTAACCTTCTCGCCCCGGAGGCTGTCCCCTCCGGGAACTCGCTTAACTTTCAGGATCCGTTATGTCTCAATTCTTTTTTAATCAGCGCGCCAACCTCGTCAATGAAGTGATTGAAGGAACCATTATCGCCAGCCCGTGGAATAACCTGGCGCAGCTGGAAAGCGATCCCGCCATTCGCGTGGTGGTGCGTCGCGATCTCGACAAAAACAACGTGGCGGTGATCTCCGGCGGCGGTTCCGGTCACGAACCGGCCCACGCGGGCTTTGTCGGTAAAGGCATGCTGACCGCCGCCGTCTGCGGCGATCTTTTTGCCTCGCCGAGCGTCGATGCGGTGCTGACCGCCATCCAGGCCGTGACCGGCGATGCCGGTTGCCTGCTGATCGTCAAGAACTACACCGGCGATCGTCTGAACTTCGGCCTCGCCGCGGAGAAAGCGCGCCGCATGGGCTATAACGTCGAAATGCTGATCGTTGGCGATGATATTTCGCTGCCGGATAACAAACACCCGCGCGGTATTGCCGGGACGATTCTGGTGCATAAAGTGGCCGGCTACTTCGCCGAACGCGGCCACAATCTGGCGACCGTGCTGCGCGAGGCGCAGTATGCCGCCAGACACACCTTCAGCCTCGGTCTGGCCCTTTCCAGCTGTCACCTGCCGCAGGATGCGGAAACGACTCCGCGCCATCATCCGGATCAGGCCGAACTGGGGATGGGGATCCACGGCGAACCGGGCGCTTCGGTTATCGCCACGCAGAACAGTGCGGAAATCGTTACGCTGATGGTAGAGAAGCTCAGCGCCGCCCTGCCGGAAACCGGCCGCCTGGCGGTGATGATCAATAATCTCGGCGGCGTATCGATTGCCGAAATGGCAATTTTGACCCGCGAGCTGGCCAATACCCCGCTGCATCAGCGAATTGACTGGCTGATAGGCCCGGCGTCGCTGGTCACCGCGCTGGATATGAAAGGCTTTTCCCTCACCGCCATCGTGCTGGAAGAGAGCATTGAGAAAGCGCTGCTCTCCGCGGTCGAAACCGCCGGCTGGCAGACGCCAGTGCAGCCGCGCGCAATCAGCGTGATGCCCTCGTCGCTGCGCAGTACGCGGGTGGAGTTTACGCCCTCGGAGAATAGCGAGGTTGCAGGCTACGTAGAGCGGGTGACCGGTACGCTATCCGATCTGGAAGCGGACCTCAATGCGCTGGATGCGAAGGTTGGCGACGGCGATACTGGCTCCACCTTTGCCGCTGGCGCACGCGATATCGCCGACTTACTTCAGCGCCGTCAGCTGCCGCTGGCTAACCTCGCCACGCTGTTCGCCCTGATTGGCGAGCGTCTGACGGTTGTGATGGGCGGTTCCAGCGGCGTGCTGATGTCGATTTTCTTTACCGCCGCCGGGCAGAAGCTGGAACAGGGGGCAAGCGTCGCCGAAGCGCTAAACGCCGGTCTGGCACAGATGAAGTTTTACGGCGGTGCCGACGAAGGCGACCGAACCATGATTGACGCCCTGCAACCGGCGCTGGCGGCGCTGCTGGCCGAACCGGAAAATCTGCAGGCCGCTTTCGCGGCGGCGCAGGCGGGCGCGGATCGTACGCTTCACGCCAGCAAAGCAGGTGCAGGACGCGCATCGTACCTGAACAGCGATAGTCTGCGCGGCAATATGGACCCCGGAGCCCACGCGGTGGCCATGGTGTTTAAAGCGCTGGCGCAGAAATAGTCTCTCTGGCACCGCCCCTGCTCCCGGGGGCGGCGCTTAACGCGCCTTGCCCGGGCTACAGGTTCACCGCCGTCTGCGGGCCGGTCGCCCCATGGTTCACCGCCGTCTGCAGGTCTGGTAGCCCGGGTCAGGCGCCAGCCGCAACCCGGGTTTTCTCCCGCGCTTACTTGCTGTGCCAGTAGGCCTGCGAACGCACCAGCTGCGGGTCAATCTCCGGACCTTCAAAACGCGCCAGCAGTGATTTCACCACCGCGCCTTCCCCGGTCACCCAGATAAAATAATCTTCGGTTGGAACCACAACCTGCGCCAGACGCTCGGCCACGGCAGAGGAGTGATGTCCCACCACCCACTCAATATTGAAGCCATCGAGATCGGCCAGGTAATCTTGATAAGACTCATCGCCAATGGTGACGATCGCCGTGACCTGCGGGCGCGTCGGAAGCTGCCGCAATCCCAGCAGACGGCGGCGCAGCGCGGGCATGCCTGACTCATCGGTCACATACAGTTGCCAGACGTAATCTTCCGGCACCACCAGCGAACCGCGCGGGCCGCCGATGACCAGCTTATCACCCGGTTTCGCCGCCAGCGCCCAGCTGCTGGCTATACCGCCATCGTGAATAAAAAAGTCGTACGCCAGCTCATGACGGTCGGCGTCGTAAAGCGGCGTATAATCGCGGGTCGCCGGACGTACGCCTTCGCCCCAGTTAATGCCTTCATCCGTCACCTCCGGCGGCGTAAACGCAGCACCCGCAGTGGGGAAAAAAAGCTTGGTATAGTCGTCGAAACCCTGGGAGACAAAGCCTTCCAGCGCCTCTCCGCCCAGCACGATACGCTGGAATGCGCTGCCGATACGCTCGACGCGCAATACGGTTAACTCACGGAAACGCAGCTCATTACGCACGCGCTGCGGGTATTTAGGATTCCTGCTCGTTGTCATCTTTCATCGCCTTGGTGAACGGAATAGATATATCTAAAAATATTGCAAATGATAATGATTGCCATTAAAAAAGAATGCAAGCACTTTTTGATATAGCCATAGTAAAACGCCACAAAAGTCAAAAAATAGAATTAAATCTCTAATTATCAACTATATAAAAAATAAATCTGCCACAAGGTTGCGACTTGAGTATTTTTAGATATAAATTAGATATATCAAAAAACTCAAAGGAAAAAATCATGAGAGATCATCACGAAGAAGGCCGTGGGCCACGCGGACGCCACGGCGAACATGGCGAACACGGTCGCAGAGGCGGCGGACGCCGGCAGCGCTTCTTTGGCCATGGCGAGCTGCGCCTGGTCATTCTGGACATCCTCACCCGTAATGCCAGCCACGGTTACGAACTGATTAAAGAGATCGAAACCATGACCCAGGGCAACTACAGTCCCAGCCCCGGCGTCATCTACCCGACGCTCGATTTACTCCAGGATCAGGGATTAATCAGCGTGGCTGACGAAAACGGTCGCAAAAAAATCGCCATCACCGCCGAAGGCAGCCAGCTGCACGCGGAAAACCAGCAGCCGCTGGAGCAGATTCAGGCCAGACTGCAGGCGCGAATGGTGGGTTGTGAGCTACGTAAAAACCCGCAGATGAAGCGCGCGCTGGAGAATTTTAAGGCGGTACTGGATTTAAAAGTTAACCAGCAGGAAATAACCGAAGCGCAGCTAAAGCAGATTGTCGGCGTGATTGACCGCGCGGCGATGGAGATCTCCCAGCTCGACTAATCCTTTGCCTCATTATCGGGCAGCCTGCACCGCCGCGAAGCACGCGGCGGTAGCCCTTCAGCGCATCGTTTTACGCCTTCAGGAGTAAAACATGCCAATAAAATTTTGCTCAATTGCGATTTCACGTTGCGTTTATCCCGTTTTTCCTGGCCCGCGCCGAAGTGGCGTAATCCCTGCAATACTTAATTCAGTATCATGTGATACGCCCCGCCCAGGAGCATATTTTGAACAGGTTACCTTCAAGCGCATCGGCTCTGGCCTGCAGCGCACACGCACTGAATCTTATTGAGAAGCGAACGCTCGATCATGAAGAGATGAAATCACTTAACCAGGAGGTCAGGGAATACTTTAAAGAGCATGTGAATCCGGGGTTTTTAGCGTATCGAAAATCGGTCACTGCTGGCGGGGATTACGGAGCCGTAGAGTGGCAAGCGGGAGGATTAAATACGCTTGTCGACACTCAGGGACAGGAGTTTATTGACTGCCTGGGTGGGTTTGGGATTTTTAATGTAGGGCACCGTAATCCAGTTGTCGTTTCCGCCGTCGAAAATCAGCTCGCTAAACAACCCCTTCATAGTCAGGAACTGCTGGACCCGCTGCGGGCCATGCTGGCTAAAACCCTGGCGGCCTTAACGCCGGGCAAACTGAAATACAGCTTCTTTAGCAACAGCGGTACCGAGTCGGTCGAAGCGGCGTTAAAGCTGGCGAAGGCCTACCAGTCTCCGCGCGGCAAGTTTACCTTCGTCGCCACCAGCGGCGCGTTTCACGGTAAGTCGCTGGGCGCGCTTTCAGCCACTGCGAAATCCACTTTCCGTAAGCCCTTTATGCCCCTGCTGCCGGGATTCCGTCATGTACCTTTTGGCGATATCAATGCGATGCGCACGCTGCTGAGCGAGTGCCAAAAGACCGGCGATGACGTCGCGGCGGTGATCCTTGAGCCTATTCAGGGCGAAGGCGGGGTGATTCTGCCGCCGCCGGGCTATCTGCCCGCGGTACGCAAGCTGTGCGACGAGTTTGGCGCGCTGCTGATCCTCGATGAAGTCCAAACCGGCATGGGGCGCACCGGCAAGATGTTCGCCTGCGAGCACGAAAACGTTCAGCCGGATATTCTGTGCCTTGCCAAAGCGCTGGGTGGCGGCGTCATGCCAATTGGCGCCACGGTCGCCACCGAAGAGGTGTTCTCGGTACTGTTCGATAACCCGTTCCTGCATACCACCACGTTTGGCGGCAACCCGCTGGCCTGCGCGGCGGCGCTGGCGACCATTAACGTACTGCTGACGCAAAACCTGCCCGCGCAGGCGGAGCAGAAAGGCGATATGCTGCTGGACGGCTTCCGTCAGCTGGCCCGCGAATATCCGGATCTGGTGAATGACGTGCGCGGCAAAGGTATGCTGATGGCGATTGAGTTTATTGATAACGAAATCGGCTATGACTTTGCCAGCGAAATGTTTCGCCAGCGCGTGCTGGTGGCCGGAACGCTCAACAACGCAAGAACGATTCGCGTTGAGCCGCCGCTGACGCTGACCCCTGAGCAGTGTGAACAGGTGCTAAAAGCGGCCCGCCTGGCGCTGGCGGCGCTGCGGGTTTCGGTGGAAGAGGCGTAATGGCTTGCCCTCTCCCGCTCCGGGAGAGGGCGTTTGCTATACGACGCGCACACCCGCAGGCATCGCTCTTTCCGGCGTAAGCAGTACGCTTTCGCCGCCATCGTCGGTTTCGGCGCATAACAGCATGCACTCCGACGTTTCACCGCGCATTTTGGCTTTCGCCAGATTGCACAGGACCACGACCGTTTTTCCCAGCAACTCTTCTTCTCGGTAATAGGGCACCAGGCTGGTCACCGTCTGCAAGGTGCGCTCGCCAACGTCAATCCGCGCGATATAGAGCTTATCGGCATTCTCATGTCGTTTTACAGCTACAATTTTTCCCGTACGCATTTCCAGTCTGGCAAAATCATCATAAAGCACCGTTTCCATCTTGCACCCCTCAGGTAAAAATTTAGTAAAAGATAACAAAAGTCGGCGAGGTTTCCGCATAATAGTGTAAGGAATGTTAGATCCATCACTTTTTAGTTCGCTATAAACTTCCCGATGCGGATGAATAATACGAGGGAAATTTACTGAAAAGAGATGCAGCGGCCCGCGCTTGCTTTACAATGGTTTGCGTCGATGGTGCAACGTCAGATAAGGAAAACAATGGCCACACTAAAAGATATCGCGACCGAAGCAGGCGTTTCACTGGCGACGGTTTCCCGGGTATTAAACGACGACCCCACTCTGAACGTGAAAGAAGAGACAAAGCACCGCATTCTTGAGGTGGCGGAAAAGCTGGAATATAAAAGCACCAGCTCGCGTAAGACTCAGGTTCATACCGTCGGCCACCATCATATTCTGGCTATCTACAGCTACCAGCAGGATCTGGAAATCAACGATCCTTACTATCTGGCGATCCGCCACGGTATCGAAACGCAGTGTGAAAAGCTCGGTATTGAGCTGACCAACTGCTACTTTAACAACGCGCTACCCGAGCTGAAAAAAGTGACCGGCGTTCTGATTGTCGGCCAGCCTTCGCGGGCGATTCGCGACGCAGCCACGGCGTTAACCGACAACGTCTGCTTTATTGATTTCCATGAGCCAGGCAGCAGCTACGACGCCGTCGATATCGATCTGGTGCGTATCGCCAAAGAAGTTATCGACTTTTTTATCGCCCAGGGCGCGCGGCGCATCGGCTTTATTGGTGGCCAGGATGAGCCGGGTAAAGCCGACATTCGCGAAGTGGCCTTCGTCGAATATGGCCGCCTGAAGGGGGTGGTTTCGGAAGAAGATATCTGGCGCGGCGGGTTTTCCAGCTCCTCCGGCTATGAGCTGGCAAAAACGATGCTGGCCAGGGCGGATTTCCCCACCGCGCTGTTCGTCGCGTCAGACTCTATCGCCATCGGCGTGCTGCGGGCTATTCATGAACGCGGCCTCGCGATCCCGGAAGATATCTCGCTCATTAGCGTTAACGATATCCCCACCGCGCGTTTTACTTTTCCGCCGCTCTCCACGGTGCGCATTCATTCAGAAATGATGGGCAGCCAGGGCGTTAATCTGCTGGTTGAAAAAGCCCGCGATGGCCGTGCGCTGCCGCTAAACGTCTTTGTCCCCAGCGTGCTGAAGCTGCGCGGCACCACCCGCTAATCCCCCGTTCTGACGCTAAATCCTCTGCGCCTGGCTCCCGGGGGCGGCGCTTATCGCGCCTTGCCCGGGCTACGGGTTCACCGCCGTCTGCCAAACGGTAGCCCGGACAGGCGCAGCGCGCCGCCTCCGGGATTTTCCTCCATCCCCCATCCTCTGCACCTTTTCCCCATCCTGACCGCTGGCGGCCAACCCGCTCATTTTGTGATCGAGTTAAAGTAAATCACTCCTGGTGGTTTAATTTAGTAAAACTTTTACTAAAATACTTTCTATCCGTTTAGTCCGTTCAGGGAGGCGATATGAATCGCTGGGAAAATCTTCAACTCACTCATGAAAACCGGCTGCCTCCGCGCGCCTATTTCTTCTCTTACGATTCGCAGGCCCAGGCGCGAACCTTCGCCCGTGAAACCAGCAGCCGCTTTTTGTCCCTTAGCGGACAGTGGAAATTCTGCTTCTTTAACAACCCGCTGCGGGTGCCGGAAGCGTTCACCTCGCAATACATGAGCGACTGGGGGCCGATTACCGTACCGGGAATGTGGCAGATGGAAGGACACGGCCAGCTACAGTATACCGACGAAGGCTTTCCCTTCCCGATTGACGTTCCCTACGTGCCGACCGACAACCCTACCGGCGCCTATCAGCGCATCTTTACCCTCAGCGAGGGCTGGCAGGACCAGCAGACTCTGATTAAATTTGATGGCGTTGAGACCTATTTTGAAATTTACGTTAACGGTCAGTACATCGGTTTCAGCAAAGGCAGCCGCCTGACGGCGGAGTTTGATATTAGTCACGCGGTAAAAACCGGCGACAACCTGCTTTGCGTGCGCGTCATGCAGTGGGCGGACTCCACCTATATAGAAGATCAGGATATGTGGTGGTCGGCGGGTATCTTCCGTGACGTGTATCTGGTGGGCAAAAACCCGCTTCACGTCCAGGACTTCACTCTGCGCACCGATTTTAACGATGACTACGTCGACGCCACCCTCTCCTGCCAGCTGGTGCTGGAAAATCTCGCCGCGCAGCCGGGCGCAGCCACACTGGAATACGCGCTGTTCGACGGCGAAAAGGCGCTGTATGAAGGCGTAACGCCGCGCCTGAGCATCAGCCAGCAGCTGAACGTCAACTTTGCGATCGACGTGAAGGCGCCGCAGCAGTGGTCGGCGGAAAATCCTTATCTCTATCACCTGGTGATGACGCTGAAAAACGCCGCCGGAGAGATTATCGAAGTTATCCCGCAGCGCGTCGGTTTTCGCGATATCAAAGTGCGCAACGGCCTGTTCTACATCAATAACCGCTACGTGATGCTGCACGGCGTTAACCGCCACGACAACGACCATCTGAAGGGGCGTGCCGTAGGGATGGACCGCGTTGAGAAAGATCTGCTGCTGATGAAGCAGCACAATATCAACTCGGTACGCACCGCCCACTACCCCAATGACCCGCGTTTCTATGAGATGTGCGACATTTACGGTCTGTTCGTGATGGCGGAAACCGATGTCGAATCCCACGGCTTCGCCAACGTCGGCAATCTGAGCGCCATCACCGATGATCCGGCATGGGAGCATATATACGTCGAACGAATCGTGCGCCACATTCACGCGCAGAAAAACCATCCGTCGATCATTATCTGGTCGCTGGGTAACGAGTCCGGCTACGGCTGCAACATTCGGGCGATGTATCATGCCGCTAAAGCGATCGACGATACCCGTCTGGTGCATTACGAAGAGGATCGCGACGCGGAGGTGGTGGATATCATCTCTACCATGTATACCCGCGTGCCGCTGATGAACGAATTCGGGGAATATCCGCATGCCAAACCGCGAATTATCTGCGAATACGCCCATGCGATGGGCAACGGTCCCGGCGGGCTGAGCGAATACCAGAACGTGTTCTATCAACACGACAGTATTCAGGGCCACTACGTCTGGGAGTGGTGCGATCACGGGATTCAGGCCACCGATGACAGCGGCGCGGTTTGGTACAAATTCGGCGGCGATTACGGGGACTATCCTAATAACTACAACTTCTGTCTTGACGGTCTGATTTTCTCCGACCAGACGCCTGGGCCCGGCCTCAGAGAGTACAAACAGGTTATCGCCCCGGTAAAAGTTCAGGCAACCGACATCACCCGCGGCGAACTGCGCATCGATAATAAGCTCTGGTTCTCGACGCTTGATGACTATACCCTGCGCGTGGAAGTTCGCGCCGAAGGGGCTACGCTTGCCAGCCAGCAGCTTAAGGTGCGCGATCTTGCGCCAAACAGCGGCCGCGATATCACCATTGACCTGCCAGAACTGGACGATCGCGAAACCTTCCTCAACATCCTGGTGACCAAAGACTCGCGCACGCCGTATAGCGAGGCCAACCATCCGATCGTCGTTTACCAGTTCCAGCTAAAAGAACAGACGGCAACGAAATCGCCGCTGATGAATGCCAGCGCAACCCCGCTACAGATAGTTGATGAACGACTGAGCTACAGCATCACCGGGCATAACTTCCGCGTGGTCTTCTCTAAAGTCAGCGGCAAACTGAGCGAATGGCAGGTGAACGGCGTAGACCAGGTGACCCGTGAGCCGAAGATTAACTTCTTCAAGCCGATGATTGATAACCACAAGCAGGAATATGAGGGGCTGTGGCAGCCCAGTCACCTGCAAATTATGCAGGAGCATCTGCGTGAATTCAGCGCCGAACAGCGTGGAGACACGGTGATTATCACCACCCGTAGCATTATCGCGCCGCCGGTTTTCGATTTTGGCATGCGTTGTACCTATCGCTGGCAGATTACCCCGCAGGGCCATATTAACGTTGAGCTTGCGGGGGAACGTTATGGCGACTATCCGCATATCGTGCCGTGCATCGGTTTTATGCTGGGCATTAACGGTCAGTTTGAACAGGTGAATTACTACGGTCGCGGTCCCGGTGAAAACTACGCCGACAGCCAGCAGAGCAACATCATTGATGTCTGGCGCACCACCGTGGACGACATGTTCGTGAACTACCCGTTCCCGCAGAACAACGGCAACCGCCAGCACGTCCGCTGGGCCGCGTTTACCGACCGTCACGGCAGCGGCCTGATGGTGGTCCCGCGCGATCCGCTCAACATCAGCGCCTGGCACTATACGGCGGAGAATCTGCACGCCGCGCAGCACTGTAACGAACTGCGTCGCAGCGATGACATCACCCTGAATATCGACGCCCAACTGCTCGGCCTGGGCTCTAACTCCTGGGGGAGCGAGGTGCTGGATAGCTGGCGGGTGTGGCTCAAACCGTTCAACTATGGCTTTACGCTGCTGCCGCTGGAAGGCGGGAGCGCTTCCTCGCAGACGCTGGCGAATCATAGCTTTGGCGCCGGTTTCTTTTCCTCCGATTCATACAGCGAGGCTGAAAAATGAGAATTCTCGATAATTTAGAACAATTTAAGCAAATTTATCACAGTGGACGTAAATGGCAGCGCTGCGTAGAAGCTATCAATAATGTCGATAATATCCGGCCTGGAGTTGCCCATTCGATAGGCGATTCGCTCTCCTATCGCGTGGCAAGCGACAGCACCACGGATGCGCTGTTCGTTGGCAACCGCCGCTATTTCGAGGTGCATTACTACCTCCAGGGTCAGCAAAAAATTGAGTTTGCCGCTAAAGAGCAGCTGCAGACCGTCGCCTGCTATCGCGATGAAACTGACCGTGAATATTTGAAAGGCATTGGTGAAACCGTGCAGGTCCATGAAGGACAAATGGTGATTTGCGATACCCACGAAGCTTATCGCTTTATCTGTGACTCGCCGGTCAAAAAGGTGGTGCTCAGAGTGACTATCGAAGACGGCTACTTCCTGAATAAGTAAGCCCGCGTTACGCAAGGTGAGGCCAGCGGATCGACTCGTTGGCCTTCCCGGTCCCAGCCCTCAATGCGGGCCAGATCATTTTCCGGAGGACTTATGTCCGAATCAGTTCGTGCCAAAATAGGGAAGTTCGCCCTACTGTCGATGGCGTTTGCCGCCGTATTTAACGTACGAAATATCGTTAATAATAACATCGAGTTAGGGCTCAGTTCCGCCCCTATCTTTCTGTTTGCTACGGTGGTCTATTTTATTCCGTTTGTCTTTATCATCGCCGAATTCGTGTCAGCGAATAAAAATTCCGAATCAGGTATGTACGCCTGGCTGAAGCAGCCTTTAGGTACCCGCGCGGCCTATCTCGGCTCGTTCCTGTACTGGTTTGTGAACCTGTTCTTTTTCCTGTCGCTGCTGCCGAACGTGGTGGCCTACGCCTCGTACGCCATTATGGGTTACGCCATTCCCTTCTCGCCGATGGTCACTTCGCTGATCTCTATCGTTCTGTTCGCCATGGCCACCCACATTTCCACCAAAGGCGCGACCTGGCTGGGGAAAATCTCCGAATGCGTGGCTTATGGCGTCTTCGCGCTCTTTGCGATTTACGTGGTCGGTGCTATTACCGCGCTGGGCGCGGGCCATGTCCCCGCGCAGCCGATTACGCTGCACGCCATGGCGCCTACCATCAACTGGGCGACGCTGGGGATTATGTGCTGGATCTTCCAGGCGGCTGGCGGGGCTGAAACCGTTGCCGCATATCTGAACGATACTAAAGGCGGGCAGAAATCGTTTATTAAAGTTATCATCACCGCCGGGATCCTGATTGGCGGCATGTATGCGCTGGGTTCTCTGCTGGTCAACGTCTTTGTGGCACGAGAAGACCTGACCTATGCAGCCGGTATGGTGGAAATTTTCACCGGTCTCGGCGCTTATTTCCATATTTCCGAAGCGCTGATGGGCCGCTTCGTCGGCATCATTCTGTTTATCGCCATTTTCGGCAGCATGATGATGTGGACCGCCGCACCGGTAAAAATTCACTTCTCGGAAATTCCTGCCGGCATCTATGGCAAAAAAACCACCGAGCTGAACGTCCACGGCGTGCCGGTGCGCGCCGCCTGGTGGCAATTTGTCTTCGTCTTTCTGATGCTCATCGTGAATGGTTTCGGCTCCGCCAGCGTTCAGCAAATGATGAACACCGCCATCAACCTGACCGCCGGGACCGCAATGCTACCGCCGCTGTTTATCATGGCCGCCTACTTTGTTTTCCGCTGGAAACATGACGACACGCCGCGCGACTTTCGCATGGGTTCAAGAAAAGTTGGGATGGCCGTGGTGTCGATGCTTATCGTTATTTTCCTGGTCAGCATGACCGCCTCCGCTTTCCCGCCGGGAGTCGACCTGGTGAACGCCTTCTTCATTAACGTCTTTATGACCGCAGTCTTCTCCGGACTCGCATGGTGGTGGATAACCCGCTTTGAGAAAAAACAGCGCAAGAATCAACAACCAGGCCTGAAATCAGCGGCAAATACGGTGAAATAAGCCACCGTTGCCCCCGCCAGCGGTATATCCCCTGGCGGGATTTTTTTACCCACAAGCCATGATCTGTCGCCCGACCATTTTCGTGATCGAGTTAAAGCAATTCATTTTTACCGCTTTTATTTACTAAATATTTTACTAAAATTAACCACAATACTTAACTACCTCTACCCTACAAACAACACAATCCCCTTCGGCCATTCTCTGAAGGACAATGTGTGGAGATGTGTTATGTCTGATATCAAACGTAATACCATCGGCAAGTTTGGCCTGCTATCGCTAACCTTCGCCGCCGTCTTCAGTTTTAATAACGTGATCAATAACAATATTGAGCTGGGACTGGCGTCGGCGCCGATGTTCTTCCTTGCAACCCTGCTCTACTTTGTTCCTTTCTGTCTGATCATCGCGGAATTCGTTTCGCTGAATAAAAACTCCGAAGCGGGCGTTTATGCCTGGGTAAAAAGCTCGCTAGGGGGGCGCTGGGCCTTTATTACCGCCTATACCTACTGGTTCGTGAATCTGTTCTTTTTTACCTCGCTGCTGCCGAGGGTAATCGCTTATGCCTCCTACGCTTTCCTCGGATACGAGTACATTCTGACGCCCGTGGCCACCACGATGTTGAGCATGGCGCTGTTCGCCCTGTCGACCTGGGTTTCCACCAACGGCGCAAAAATGCTGGGCCCAATCACCTCGGTCACCTCATCGTTAATGCTGCTGCTGACGCTCTCCTACATTCTGCTTTCCGGCGGCGCGCTGGTGGGCGGTATTCAACCAGCGGATCCGATTACCGTGGATGCAATGATCCCGAACTTTAACTGGGCGTTCCTCGGCATCACCACCTGGATCTTTATGGCGGCCGGCGGGGCGGAGTCCGTCGCGGTGTACGTCAATGACGTGAAAGGCGGATCGAAATCATTTGTTAAGGTCATTATCCTCGCCGGGATCGTGATTGGCGTGCTGTACTCCATTTCCTCGGTACTGATAAACGTGTTTATCAGCAGTAAAGAGCTGAAATTTACCGGCGGATCGGTACAGGTCTTCCACGGCATGGCGGTATGGTTTGGCCTGCCCGAAATCGTGGTCAACCGTTTTGTCGGCCTGGTCTCCTTTACCGCCATGTTTGGTTCGTTATTAATGTGGACCGCGACGCCGGTCAAAATCTTTTTCTCCGAAATCCCGCCCGGAATATTTGGTAAAAAAACCGTTGAGCTCAATCAAAACGGCGTACCGGTGCGCGCGGCGTGGATCCAGTTCCTGATTGTGATTCCGCTAATGATAATTCCGATGATGGGCTCCAGTACCGTGCAGGATTTAATGAATACCATCATCAATATGACCGCCGCCGCCTCGATGCTGCCGCCGCTGTTTATCATGCTGGCGTACCTTAATCTGCGCCGCAAGCTCGATCATCTGCCGCGCGATTTTAAAATGGGTTCCCGCACCACCGGTATTACGGTGGTCTCCATGCTGATTGTTATTTTCGCTATCGGCTTCGTCGCCTCAACCTTTCCCACCGGCGGCAATATTCTGACGATTATTTTCTATAACGTCGGCGGAATCGTTATCTTCCTCGGATTTGCATGGTGGAAATACAGCAAATACGTAAAGGGATTAACTCGGGAAGAAAAAATAATTGAAGCAGCGCCAGCCTCTGACGCGTCTTAATCTATTTTTCTTAAACAAAAAACCACAGTACCTCTAAATAAAATGATGAAAAAGAACAGGCCTATTTACTGGGCGCTTGCCGCCCTGGCTTTTTGCACACCGGCTATTGCCGTCGATGTGGCGCATCCGGCGGAACATGATGACATGAAAACGCCTGAACTTAATGCCACCTCATACCGTTTTTACGGTGAATTGGGGGTTGGCGGATATATGGATCTAGAAGGCGAGGACAAGCATAAATATAGTGATGGCACCTATATTGAAGGCGGACTGGAAATAAAGCATGGCAGCTGGTTTGGTTTAATTTATGGCGAAGGCTGGACGGTTCAGGCCGATCGTCAGGGAAATGCCTGGGTAGCGGACCATGGCTGGGGCGGATTTGAAGGTGGAATAAACCGCTTCTACGGCGGATATAAAACCGAGAGCAGCACCGAGATTATGCTCAGCCTGCGCCAGGATTCATCGCTCGACGATCTGCAGTGGTGGGGCGATTTCACGCCCGACCTCGGCTACGTGATCCCCAATACGCGCGATATCATGTACGCGCTCAAGGTGCAGAACCTGGCGGGAGATTTTCGCTACAGCGTGACCGCGACCCCCTCCGGGCACCACGATGAAGGCAAAGCGTGGCTCCATTTCGGCAAATACGACCGCTACGACGATAAATATACCTACCCGGCGATGGTCAACGGCTACATCCAGTACGATCTCGCGAACGAGGTGACCTGGATGAATGGGCTTGAGGTGACGGATGGGACCGGCCAGCTATTTTTGACCGGTATTCTCACCCCCAACCTCGCCGCCCGCGCCTGGCATCATACCGGGCGCGCCAGGGGAAAAGACGTGCCGGGAACGGAGACCGGCTTTATGGCCAGCGCTATGTATGAAGCGCTCAAGGGCGTGTATCTCTCTACCGCCTATAGTTACGCCAAACACCGCCCGGATCGCGCCGCCGAGGAAACCACCTCGTTTATGCAGTTCGGCATCTGGTACGAATACGGCGGCGGACGTTTTGCCACCGCTGCGGACAGCCGCTTCTACATGAAAAATGCCTCCGGCAACCCGAGCGATCAGGTTTTCCTGATGCAATATTTCTATTGGTAAAAAGGGATATCAATACCGTGAAGATTACCACTACTCTTACGCCGCTGGCCTGCGCCCTACTGCTAAGCTTTTCCGCCCACGCGCTGACCGCGGATGACTTTAAAAATGTTATCAACCGCAGCGGCGCGCCGCAGGCGATGCAGGATTTTGATAACGATGACCACCAGCGCTTCAACCCGTTTTTCGATTTGGGCGCATGGCATGGGCATCTGCTGCCTGATGGTCCGGCCACCATGGGCGGATTTCCCGGACCCGCGCTGCTCACTGAGGAGTACATCAACTTTATGGCGACCAATTTCGATCGCCTGACGGTATACCAGAACGGCAAAAAAGTCGCCTTCACCCTGCAGGCCTGGAGCCTGCCCGGCGCGCTGGTGCAAAAGCTCTCCGCTGCCGGGGTACAGATCGAGATGACCCTACGCTTTGCCAGCGCGCACACCTCTTTACTGGAGACTAAAATCACCAGTAGCAGCCCGCTTAAGCTGGTCTGGGACGGCGAGTTGCTGGAGAAACTCTCCGCCAAAGAGGGGAAACCGCAGTCAACGCAAACCATCGACCAGGCTTTCCCGGACTATCAGCGCCGCCTGAGCGCGACCCACGACGGCCTGACCGTCAGCTTCGGCAAAGTCCGCTCCGCATCGGATTTAATGACCTCCGGCGAATCGCAGTATCAGATCCATCGCTCCCTGCCGACGGTCACCCAAATCGACGGCCATCGATTCACCAGCAGCGCGCAAATCAACGGCTCGACCACGCTCTATACCACCTACTCGCACCTGCTGAACGCCGAGCAGGTTCGGCTCGAGAAAGCGCAAATCCGCGATATTCTTGCGCGACCGGTACACTATCTGCGCGCTTCCGAGGCGCGCTGGAACGGCTATCTGCAAAAGGGGCTGACCAATCCTGATGCTACGGCGCAGCAAACCCGGGTGGCGGTAAAAGCGATCGAAACCCTTAACGGTAACTGGCGCGCGCCGGGCGGCGCCGTTAAGCACAACACCGTCACGCCATCGGTAACCGGGCGCTGGTTCTCAGGCAACCAGACCTGGCCGTGGGATACCTGGAAGCAAGCCTACGCCATGGCCCACTTCAACCCGGAGATCGCGAAAGAGAACATCCGTGCCGTCTTCTCCTGGCAGATTGCCGCCGACGATAAAGTGCGGCCGCAGGATGCCGGGTTCATTCCGGATCTGATCGCCTGGAACCTGAGCCCGGAACGCGGCGGCGACGGCAGCAACTGGAACGAGCGAAATACCAAACCGAGCCTGGCGGCCTGGTCGGTGATGGAAGTCTATAACGTTACGAAAGATAAAGCCTGGCTGGCGGAGATGTATCCGAAGCTAGTGGCCTACCATGACTGGTGGCTGCGCAACCGCGACCACAACGGCAACGGCGTGCCGGAGTACGGCGCGACCCGCGATAAAGCGCACAACACCGCCGATGGCGCGATGCTGTTTACCGTGAAAAAGGGCGATAAAGAACGGACGCTTTCCGGCCTGAAAACCTACGAGCAGGTGACGGCGAAAGGCGATTACGACAGCCTGGAGATCCCGGCGCAGGTGGCCGCCTCCTGGGAGTCGGGGCGCGACGACGCGGCGGTTTTCGGCTTTATCGATAAAGATCAGTTGGATAAGTACATTGCTGGCGGCGGCAAGCGTAGCGACTGGACGGTGAAATTTGCTGAAAACCGGGATAAAAGCGGCAATCTGCTCGGCTATTCGCTACTGCAGGAGTCGGTCGATCAGGCCAGCTACATGTACAGCGACAACCACTATCTGGCGGAGATGGCGGCCCTTCTCGGCAAGCCGGAGGAGGCAAAACGCTACCGGGCGCTGGCGAAAAAGCTCGCCGACTATATCAACACCTGCATGTTCGACCCGCAGAGCAAATTCTATTACGACATTCGCATTGAAGCGCAGCCGCTGGCAAACGGCTGCGCCGGTAGGCCGATCGTCGAGCGCGGCAAAGGCCCGGAGGGCTGGTCGCCGCTGTTCAACGGCGCAGCCACTCAGGCGCATGCCGATGACGTCATTTCGGTGATGCTGGACGCCAAAGAGTTCAACACGTTCGTACCGCTGGGTACCGCCGCATTAACGAATCCGGCGTTTGGCGCGGATATTTACTGGCGCGGCCGCGTGTGGGTGGACCAGTTCTGGTTCGGCCTGAAGGGGATGGAGCGCTACGGCCACCGCGAAGAGGCGCTGCAGCTGGCGGACGCCTTCTTCAGGCACGCCCGGGGGCTCACCTCCGATGGCCCGATTCAGGAGAACTACAATCCGCTCACCGGCGCTCAGCAAGGCGCGCCGAACTTCTCCTGGAGCGCGGCGCATCTGTACATGCTGTATAACGAGTTTTTCCGTAAACCATAGGCTACTAACCCTCTCCCACAGGGAGAGGGAACGGTCCGGCTCCCGATTTAACAGACGGCTCCTCTTTTCCCCTCTTCCCGTAGGAGAGGACTCGTCTTACACCTCCGGCAGCAGGCCGATAAAGCTGCGTTTCTGCCGCGGCTGCGACATCAGCGCCTCCAGCTTCTCTACGCAGGCCAGATAGTGCGGGGTTTTCTTGTGCGCCAACACCGCTTCATCATCTTTATAGGCTTCATAAATAAAAAAGCGCGTCTTCACCTCCGGGTCCTGCAGGACATCAAAGCGAAGATTGCCCGGCTCCTGCAGCGCCCCTTCGTGGTTGGCGCGGAATACCTCAAGAAACTCGTCGACCCGTTCCGGTTTGATATTGATTTCTACCAGCGTTACGTTCATTGCAGCTCTCCCTGTTTTTCCTCCTGCCAGAACTGATACGCCTCGCGGGCGCTCAGGTTCTCATGCACCACTTTTTTCACCGCCTTCAGCATCGCGCGCGGCGCGCTGGACTGGAAGATGTTCCGCCCCATATCGACGCCGGATGCGCCCTGGTCAATCGCCCGCCAGCACATCTCGAGCGCCTCCTGCTCCGGCAGCTTTTTACCCCCGGCGATGACGATCGGCACCGGGCAGCTGGCAGTCACTTTCTCAAAGCCTTCCTCAACAAAGTAGGTTTTTACAAACTGCGCCCCCATTTCAGCGGCAATGCGGCTGGCCAGCGAGAAGTAGCGGGCGTCGCGGGCCATCTCTTTACCCACCCCGGTTACCGCCAGCACCGGCATACCGTAGCGGTTGCCGGCGTCCACCAGCTTGATGATGTTGTTGATGGACTGATGCTCATGTTCGCTGCCGATATAGACCTGCGCCGCCACCGCGCAGACGTTCAGGCGCAGCGCATCTTCCATCGCCACCGCCACGCACTCGTTGGAAAGTTCACTGAGGATCGAGTTGCCGCCGGAAGCGCGCAGCACCACCGGTTTGTTGGTCGCGGCTGGCACCTGACTGCGCAGTACGCCGCGGGTGCACATCAGCACGTCGGTCTCCTCGAACAGCGGCGCGATAGAGAGATCGATACGCTCCAGACCGGTAGTCGGCCCCTGAAAATAGCCGTGATCGAACGCCAGCATCACCGTGCGATTGCTCTGCGGATTAAAGATACGCGCCAGCCGCGACTGCATCCCCCACTCCAGCGACCCACAGCCCTTCAGCGTATAGAGCGTGTTCTGCTGCGGACGGTCTAAGCCGAAGTTTTTTCCCTCTTTGATATCGTCTAAATCAGCCATCTCATCCTCCATCAGAAATCGTAGTTATTGATATTCTCTTTGGTGAACACCACCCGCTCCGGCAGCAGCACGATGCCGTTGCCTTTCGCTTCATACTGATAACCCTGCACGCTGTTGGGCTCGACTTTCAGGGTGCCGAGATCTTTCACATCAACGCTGTCGCCGACGTTAAGATCGCCCTTTTTCAGCAGACGATCGGCGACGTTAACCGCGATCTTGCCTTGCTGTACCACGTCCCACAGGCCGAAGGCTTTTACCGTGCCGCGCTCTACATAGGGGCGCATCACGTTCGGGGTACTGAAGCCGACAATCGCCACGCCCTGGCGCTTAAGGTTCTCTGCCGCCTGGGCGGCGGCCGGAAGCGCGTTGGCGTCCGGGGCGATAATGGCGTCGAGATCCGGGTACGCTTTTAAGATCCCCTCGGCGGTTTGCAGCGATTTGGTAGCATCGTTATAGCCAAACTGCGTGGTCACCACTTCCCACTGCGGATGCGCTTTTTCAATTTTGGCTTTCGCCTCTTTTACCCATTGGTTCTGATCGGTCACCGTTGGGCTGGAGTAGAAAAACGCGACTTTGGCGGTGGGTTTCGTCACCTGTTTTTCCGCCATCTCCACCAGCAGGCCGCCAAGCTGCTGCGGCGTCCCCTGGTTGATATAGATGCTGCGGCACTCCGGTTTGGTATCGGAGTCCCAGGTCAGAACCTTGACCCCGCGCTGCATCGCCCGCTTCAGCGCCGGGCACAGGCCGTCCGGCGATACGGCGGAGACGATAATCGCGTTGTAGCCCTGGTTGACGAAGTTGTTGATCAACTGCACCTGGCCGGAGACGCTCGGTTCGGTCGGGCCGTCGTAGGTGACGTCCACGTCGAGCGCTTTGCCCGCCTCTTTCGCGCCGTTACCGCCGCTGGTAAAGAAGCCGACGCCGACCAGCTTAGGAATAAAGGCGATGCGGTCCGCCGCCTGAGCGGTTGCCACGCTTAACGCCAGCGCCAGGGCGCTCGTTTGCAGGATTCGTTTGGTTTTCATCGTATGTTTATGCTCCGATTGTCTTATGCGCGAGAAAGACGCCGCCAGGTCATCCGCACCCACTCACGGTGCAGACTCAGCGAACGCCCCATCACCACCACAACCAACAGCGCCCCTGACAGCGCGCTCGACACCTGGTTGGGGATGCCGACCATTTGCAAACCTTGTTGTAAATAGCCCACCAGCAGCGCGGCAAGCGCCGTGCCGACGATCGAGCCGAAACCGCCGTAGATATTGGCCCCGCCGAGCACCGCGGCGGTCAGCGCCGGCATCAGCAGGTCGCGGCCTAAGTCCGAGCGCGCCGAGCCGAAATAGGAGACCATCACCAGCGCCGCCACCGCCGACGCCACGCCCACCAGGCCATACAGCGCGTAGGGCATCCCGTTAACGGAAAGCGCGGCGTAGCGCGCGGCGCGCGGGTTCTGGCCAAGCAGAAAAAGGTGCCGCCCAAAGCGCCCGCGGTGGGCCAGCAGCCAGAAGAAAAAGGTGATAACGGCGAACAGCACCAGCGGTATCGGCAGGCCGAACAGGGTCAGATTGGCGAAGGCGGTAAAGCTATCCGGGAATCCGCCGATGCCTTCGTAGCCGGTCGCCCCGGCCATGCCCGAAAGCAGCAGCGCGCCGCCGCCGTAGAGGTACAGGGTGCCAAGGGTAATCACCAGCGGGCTAATACCGGTGTAGTGAATCAGCGCCGCGTTCAGCAGCCCGCACAGCAGGCCGAGCAGCAGCGTCAGGGGGATCGCGAGGCTCATTGGCCAGCCCGCCTGCATCATCACCCCCAGCGCGATGGCGCACAGGCCGATAGTGGAACCGAGCGAAATATCAATCCCGCCGCTGATGATCACCAGCGTCAGCGGCAGCGCCACGATGCCGATGCAGATAAAGTCGCTGGTGCTGAACAGCAGCATATTGAGATCGAGCATGCGCGGATTGAGGGTGCCAAACAGCAGGATCTCCACCACCAGTAATCCCAGCAGCGCGCTTTCCCAGTTGAGCTTCATTTACGCCACCTCTTTATTTTTGCGTTCAGGAAACGGGGCCACGCGCTTGCCCCCTTTATTGCCGGGCTGAAAGCGACTGTATTTCAGCGCCCGCTGATGGCGGGTCAGCGCCTGACGCAGCCGCCCGTCGAGCACCAGTACGCCGAGCAGCACCAGGCCGGCAATGAAGTCGTTCCACCACGCCGGGAGACGAAACAGCACCAGCACGGTATCGATTTGGGTGAGGAAGAAGGCGCCGAGAAAAGCACCGAGCAGCGTGCCGGTACCGCCCAGCAGCGAGATCCCGCCGAGCACGCAGGCGGCGATGGCTTTCATCTCCAGGCCGCTGCCGGTCTGATTGGGCACAAAGCCAATCTGCGCGGCGAACACAATCCCGGCGCAGGCCGCCAGCATGCCGTTAAGGGTGAATGCCAGCATCCGCGTGCGGTTCACCGCCACCCCAAGCTGGCGGGCAGCGGCAAGGTTATCGCCGACGGCGTAAAAATCACGGCCAAAGGCAGTACGCGATAGTATCCAGCCGCCCGCCAGCAGTAGCGCCAGCACCAGCCAGCCCAGCGGAGAAATGCCGATGAATGCCGGTTCCGACAGCGCTTTCAGGCTGTTCGGCAAACCTTCAATCCACTTACCGCCGGTCCACAGCAGCATCACCCCGCGATAAAGGCCGAGGGTGCCGAGAGTGGCGACAATCGCCGGGATGCGCAGCCCCACCACCAGCAGGCCGTTAAAGGCGCCAGCCAGCGCGCCGATCGCCAGCGCAAAGGCGATGGCGGTCATCAGCCCATACCCGCTATTTAGCGCCACGCCTGTCGCGATAGCGCTCAGGCCAACGGTGGAGCCCACCGAAACGTCAATATTGCGGGTGAGCATCACCAGCGTCGCCCCCAGCGCCAGCAGGCAAAGGATTTGCGAGCTGGCGAAAATCATGCCCAGGGTTTGTAAGCTGAAATAAGCCGGGTTGAGCGCCACCAGCCCGGCAAACAGCACCACGATGGCGAGGAAGGCGCTCAGTTCGCGATTCTTTAATAACGTTTTCATGCCTGCCCTCCGAAGGCCAGGGTCATCATCCGGTCAACGCTGACCGCCTGCTGCGCCAGCTCGCCGCTCTGCCTGCCCTGATGCATTACAACCACCCGATCGGCCAGGCCAACGAACTCGTCGAGATCGCTGGAGATCATCAATACCGCCACGTTCTGCGCGGCGACGCTTTTCAGCAGCTGATAGATGTCGGCGCGGGCGGAAACGTCCACGCCGCGGGTCGGTTCATCGACGATCAGCAGCAGCGGGTTAGCCTCCAGGCAGCGCGCCAACAGTACCTTCTGCTGGTTACCGCCGGAGAGCGTGCGCACCGGGCGATCGCCATCGGCCATTTTGATCCCCAGCGCCCGGTGATAGCGCTCCACCACCGCCGCTTCGCGCCGGTTCTGCTGCCACAGCGACGGTTGGTTAAACATCACCGTGTTCCAGCGCACCGGCGCATCGAGAAACAGGCCGGAAACCTGTCTGTCCTCCGGCAGATAGACCAGCCCGCTGGCCAGCCTGGCGCGCGTGCTGTCGCGGCTGATATCGCGGTTTTCCAGCCACACCCGCCCTGCGCGAGCCGGTCGCAGACCATAGAGCGTTTCAGCAAATTCGGTACGCCCGGATCCGACCAGCCCGGCGAGGCCGACGATCTCCCCGGCGCGGATCTCCAGATTGAGATCGATAAAGCCCTCTCCGGTCAGATCTTCGACCCGCAGCACCGGAAAATCCTGCGCCTGAGTGCGACGATTGCCCGGCAGCGCCAGCCACAACTTTTGCGTGTCGCTCAGGGCTCGATCGCGACTGACCGGCGTCATTGCGCCAATCAGCTGGTTGTCGCCGTAGTGCGCGGTTTCCCCGCTCAGCACCACCGCGCCATCGCGCATCACCGAAACGTGGCTGGCGACCTGGCGGATCTCCGGCAGCTTGTGCGAGATAAACACGATCCCGACACCGAGCGCCTGCAAAGAGCGGATCTGGCGAAACAGGCGATCGGTTTCTCCCGGTGTCAATGAGGCGGTGGGCTCATCGAGGATCAGGATCTGCGCGTCGCGCATCAGCCCGCGCAGGATCTCCACCATTTGCTGATCGGCCACTTCCAGCGTGCTGGCCGCCGCCTCAAGGTTAAGCTGGCAATTAAGCTGCTGAAGCTTTTCCTGCAGATGGGCCTCGTTATCCGCCCGCTTCGGCAGACGAAAAAGAATATTTTCCCGCACCGTCAGATTGGGGAATAACATCGGTTCCTGCGGCACCAGATACACGCCCTGCTGATGGGCCTGGGCGGGAGTAAGGCGCGCAAATGTACGTTCGCCGAGGATGAGCTCACCGCTGTCAGGGGTCTCTACCCCGGCAATAATCTTCATCAGCGTCGATTTTCCGGCGCCGTTGCCGCCCATCAGCGCGTGCACCTGGCCGGAAAGCAGCGTGAAATCAATATGCTTCAGCACGGTCACGCCGGAGAACTGTTTGCAGATTTGGCGAGCTTCAAGCAGTGGCTTCATCATCGCGCCTCGTTTTGAACAAAAGATTTTTTGAATTAATAATGTTCAAAAGCGTAGACGGTGAACTATATTTACAACCGTGCAACGATCACAGTTTTATGCTTTCGATCGTTTGAATAAAACCAGCGAACAACGAAAGATCGGTTTTGCCAGTCGGCTCACATTTTCCGACCACGCAATAACGAACATATGATCTAAATTTTTATAAGAGTTCACTTTATGAGCGAAAAACGCATTACGGAAGAGAGCCGCTACGCCGGGCTGGCGTTAGCCGAGGAGGAGCTGGTGGCGCGGGTGGCGTGGTGTTACTACCACGACGGTCTGACGCAGAACGACATCGGCGAGCGTTTAGGGCTGCCGCGGTTAAAAATCTCCCGCCTGCTGGAAAAAGGCCGCCAGTCGGGAGTGATCCGCGTACAGATTAATTCGCGCTATGAGGGCTGTCTGGCGCTGGAAACCGAACTCCAGCAGCGCTTTGGCCTGAAAATCGCCCGCGTGCTGCCGGCGCTCAATACCCCGCCGATGAACACCCGCCTGGGGATTGGCGCGGCGCAATCGTTAATGGGCGTGCTGGAGCCAGGACAACTGCTGGCGGTGGGCTTTGGCGAAGCCACCATGAGCTGCCTGCAGCATCTGAGCGGGTTTATCGGTTCCCAACAGGTTCGGCTGGTGACGCTTTCCGGCGGCGTAGGTCCGTATATGACCGGCATTGGCCAGCTGGATGCCGCCTGTAGCGTCAGCATGATCCCCGCGCCGCTGAGGGTGTCATCGGCGGATGTAGCGGAGATCCTGCGCCGGGAATCGAGCGTACGCGATGTGATCCTGGCCGCCACGGCGGCGGATGCGGCAGTGGTAGGTATCGGCGCCATTGACCAGCGCCGGGACGCCACCATCCTGCGCTCCGGCTACATCAGCGAAGGCGAGCAGCTGATGTACGCCCGCAAAGGCGCGGTCGGCGACATTTTAGGTTATTTCCTGCAGGCCGACGGTAAACCGGTTGAAGGGCTGGAGATCCATCGGGAACTGCTCGGCGTCACCCTTGATGAACTGGCCCAGCTGCCGACCATCGTGGGCGTCGCCGGGGGCACAGAAAAAGCGCAGGCGATTTACGCGGCCCTTATCGGCAAGCGGATTAATGGCCTGGTAACGGAAGAGACAACAGCACGCGCGGTGCTGACGCTGGCCTCATAAATGGCCCTGCGCCGCGCAACATGAGCGAGGCGCATGTCATGAGTTACCTGTTAGCGTTAGATGCCGGGACCGGCAGCGTTCGGGCGGTCGTATTCGATCTCCAGGGCCGTCAGATTGCGGTCGGTCAGGCCGAATGGAAGCACCTGAGCGTGGACAATGTCCCCGGCTCGATGGAGTTCGATCTCAGCGTCAACTGGCAGCTGGCCTGTCAGTGTATCCGCCAGGCGCTGGCCGCCGCCCATCTCTCTGCGGCGGATATTCAGTCCGTGGCCTGCTGCTCGATGCGTGAAGGCATCGTGCTTTACGACCGCAACGGCGAGGCCATCTGGGCCTGCGCCAACGTTGACGCTCGCGCCAGCCGCGAGGTGGCGGAGCTCAAAGAGATCCACGACGACCGTTTTGAATCCGAAGTGTACAGCGTGTCGGGGCAGACCCTGGCGCTGAGCGCCATGCCGCGTCTGCTTTGGCTGGCCCACCATCGCCCGGATATCTACCGCAAAGCGGCGACCATCACCATGATCAGCGACTGGCTGGCGGCGAAGCTCTCCGGCGAGCTGGCGGTCGACCCTTCTAACGCCGGAACCACCGGCATGCTCGACCTGTTCAGCCGCGACTGGCGCCCGGCGCTGCTGGATATGGCCGGACTGCGGGCCGATATTCTCTCGCCGGTCAAGGAGACCGGCAGCGTACTGGGGGCGGTGACCGACGCAGCGGCGGCGCAAAGCGGGCTGCGCGCAGGCACGCCGGTGGTGATGGGCGGCGGCGACGTCCAGCTCGGCTGCCTGGGTCTCGGCGTGGTGCGCGCCGGGCAGACGGCGGTGCTCGGCGGCACTTTCTGGCAGCAGGTGGTTAACCTGCCGGAAGTCCGTACTGACCCGGAGATGAATATTCGCGTTAACCCGCACGTCATACCCGGCATGGCGCAGGCGGAGTCCATCAGCTTTTTTACCGGCCTGACCATGCGCTGGTTCCGTGATGCTTTCTGCGCAGAAGAGAAGCTCATTGCCGAGCGGCTTGGCGTTGACGCCTACAGCCTGCTCGAAGAGATGGCCAGCCGCGTACCGGCGGGTTCCCACGGGGTGATGCCGATTTTCTCTGACGCCATGCACTTTAAGCAGTGGTACCACGCTGCACCATCGTTTATTAACCTCTCCATCGACCCGGAAAAATGCAATAAGGCCACGCTTTTCCGTGCGCTGGAAGAGAACGCGGCAATTGTCTCCGCCTGCAACCTGGCGCAGATTTCGCAGTTTTCCGGCGTGCAGTTTGATAGCCTGGTCTTTGCCGGCGGCGGTGCAAAAGGGGCGCTATGGAGCCAGATCCTCAGCGATGTCACCGGTCTGCCGGTGCGGGTGCCGGAGGTCCGCGAAGCGACGGCGCTCGGCTGCGCGATCGCCGCCGGCACCGGCGCCGGGCTATACGCCGATATGGCGACAACGGGTGAGAAACTGGTGAGCTGGTACCGGGAATTTACGCCTAATCCCGCGCATCGGGAACTGTATCAGGAGATGATGACCAAATGGCAGTCGGTGTACGCCGAGCAGCTCGGTCTGGTGGACAGCGGATTGACGACCTCCATGTGGCAGGCGCCGGGTCTGGCGCGCCGCGAGCGCGTTGCCCCCTCACCCTAAGCCTCTCCCCGACAGGAGAGAGAACAGTCCGGGCTTCACTGGCCCCCCTGCGCTATTCCGCCCTTCTCCCTTTCCCGGTGGGAGAAGGGAGAACCTTCCGCCGTTCTTTGAATCCCATCACAATCGCCGCACTCCCCTTTTCCCTTTTTGCCCGCGGCGGCTAAATTAGTAACTCATCCGACCACATAACAATAATTTTACACTGGAAGAGATTATGAGCCGCTACCCGTCGCTTTTCGCCCCGCTTGAGCTGGGGTTCACTACGCTCAAAAACCGCGTGTTGATGGGCTCAATGCATACTGGCCTGGAGGAGCTCCCGGATGGCGCGCAGCGGCTGGCGGCTTTTTACGCCGAGCGCGCCCGCCACGGGGTAGCGCTGATCGTCACCGGCGGAATTGCCCCCGCCCCTTCCGGCGTCACCATGGCGGGTGGGGCGGTGCTTAACGACGCCAGCCACCTCTCCCATCATCGCTATATTACCGACGCGGTACACGAGGAGGGCGGCAAAATCGCCCTGCAGATCCTGCATACCGGGCGCTACAGCTACCAACCGAAGCTGGTGGCCCCTTCCGCTCTGCAGGCGCCAATCAACCCCTTTACGCCTCACGAACTGAGCCACGAAGAGATCTTACAGCTGATCGATGATTTTGCCCGCTGCGCCCAGCTGGGGCGAGAAGCCGGGTACGACGGCGTCGAAGTGATGGGCTCGGAAGGCTATCTGATTAACGAATTTCTTGCCGCGCGCACCAACCTTCGCGACGACCAGTGGGGCGGCGACTACGCCCGACGCATGCGTTTTGCCATAGAGGTGGTCAGAGCCGTGCGGGAGCGCGCAGGCAACGACTTTATTATTATCTATCGTCTGTCAATGCTTGACCTTGTCAGCGGCGGCAGCACCCTGGCGGAAGTCACCGAGCTGGCAAAAGCCATTGAGGCCGCAGGGGCAACGATTATCAATACCGGCATCGGCTGGCACGAGACGCGTATTCCCACCATCGCCACACCGGTACCGCGCGGCGCCTTTAGCTGGGTCACCCGTAAGCTGAAAGGCGCGGTGTCGATCCCGCTGGTCACCACCAACCGGATTAACGATCCCGATGTGGCGGAAGCGATCCTGGCTCGCGGAGACGCCGATATGGTATCGATGGCCCGCCCTTTCCTCGCCGACAGCGAATTTCTCTCCAAAGCACAAAGCGGACGGGCGGAAGAGATCAATACCTGCATCGGCTGCAACCAGGCCTGCCTCGATCGGATCTTCGCCGGCGAGGTCACCTCGTGCCTGGTCAACCCGCGCGCCTGCCATGAAACCCTGATGCCGATAGCGCCCGCGACCACGCCGAAGCGGCTGGCGGTGGTCGGCGCTGGTCCTGCCGGGCTGGCCTTTGCGGTTAACGCCGCCTCGCGCGGACATCAGGTTACCCTTTTTGATGGTCATTGCGAGATTGGCGGCCAGTTTAATATCGCCAAGCAGATCCCCGGCAAAGAGGAGTTCTACGAAACCCTGCGCTACTATCGCCAGATGCTCGATCTTCACGCTGTCGATCTGCGATTGAATACCCACGTCACGGCCGGGGATCTGCGGGCATTTGATGAAATCGTCCTCGCCACCGGGATCGCCCCGCGGATGCCGGATATCGCCGGGATCGAGCATCCCAAAGTGCTGAGCTACCTCGATGTCCTGCGCGATAAAGCGCCGGTAGGCGAGAAGGTGGCGATTATCGGCTGCGGCGGGATCGGCTTTGATACGGCCATGTACCTCAGCCAGTCCGGCATTGCCACCAGCCAGAATATCGGCGAGTTCTGTGCAGAATGGGGGATCGATACCAGCCTGCAGAACGCCGGCGGACTGCGCCCGGAGGGGATGCAGCTGGCTAAAAGCCCGCGCCAGATCGTGATGCTGCAGCGCAAAACCAGCAAGCCCGGCGACGGGCTGGGGAAAACTACCGGCTGGATCCATCGCGCTACCCTGCTGGCCCGCGGCGTCAAAATGATCCCCGGCGTCAGCTATCAACGGATCGATGATGCCGGCTTACATGTGACGATCGGCGGCGAATCTCAGGTGCTTAACGTTGATCATGTGATTATCTGCGCCGGTCAGGATCCCCGCCGCGAGCTGGCCGATCCGCTGCGGGCGGCGGGTAAAACGGTACATTTGATCGGCGGCTGCGACGTGGCGATGGAGCTGGACGCCCGGCGGGCTATCGCTCAGGGCACCCGGCTGGCGCTGTCGATTTAAAAGTTCATGCTCAGACAATCGCGAGCGCCATAGCTAAACTCGCGATTGTCATTTCCCTGCGTGAGGCGGTACATCACTATCGCCCCATCCTGATACAAACGGCAATCTTGATATTGCTGGCTGCGATAGCTTCAATCAGCAATTTTCCCCATCTTAAAATTGACAGTCTTTTGGCGTAAACGACAGGTCACGCGTCTCATACCCCTGCGCAAAGCGGACTATCATTTTTAAATCAAGCGAGCTCGCCACATCGTTGGCGCAATAACGCGAGTAAAGTTTTTTAGCGTGCGCGTAGTAGAGCGCCATCGGTAAATTGGCCAGCTTTGTCTGGCGAACATGGTGTTCAACAATCAAGGTGTGCTGATCAAAATAGATGTCGGTGAGGGAAGTATTATTATCGATTTTTATCGGCAGCGGGATCTTACTCTTATCTTCCATGACCGATTGATAAAACGCCTGCCAGAGGATATTGCGGGTGTGCTTCTGCGCCTGTTTCAGGCCCAGACAGGATGAATGGAAAAGCACGAGCACAATGAGATACAGCGTTAACGTTCGCTTATTAATATATGTACTGTCATCAATCCCGATGACTTTATGTTTACGCCGCATCCAGCAGGCAATGATTCCGCGGCAAAAACAGAGTAACCAGATCGTGGTCCCTGCCAGCCAGGCCACATTAAAGCTGCGTTCGGGCGGAAATAACTCCACCGCCAGTTGATCGATAAAATAAAGAACCAGCGCCATGACAGCGCAGGCGCGGCTATATTTATAGATTCCGAAGGCCATTGCTGCCCACAGGACAGCGAATAGCAGATTATACCCTCCACCGGTATTATCACTAAACCCGAGCCAGCCAGAGCCAGTGATGTATATATAAACTATGCATTGTATAACGCAAACAAATACGGCAGGATGCCTGCCTAAGACAATTTTGCGCGGAGTGGCGGCTCCATTACTGTATTCATCTTCCTGATGATTCATATTAATAATCCCTGTCCGATTAATATAAATAAGCAGGCCATAGCGGCCTGCTTATCCAGGAACGAGATTATTATCTTTTAACGCGCCTTACGCAATTTCACCGCTTTTAAAACCACAAATTTATTATTAGTGGCGATCGTCGTGCAGTTACCGAACGCGCGCTTCAGCTTGCGGAAATAATCGAGGTGGCGGTTACCGACGACATACAGCTCGCCGCCGTACTTCAGGCTACGACGGGCATCGTTAAACATCTGCCAGGCAATATGATCGGTGATCGCATGCTGCTGATGGAACGGCGGATTACAGAGGATGGCGGCGAAGCGGTCCGGTTCAATATCGGACAGCGCGTTATTCACCATAAACTCGCAGCGCTCGAGGTCATCCGGCAGATTGGTTTCGACGTTCAGTCGGCTGGAAGCGACCGCCATATAGGACTCATCGGTAAACATCACCCGGGCGTCGGGGTTTAAAGCCAGCGCTTTCAGGCCAATCACGCCATTGCCGCAGCCGAGATCGGCGATCTCGCCTTCAATATTTACTGGCAAGTGTTCCAGGAAGAAGCGCGCGCCAATATCCAGGCCGCTGCGGGCAAACACGTTGGCGTGGTTGTGAATCGTCCACGGTGTACCGTCCAGCTGCCAGCTGTAAGTTTGCGGCGCATCGGCTACCTCAGGCGCGGTAAAGGTACAGAAAATCAGCCGCGCCTTTTTCCAGGCCAGCGATGTGGTGGTGGTGCCAAGGATTTTCTCAAACAGCGCCAGGGTGGAATTGTGGACGTCGCGAGCTTTCGCAGCGGCAATGATGCGGGTTTCTGGCGTGACAACCGCGCGCAGAGCGCGCAGCTGCTGCTCCAGCAGCGCCAGCTGTTTTGGTACTTTAATGAGCACCAGTGCCGGAGCTGCGGGCAGTTCGCTCAAGGGATCCTGAAAACGTACGCTCTCTTCATCAATGCCGTTCATCCGCAGGTTGTAGCGGGTCGCCAGCTCAGAGACGTAGGAATCGTTGATGCTGACCGGATTGCGTTCCGCCAGCGCGCAGCCCAGCGCGCCGAAGCTGTCATTGAAAATGAGCGTCAGGCCGTCGACATCATTCACCTGTTGCAGCAGATATTCATCCGCCGCTTCCCACGCCTGAAGCGCTTCCTCTTCAGCATTCGGCGGGAACCGCTCTAATGTGAATAACTCACCGTTTAACTCTACCTGGCTCATCGCCTTTGTGCCTCCGGAACTCTAAAACCCGCGAGTTTATACGCAAACTCCGCCCAGTAGAATAGAGATGCGCCGATTATCTCCTTCTTCCGGGCGATAGCCCGTTACGCCGGGAGGTCGTCCTGCGCCATGCGCGACAGGCGCTTATCGTCCAGACTATATTTGCTCATGATAACAATCAGCAGCGCCACCAGCACGCCGGGGAAGACGGTAAACAACAGCTTAATCATCTGCAGCGCGGACTCGGTTTGCTGGGCTGCGCCGCCGACGTAGTCGCCCCAGGCCAGCATATAGCCCACCAGCGCGCCGCCGATGGCGATCCCCAGCTTGATGGCAAACAGGTTCGTTGAAAAAACGATCCCGCTGAGCTTTTTACCGCTGCGTTTTTCTTCCGCATCGATGATATCGGACAGCATGCTCCACTGCAGCGGCGTGGCGGCCAGCTGGATAATATTGATGATAATCACCAGCGCAAAGATAGCGGCTACGTTCCCCGCCGGGACGAAGTACATGCCCGTCAGCAGCGCCGCCTCGATGGCCATCGAGATTTTAAACCCTTTCACTTTATCAATATTTTTAAAGATAAACGGTGAGAGCATCGCCCCCAGCACGCCCGAGGCCAGGGTGGTGGTCAGCAGCAGGCTACCCAGATCCGCCCGCCCCATAATGTTGTTGACGTAATAGAGCGTGGTCCCGCCTTTAAACAGCACCGCAATCAGGTTAACGACGTTGAGCGCGAACAAAATGCGCCAGTCCTTGTTGGCGAGCAGAGTTTTTAGATCGTCAAGAATGCTGCTTTGGTTGTTGACCGCGATATCCGTGGTGTAACGCTCTTTCGTCAGGCCAAAACAGATAAAGAACAGGATGATGCTCAGGCCCCCCATTACGATCATGGTGTAAAAATAACCGTTTTGTACGTTCCCCTGGCCCAACCACGCCACCAGCGGTAGCGCGGTCAGCGAAACAATCAGGCCGCCAAGCGTACTGAGCGCAAAGCGCCAGGACTGGAGCGATACGCGCTCGCGGGAGTCGTTAGAAATATTATTGATCATCGCGCAATACGGAACGTTAATCGCCGTATAAACCAGCGATAATAAGGTATAAGAAACATAGGCATAAATGAGCTTGCCGGTATAGCCGAAATCCGGCGTATAAAAAGTTAAGCAGCAAAGAACGCCAAAAGGAATGGCGAACCATAAAATATAAGGTCGGAATTGCCCATATTTAGTTCGGGTACGATCCGCCACCGCCCCCATTAATACATCGGTCACCGCGTCTAATACCCTTACCGCGAGAAACATGGTTCCCATATGCGCCGGACTTAAACCAAATACATCGGTATAAAACCAGGCCATAAACAGCATCACTGTTTGCCAGACTAAATTACAGCCGGTATCCCCTAACCCATAGCTAAATTTTTCTTTAATACTGATACGGGCAGTGTTCATCGCGCCTCCGCCAGAAACATCATTAATATTTGTCCTCTGTACGTTATTGCGAAGGGCCTACCGATTATGTATAAATCATCCTGTTAAATATAAGAAGAGTGTACCCGATGAGTGACGAATCTCCCGTTTTCGAAAAGATCCCCGTGGGCGCCGGCGAGCTATTTACCTTACGGGTAGATAACATAAATGATTTCAATGGTATAAACGTAGTCCCCCATTTTCATATGATGGACGAACTGATGTGGTTCAGAGAGTCGGCAGGCAGCTATTCGATTGGTGATGAAAAATTTACGATAAAAAACAATACTCTGGTTTTCGTCCCTGCCTTATTGATCCATGAAATGACGCTGCCGGCCGCTGCCAGCCACAAGCGTTATCTTATGCAATTCGAAAAAGAGTGGCTTGAGGGATATGACCTGTCGCTACCCGCCGCGCACTGCGGCGCAGTCGCTTACCTTTCCGGCGAGGAAGCCGAGCGTCTGGAGCTGCTCCTGAGCTGGTGCGGCGAGTTCAGCGACTTTGCCGATTCGCTGTTCCGTTCCCTGATGCAGAGCGTGCTGCTGCATGCCTTTAACAGCCTGAAAGATTCCGTCCCCATTACCGAACGGACCAACCACCGCTACCTCAGCGAGCTGATTGAACTTCTGCAATCCATTGATGAAAATGAAAATTTTGAGATGACGACCGAAGAAGCCGCCCGCCGCTGCCGGTGGTCGAAATCCTGGTTTTCCCGCACCTTTAAATCCGCCTTCGGTATCAGCTTCAAAAAATTTATGCTGCTGCGCAAACTCAATATCGCTATCAACCTGCTGACCAATACCGACCTGAAGATCAGCGATATCTCGCAAAGCGCCGGCTTCACCGACAGCGCCTACTTCTGCCTCAAGTTTAAGGAGATGATGAACGACACCCCGCTGGCCTTCCGTCATAAAGTCAGAAGCACCGATGCCGTAGGCAGCCGGGCGGAGAAATAACGCGGTTTTGTGAGCGCCGTCACCGGATAAGTAGACGTTTATTATATAAATAGCCAGAGTCTATATATCCCCTTTGCTATCGCCTGTTTACAATCATCGCTATATTTTGCGCATTAAGGGTAAATACGATGATTCAGAATCCTGTTTTTAAAGGTTTTAATCCGGACCCCTGTATCTGTCGGCGCGGCGATGATTATTATGTAGCTGTCTCTTCCTTTGAATGGTTTCCCGGCTTGCCGATTTACCATTCGAGAGATCTCAAACATTGGCAATTACTCACCCACGTTCTCACCGATGATACGAATCCGGATTTAAAAAAGCTGCCCTCCGCCAAAGGTATTTGGGCGCCAAGCCTTACCTGGTGTGAAGAGGAAAAGCTGTTCTACGTTATTTATGGCGTAATGAATTCCATGAATTCGCGTTATTTTGATGTAGATAACTATCTTATTACCGCCAGTGAAATCAGCGGCCCGTGGAGTGAGCCGGTTTATCTTCACTCGGCCGGCTTCGATGCTTCTATCCTGCACGACAGCGACGGTAAAAAATGGATCGTTTCACTGGAGTGGGAAACCCGCGAAGGTTACGAAAAACCGGGCGCCATTTGCCTGGTGGAGTATTCACCGCAAAGGCAAAGCGTTGTCGGCTATCCGCAGCGGATCTGGCGCGGCGGGACCGATCGCGGTTGTATAGAAGCACCGCATTTGACGCGCCGCGGCGACTATTACTATCTGATGGTCGCTGAAGGCGGCACCGGTTACGGCCATGCGGTCACTATGGCGCGCGCAACGCAGGTCGCTGGCCCCTATGAAGGCGATCCGCAAAATCCTATCGTCACCGCCTGGCCGGAGAATTTTAACGAGCGCCACGATGCAGGTCATCTCAAACCACACTACTTCAATCCGCAAACCTATCTGCAAAAGGCCGGGCACGGCAGCTACGTCGAGTCCCCGACGGGGGAAGTCTGGTTAACCCACCTTTGCAGCAGACCCTTCCGCCAGGAGTTGCGCTGCCCGCTAGGCCGCGAGACGGCGATACAAAAGATGGTATGGAGCGACGATGGCTGGCTGCGCATGGCGGCCGGGGGGAACCTCGCTCAGCACCAGGTGGAAGAGTCTAATCTGCCTTCTCAGCCGTTTCCGGCTAAACCAGACAGGGATGATTTTGATGGGCAGACGCTGGATAACGCCTTCTATGCGCCGCGGATCCGCTTTCAGCGCTTTACCAGCCTTGAGCGTAAAGCGGGTTACCTTGCCTTACGCGGTCAGGAGTCGCTGAGCTCGCTGAATAAAGTCAGCCTGCTGGCGAAAAAGCTCACCTCGGTATACGCCACCATCACCACGAAAATGGATTTCAGCCCGGAGATTTATCAGCATAGCGCGGGCCTGGCGCTTTACTACGACAATATGAACTATCTGTTTTTGCATAAAACCTGGGATGAAGCCTCCGGCGCAGCGCAGCTGGCCATCATTTATATGGACAACGGTGAGCGTCACGACGACCCGCAGAAAATCTGCCTTACGGAGGGGGAAATCTATCTGGCGATGGCGATTAATGGCCGGGAGATACAGTGCTCGTGGTCCGTGGATGGCGAAAAATATCTCAACATCGGCGCGGTCTACGACACCTCGCGTTTTTCCGATGAATACAGCCGCTATGGCGAGTTTACCGGCGCGTTTGTCGGCATGGCCTGCGTGGATAGCATGCTGCATCGTAAAGAGGCGCTGTTTGACTTCTTTAGCTACCGGGCAGTCGAAGACGCGATAATCGAGTAACGCTGCCTTTCTGGCATCCTGCCCGCGCGGGGTGCTAGAATCCGCGGCTGTTGTCGCTGAATTACGCAAACAGGCCGCATGAGCACTTTAACCTATCTCCAGGGCTACCCTGAATCCCTGCTGGCGCAGGTCACCGCGTTAATCGAACAGAACCGTCTCGGCGAGGTGCTGAAAAAGCGCTATCCGCAGGGCCACGATATCAACAACGATAAAGCGCTGTATCAGTACACCCAGGATCTGAAGTCCCGCTATCTGCGCGGCGCGGCGCCTATTAACAAAGTAATGTACGACAACAAGATCCACGTGCTTAACAACGCGCTCGGCCTGCATACCGCCATCTCCCGCGTTCAGGGCGGCAAGCTGAAGGCCAAAGCCGAAATTCGCGTCGCCACCGTCTTTCGCGATGCGCCGGAGGATTTTCTGCGGATGATCGTGGTGCACGAGCTGGCGCACCTGAAGGAAAAAGAGCACAACAAAGCGTTCTATCAGCTGTGCTGCCATATGGAGCCGCAGTACCATCAGTTGGAGTTTGATACCCGCCTGTGGCTGACACAGCTTTCGTTAGAGCGTTCTGCGCCATAGCGCACTGGTTTTGTCATGATGCCGTGCTACAGTGACGAAAGGTCCCTTTTACGGAGTTCGTCAACGTTTATGATACGTTTCGCAGTTGTTGGCACAAACTGGATAACCAAGCAGTTTGTCGATGCCGCCCATGAAACCGGCAAATATAAACTCACCGCCATCTACTCCCGCAGCCTTGAGCAAGCCCAGGCTTTCGCCAGCGACTATCCCGTCGAACATCTCTTCACTTCGCTGGAAGATTTAGCGCAAAGTCCTGACGTTGACGCGGTCTATATCGCCAGCCCAAACTCGCTGCACTTTCCGCAAACCCGCCTGTTTCTGCGCCATAAAAAGCACGTCATTTGCGAAAAACCGCTGGCCTCGAATCTGCAGGAAGTGGAAGCCGCCATTAAGACGGCGCGGGAAAATAACGTGGTGCTCTTCGAAGCGTTCAAAACCGCCAGCCTGCCAAACTTCCTGCTGCTTAAACAAGCATTCGACAAGATCGGCAAGCTGCGCAAAGCCTTTATTAACTACTGCCAGTACTCTTCCCGCTATCAGCGCTATCTCGACGGTGAAAATCCCAACACCTTCAATCCGGCCTTCTCTAACGGCTCGATTATGGACATCGGCTTTTACTGCCTGGCCTCGGCGGTCGCGCTGTGGGGCGAGCCTCGCGCGGTGCACGCAACCGCCAGCCTGCTGGAGAGCGGCGTCGATGGCCAGGGCACGGTCGTTCTCAGCTACGGGGATTTTGATGTCACTTTGCACCACTCAAAGGTCAGCGACTCGGCGATCCCCAGCGAAATTCAGGGCGAAGCTGGCGCGCTGGTGATCGAAAAAATCTCCGAATGCCAGAAAGTGTGTTTCGTGCCGCGCGGCGGCAAGTCTCAGGATCTCACCCAGCCGCAGCATATCAATACGATGCTGTATGAAGCGGAGGAGTTCGCGCGTCTGGTCGAAGCCAACGAGGTGGTTCATCCGGGTCTGGAAGTGAGCCGCATCACGGCGAAGCTGCTGAGCGAAATTCGTCGCCAGACCGGGGTCGTGTTCCCGGCGGATAGTCAACCGGTGGCGTAAAGCTGTGTAAATGGTCCGTCGGCCTCCATTGACGCCATTTATAACCTGTAATACTTTGTTACGCGCAAAGGGGAGTAACTTCCTTGCCGGCCGATCGTCATTACGATGCGTGAAAAACCGCATCCGGTCGCCGGGCAACAGATTCTTGTTGTAAGTGAGACCTTGCCGGAAGGCGAGGTCTATGCATAAAAGCGCAGCGGCTGCCGTCTTCCGACGTCAGCCGTTTTGTTTTTATCTAAGGAAAATAGTAATGAATACTGTCGGCACACCGTTGTTATGGGGCGGATTCGCAGTGGTCGTGGTCATTATGCTGGCTATCGATCTGCTGCTGCAGGGACGGCGTGGTGCACATAGCATGACCATGAAGCAGGCCGCTGGCTGGTCAATTCTCTGGGTTACCCTCTCGCTGCTGTTTAACGCCGCTTTCTGGTGGTATCTGGTGCAGACCGAAGGTCGCGCCGTGGCCGACCCGCAAGCGCTGGCGTTCCTCACCGGCTATCTGATTGAAAAAGCGCTGGCCGTGGATAACGTCTTCGTCTGGCTGATGCTGTTCAGCTACTTTGCCGTTCCGCCTGCGCTACAGCGCAGAGTGCTGGTTTACGGCGTACTGGGCGCGATCGTGCTGCGTACGATCATGATCTTCGCCGGTAGCTGGCTGATCTCTCAGTTTGAGTGGCTGCTCTACGTCTTCGGCGCCTTCCTGCTGTTTACCGGCGTGAAGATGGCGCTGGCGAAAGAAGATGATTCCGGGATCGGCGATAAACCGCTGGTGCGCTGGATCCGCAATCATCTGCGCATGACGGATAAAATCGAGGGTGAGCGCTTCTTTACCCGCAAAAACGGCGTTATCTACGCCACGCCGCTGCTGCTGGTGCTGATCCTGGTCGAGCTGAGCGACGTAATCTTTGCCGTTGACAGTATTCCGGCCATCTTCGCCGTGACCACCGATCCGTTTATCGTGCTGACCTCCAACCTGTTCGCGATACTTGGCCTGCGCGCGATGTATTTCCTGCTGGCGGGCGTCGCGGAGCGCTTCTCGATGCTGAAATATGGCCTGTCGGTGATTCTGGTGTTTATCGGCATTAAGATGCTGATTGTCGATTTCTTCCATATTCCTATCAGCATTTCTCTGGGCGTGGTCGGCGGTATTCTGGTGCTGACCCTGCTTATCAACGCCTGGGTCAACAAGCAGAACGATAAGAAAAAACAGCTGCAATAAAAGGTAAACGACCGGGTGAAGACCCGTTTCACCCGGTCGGCAACGTTCGCCGCGCATTATTCTTACTCATGTCACAAAATAGTTAATGCATAGTTAAAAAATAAGATCTCAGCGCGATAAACAGCATTTTACCCTTCCCCAATAGCGTTCTTTCCGTATACTCAACCAGGCAAACATCTATTTACATCCGGACATAAACGTTACAAATAATACGTAGCCGGGACGGACAGCGACATCACTGGAAGGAATGAATTATGGCAACCCCATCACCCCGATCGACCCTGCTACGGCGGCTGGCTCAGGGCAGTCTGGTCAAACAAATTTTAATCGGTCTGGTACTCGGCGTACTGCTGGCGACGGTCTCAAAACCGGCCGCCGTCGCGGTTGGACTACTGGGTACGCTGTTCGTCGGCGCGCTGAAAGCGGTAGCGCCGGTGCTGGTATTGATGCTGGTTATGGCCTCCATCGCCAATCATCAGCAGGGGCAAAAAACCAGCATCCGCCCGATTCTGTTCCTCTATCTGCTGGGGACTTTTGCCGCCGCGTTAACCGCGGTGCTGTTTAGCTTCCTCTTTCCGTCAACGCTGCACCTGAACGCAGCGGCAGAGAGCATTACTCCGCCGTCGGGCATCGTTGAAGTCCTGCGCGGGCTGCTGATGAGCATGGTTTCTAACCCGATTGACGCCCTGTTGAACGCTAACTACATCGGGATTCTGGTCTGGGCCGTCGGTTTAGGGTTCGCGCTGCGCCACGGCAATGAAACCACCAAAAATCTGATCAACGATATGTCCCACGCGGTGACCTTTATCGTTAAGGTGGTGATTCGCTTTGCGCCGCTGGGTATCTTTGGGCTGGTCGCGTCAACGCTGGCGACGACCGGGTTTGAAACCCTGTGGGGCTACGCCCAGCTGCTGCTGGTGCTGGTTGGCTGTATGCTGCTGGTGGCGCTGGTGATTAACCCGCTGCTGGTGTTCTGGAAAATCCGCCGCAATCCCTATCCGCTGGTGATGACCTGCCTGCGCGAAAGCGGCGTATACGCCTTCTTTACCCGCAGCTCCGCCGCCAACATTCCGGTGAATATGGCGCTGTGCGAAAAGCTTAATCTGGATCGCGATACCTATTCGGTCTCTATTCCGCTGGGCGCGACCATCAACATGGCCGGCGCGGCGATTACCATTACGGTACTGACCCTGGCGGCAGTGCACACGCTGAACGTTCCGGTCGATCTGCCGACCGCGCTGCTGCTCAGCGTCGTTGCTTCGCTGTGCGCCTGCGGCGCTTCCGGCGTGGCGGGCGGGTCGCTGCTGCTGATCCCGCTGGCCTGTAATATGTTTGGTATCCCGAACGATATCGCCATGCAGGTGGTCGCCGTCGGCTTTATTATCGGCGTCCTGCAGGACTCCTGCGAAACCGCGCTGAACTCCTCAACCGATGCGCTGTTCACCGCTGCCGCCTGTATCGCTGAAGACGAACAGCTGGCGAAGAACGCCCTGCGCAGTTAATCTCCCCCCCCTCCGCTAACGCGCGGAGGGGGTTTCCTTCTGTACCGCCTTTTCCACTTTAAACGGATCGATACCGCGCTTCTGCATCCGCCGGAAACGAATGATATTCAGGCCGTTCATCAGCAGGAAGCTGCCTTCAATCAGAGTGCCGCCGATCGAACCCAGCCAGAAGTTGTGGATCACCCAGCAGGCGGTTGCACACCACATCACGCAGCGGACGGTGAGCCCGGAGCAGCGAAAGAGCGCCCAAGTACTGGCCAGGGTGCCAATAATCGGCAGCAGCTCCATAGCGTGCTGCAGCTTCGCCAGCCCCAGTACCAGCGTGAGCACAATAAACAGGGTCATCACCCACAGCCTGCGGGTGCGCATGGAGACGAGGGTACGAACGGTATTCAGCTCGGCGCTCATACCCGCCGGCCAGGCGCCCATCAAAAAGAAATGCACGCCAATGGTGGCGCTATAAACGGCTAGCTGGAGCTTAAAGCGGCGCTCATCGCGATTGAAAAATGTCGTAATACCGATCAGAAAGGCGATAACGCCAACGCTCTGGGCAAGCCAGTATGCGGTCATGGGAAATCCTTATATACCCGTCATACTTCAAGTTGCATGTGCGTTAGCCGCGTTCGTTCACCCCGGTCCCTTACTTCAGTTAGCTCCCGGGGATACACTCACTTGCCGCGTTACTCGGCCTGCGGTCTTGCCCCTTCGGGGCCAGCGCCAGCGCTGTTCAAAGCACAAGTGCTTTGTCCTGCAACTCGAATTATTTAGGGTATAAGACAAAACGGCGCATCATACTCAGAAACGCCGCTTTTGAAACGCCTCCCTTTATTACTCAATAAGGTTTCACGCCGCAGCTGTGGCGTGAAAGATAACGAGTACTTAAAGGGTGACGCCGCTTTTGAATATCGCCAGTTCGCGGAAATCATTACGCTCGTTGCAGGTTTGCTTACCGTTGGCAAAGGCCACAATAGTATCGACAAACTCTTCCAGCAGCTGCGGCATCGCTTTACCGTGAATCAGCTGACCGGCATCGAAGTCGATCCAGTGTTTTTTCTTCGCCGCCAGTTCGCTGTTGGTGGCAATTTTCACCGTCGGAACGAAACCGCCGTATGGCGTGCCGCGTCCGGTGCTGAAGAGCACCATATGGCAGCCCGCGCCGGCCAGGGCGCTGGTCGCTACCGCATCGTTGCCCGGCGCGCTCAGCAGGTTAAGACCGTGCACTTTCAGCCGCTCGCCGTAGCGCAGGACGTCAACCACCTGGCTGGAGCCCGCTTTCTGCGTACAGCCCAGCGACTTATCCTCAAGCGTAGTGATGCCGCCCGCTTTGTTGCCCGGCGATGGGTTCTCATAAATCGGCTGGTCATGAGCGATAAAGTACTGTTTGAAATCATTAACCATCGTCACCAGCTTGCCAAACGTCTCTTCATCGCGACAGTGGCTCATCAGCAGCTGTTCGGCGCCGAACATTTCCGGTACTTCGGTCAGCACGGTAGTACCGCCGTTAGCAATCAGGTAGTCCGAGAAACGGCCTAGCATCGGGTTAGCGGTGATGCCGGACAGACCGTCTGAACCGCCGCACTCGAGACCAAACTTCAGTTCACTCAGCTTACCCGGCTCGCGCTTATCGTGGCGCATCACGTCATATAGCTGACGCAGATGCTCCAGCCCGGCTTCCACTTCATCATCCTGATGCTGGCAGATCATAAAGTGGACGCGGTCAGGGTCGAACTCGCCCAGCGTTTCGCGAAATGCATCAACCTGATTGTTTTCGCAGCCCAGGCCGACCACCAGCACCGCCCCCGCGTTCGGATGGCGCACCATGTTTTGCAGCATGGTACGGGTGTTGATGTGATCGTCACCGAGCTGTGAGCAGCCGTAGGTGTGACTGAAGAGATGTACGCCGTCAATATCTTCCGCGTCGTTCGTCTCTTTCAGGAATCGATTCTGCATTTGACGCGCCATGGCGTTGACGCAGCCGACGGTCGGCAGGATCCACAACTCGTTGCGCACGCCGACTTCGCCGTTGGCGCGACGATAAATCTGGATATCGCGATCCGCCGGCTGCGCGGCGGGTTCGATAAGATCCGGTTGATAGCTGTACGCGTCGAGATCGCTTAAGTTAGTACGCGTATTGTGGGAGTGGATATGTTCCCCCGGCGCGATATCCGCCAGCGCATGCCCTATCGGCAGACCGTACTTAATGACGTTGTCTCCCTTCGCAATGCCGCGCAGCGTAAACTTATGCCCGCGCGCAATATCCTGAGCCAACGTGACCGTATCGCCGTCAATGGTGACTACCGTGCCTGCCGCCATATCCGCCAACGCTACCGCGACGTTATCTTGCGAATGGATTTTAATGTATTGCATATCAACCGACCTCTGGTCTTAGTTCAGTTCAATGGCGAAGTAGTCACGCGCATTGTTAAAGCAAATATTTTTCACCATCTCGCCCAGCAGCTGAATGTCCGCCGGGGCTTCTCCCGCTTCAACCCAGCGACCAATCATCTGGCACAGGATGCGACGGAAATATTCATGACGGGTGTAGGAGAGGAAGCTGCGGCTATCGGTCAGCATCCCGACAAAGCGGCTCAGCAGGCCAAGCTGCGCCAGCTGGGTCATCTGACGTTCCATACCGTCTTTCTGATCGTTAAACCACCAGCCGGAACCGAACTGCATTTTGCCCGGCATACCTTCCCCCTGGAAGTTGCCGATCATGGTGCCCAACACTTCGTTGTCGCGCGGGTTAAGGCAGTAGAGGATAGTTTTCGGCAGCAGGTTTTCTTCGTTCTGTTTGCTGAGCAGTTTGGACAGCTCTTCCGCCATCGGACGGTCGTTGATGGAGTCAAAACCCACATCCGGCCCTAACAGTTTGAACTGGCGCAGGTTATTGTTGCGCAGCGCGCCGATGTGATACTGCTGTACCCAGCCGCGACGGGCGTATTCCGCGCCGAGGAAAACCAGAACCGCCGTCTTGAACTGCGCAACCTCATGCTCGCTAAGGGCCTCGCCAGCCAGACGACGCGCCAGGATGCTATCCAGTTCGCTTTCGTTGGCTTCGGCAAACAGCACCACGTCCAGCGCATGGTCAGAAACTTTACAACCGTGAGCGGCGAAGTGATCCAGACGTTTAGTCAGCGCGGACTGGAGATCGGCAAAGCGGCGGATATCGGTGTCAGACACTTCGCCCAGCTTCGCCATGTAGTCGTTGAAGGTCGCCTGTTCGATATTGAAGGCTTTGTCCGGACGCCAGCTTGGCAGCACTTTCACGGTGAAGGAGCTGTCTTTAGCGACGGAAGCGTGATGCTCGAGAGAATCGACCGGATCGTCGGTGGTGCCGACCATTTTCACATTCATCTGCTGCATGATGCCGCGAGCGGAGAAGCTCTCCTGCGCCAGCAGATCGTTGCACTGATTCCAGATTTCGTCCGCCGTAGCCGGAGAGAGGACTTTACCTGTAATACCAAAAGGACGACGCAGCTCAAGATGAGTCCAGTGGTATAACGGGTTACCGATGGTATGCGGTACGGTGGCCGCCCAGGCGTCAAATTTCTCGCGATCGGAAGCATCACCGGTGCACAGACGCTCGGCTACGCCGTTGGTACGCATCGCACGCCATTTATAGTGATCGCCTTTTAGCCAGATGTCATACAGATTTTTAAAGCGGTAATTTTCCGCAATCTGCTGCGGCGGCAGGTGGCAATGGTAGTCGAAAATCGGCTGGTCTTTCGCGTAATCGTGGTACAGACGGCGGGCAAACTCGGTATCAAGCAGGAAATCTTCGGTCATAAACGGTGTCATTTTCGTGTCCTCTTCGCCCCCGGGGGAGCCCATCAGATGATTGACTATAATGCTGACAAAGTTATCACACCAATTTCTACAGACCGAAGTATTTTTCGTGAGTTAGATCAATAAACGATGACAAAAAAAGTACCATGAAAGGAGTAAACGGCCCGCCAGAGCGCGCCAGCTCTGGCCTTTCTCGCATGAACGAATGCCCACACAAACTTTCCCACTTTTGTGACGTCACTCAACTTTTGAAGTTGTATGACAAGTTATCTTGCTGCCGTCGAAACATATAAACCGACGGAATGCATTACCGACGAAATATCACGTCGGATTTACCGGTATGGACACCGAATTAGACACAACAGTTAATGGCAAGGTTCGGGCCATACGAGGTTTCCTCTCCTGAACCCTCCGTTTCACCTTCTTCGCCGCCGTTACAGGCAAGAAGATAGCCGCACCCGCTGCGGATATATAACAAACGATGAGGTTTACATGCGTAAAATTAAAGGGTTACGTTGGTACATGATCGCACTGGTGACCTTAGGCACCGTGCTGGGGTACCTGACGCGTAACACTGTGGCGGCAGCTGCGCCGACTCTGATGGAAGAGTTACACATCTCCACCCAACAGTATTCCTATATCATCGCGGCCTATTCCGCTGCCTATACCGTCATGCAGCCTGTCGCCGGCTACGTGCTGGATATTTTAGGTACCAAAATCGGCTATGCCTTCTTTGCTATCGCCTGGGCCGTGTTCTGCGGCTCTACCGCGCTGGCGGGAAGCTGGGGCGGTCTGGCGCTGGCGCGCGGCGCGGTGGGTGCCGCCGAAGCGGCAATGATCCCGGCGGGTCTGAAAGCCAGTTCCGAATGGTTCCCGGCGAAAGAGCGTTCTATCGCCGTCGGCTACTTCAACGTCGGCTCCTCTATCGGCGCTATGATTGCTCCACCGCTGGTGGTTTGGGCTATCGTTATGCACAGTTGGCAGATGGCCTTTATCATCTCCGGCGTACTGAGCTTTGCCTGGGCAATGGCGTGGCTGGTGTTCTATAAACACCCGCGCGATCAGAAAAAATTAACTGACGAAGAACGCGACTACATCATCGGTGGCCAGGAGTCTCATCACCAGACTAACAACGGCAAGAAAATGTCTCCGTGGCAGATTCTGCGTAACCGTCAGTTCTGGGGTATCGCCCTGCCGCGTTTCCTTGCCGAACCGGCATGGGGGACCTTTAACGCCTGGATCCCTCTGTTCATGTTTAAAGTCTACGGCTTTAACCTGAAAGAAATCGCCATGTTCGCCTGGATGCCGATGCTGTTTGCCGACCTCGGCTGTATTATCGGTGGATACCTGCCGCCGCTGTTCCAGCGCTGGTTTGGCGTGAACCTGATTGTTTCCCGTAAAATGGTCGTGACGATGGGCGCGCTGCTGATGATTGGCCCAGGGATGATCGGTCTGTTCACCAGCCCGTTCGTCGCTATCGCCCTGCTGTGCGTCGGCGGTTTTGCTCACCAGGCGCTGTCCGGTGCGCTGATCACGCTCTCTTCCGACGTATTTGGTCGTAACGAAGTGGCAACCGCGAACGGTATGACCGGCATGGCCGCATGGCTGGCCAGCACCATGTTTGCCCTGGTGGTTGGCGCGCTGGCGGATACTATCGGCTTTAGCCCGCTGTTCGCCGTACTGGCCATCTTCGATGTGCTGGGCGCGGTGGTCATCTGGACCGTACTGAAAAATAAATCTGCGGATGACGACAGCACTCCGCTGGAAACCAGTAAGCCTGCCACGCAAAGCTAGTTAAACGCGGGCTCCCCCCTCCCGAAGCCGCCTTGATGAAGGCGGCTTTTTCATTTCTTCTTGTGGTGAGAAGCGCGTAAAAGTGGTATAACAAATCCAATATTGTCGCCATCTCCCGGGAGCGAATATGGAAATCACTGAATCGCGTCGTTTGTATCAGCAGCTTGCCGCTGAGCTTAAGACGCGTATTGAACAAGGTGTCTACCTTGTAGGCGATAAGCTACCCGCAGAGCGGTTTATCGCTGACGAAAAAAGCGTAAGTCGTACCGTCGTTCGCGAAGCCATCATTATGCTGGAAGTTGAAGGCTACGTTGAAGTCCGCAAAGGTTCCGGTATCCACGTTATCTCCAATCATCCGAAACATCAGCAAATTGCCGATGAATCGCTGGAATTCGCCAATTATGGTCCTTTTGAGCTGTTGCAGGCCCGCCAGCTGATCGAAAGCAACATTGCCGAATTCGCCGCCACTCAGGTGACCAAGCAGGACATCATGAAGTTGATGGAAATCCAGGAAAAAGCGCGTAAAGAGAAGTGTTTTCGCGATTCCGAATGGGATCTTCAGTTTCATGTGCAGGTGGCGCTGGCAACGCAAAACACCGCCCTCGCCGCTATCGTGGAAAAGATGTGGACCCAGCGCGTACATAACCCGTACTGGAAAAAGCTGCATGACCATATCGACTCGCGTACCGTCGATAACTGGTGCGACGATCACGATCAAATTCTGAAAGCGCTGATTCGCAAAGATCCCCATGCGGCTAAGCTGGCCATGTGGCAGCATCTGGAAAATACCAAGCTGATGTTATTCAATGAAACCAGCGATGACTTTGAATTCAATGCCGATCGCTACCTGTTTGCCGATAATCCGGTAGTTCATCTCGATACGGCCGCCAACGGCGCAAAATAGCCCTTTATCTCCCTGCCGGGCAGCAACTCCTGCGCTGCCCGAAAAGCCCTCAGGGTAAGCAAAGCATATATAGTGTCAGCCTGTGTAAATACACTCGCCACCCTCCGCCGCAATCAGCAAAATCAGAATGCAACAAACTGCAATTTCTCTGACGTAAAGTCAGCGGGTTTGTTACAATTAGATGCATTTTGTCGTTCTGAGAGTAAGCTTTTGCTTACTTCACTTTTAAACAGGGAACCGTTCAGAGCGCAGTAGCGACCATAATCCAATAAGAAGCTATGTCGCCATGCATATGCCGCGTTCAGACGTGCCGTTAACCGATGTACCAGGAATCGTGAATGGAACTATTAACCCAATTATTGAATGCCTTGTGGGCTCAGGATTACGAAACTCTCGCTAATCCCTCCATGATTGGCATGCTGTACTTTGTCTTATTTATGATTTTATTCCTTGAGAACGGTCTGCTGCCCGCCGCCTTCTTACCAGGCGATAGCCTGCTTGTTCTGGTGGGCGTACTGATTGCCAAAGGCGCGATGGGTTTTCCACAAACGCTGCTGCTACTTACCGCGGCGGCAAGCCTGGGCTGCTGGCTAAGTTATATTCAGGGCCGCTGGCTGGGCAATACGCGTATCGTACAAAACTGGCTGTCGCATCTCCCTTCGCACTACCACCAGCGCGCGCATCATCTGTTCCATAAGCACGGGCTTTCCGCCCTGCTGATTGGCCGTTTTATCGCTTTCGTGCGCACGCTGCTGCCGACCATTGCCGGCCTGTCGGGCCTGAGCAGCGCGCGTTTCCAGTTTTTTAACTGGATGAGCGGGCTGCTGTGGGTGCTGATTCTGACTTCGCTGGGATATCTGTTGGGGAAAACGCCGGTATTCCTGAAATATGAAGATCAGCTGATGTCCTGCCTGATGCTGCTGCCCGTCGCGCTGCTGGTATTCGGCCTGATTGGCTCGCTGATCGTCCTGTGGAAGAAAAAATACAGGAGCCGGGGCTGACAATGGCGATAAAGCGCGCCTCTCTACGTCAGATAAGCTGGATGCTGGGCGGTTCGTTACTCCTGTGCGGCCTGTTCTGGCTCTGGCTCACCGTGCAGCAGCAGGAATCAACCCTGGCTATTCGTCCCGTTAGCCAGGGTATTAGCATGCCGGACGGTTTTTCCGTCTGGCACCATCTCGATGCCAACGGCATCCGTTTTAAGAGCATTACGCCACAGAATGACGGTCTGCTCATCAAGTTTGACTCCAGCGCTCAGGGAGCCGCCGCCAAAGAAGTTTTGGGTCGCGCTCTGCCGCATGGTTATATTATCGCTTTAGTGGAAGACGATGATTCGCCGACGGCCTGGATTTCCCGCCTGCGCGATACGCCACACAGATTCGGGTAATCAACGAAAATTCCGAATATTTTCACCCGGTTTGGTGATTTCCCGGTTTACTTACTATCATTAAGTTTGCGGAAGTCACCAGACTCACGTTTATCAACTGGATCGGGGTTATTCCCCCGCACAATGGAAGGTAGTATCCATGAAACACCGCATCGCTTTGCTCCTGGTTCTGTCATCACTTAGCGCCAGCGCCTTTGCCATCTCCCCTTGCCAGGAAAAAGAGCAGGATATCCAGCGGGAGATCAGCTATGCAGAAAAGCATAATAACCAGCATCGTATTGACGGTCTGAAAAAGGCGCTGAGCGAAGTGAAGGCTCACTGCAGCGACAGCCAGCTCAAAGCCGATCACCAGAAAAAAATCGCCAAACAGCAGGAAGAAATTGCCGAACGCCGCAACGACCTGCGCGAAGCCGAACAGAAAGGCGATGCTGATAAAATCAGCAAGCGCCAGCGTAAACTTGAAGAAGCGCAGCAAGAACTGAAAGAGCTGCAATCTCGCGAGTACTAATCGCTTAAGCAAGACCAATATGGACCACTTTAACAGGAGATAAACATGGCTAAAGATAACGTTGCAGAAGACCTGCGTGCGGAACTGAAGACGCTGGCTGATACCCTGGAAGAAGTGCTGAACTCCTCCACGGATAAGTCGAAAGAAGAGATCGGTAAGCTACGTAGTAAAGCTGAAAGCGCGCTGAAGGAAAGCCGTGTACGCCTGGGTGAAACCAGCGACGCTCTCATGAAGCAGACGCGAGAAACCGCTGCGCGTGCAGATGAATACGTCCGTGAAAACCCGTGGACCGGCGTGGGGATTGGTGCTGCCGTCGGGCTGGTGCTGGGTGTCCTGCTGACGCGTCGTTAATTATGGCGAATTCTAAAAGCACGCAAGGCCCCGGACAAAGCGTTTTCGGCATCGGTCAGCGCATCGTCACTTTGCTGGTTGAGATGGTGGAAACGCGCCTGCGCCTGGTCGTCGTGGAGCTGGAAGAGGAGAAAGCCAACCTCATCCAGCTATTCCTGATGCTCGGATTGACGCTGCTGTTCGCCGCGTTTGGTTTGATGAGCATGCTGGTTCTGATCATCTGGGCGGTCGATGCGCAATATCGATTAAACGTGATGATCGGCACCACGGCGGTTCTGCTGCTGGCAGCGCTCATTGGCGGTATCTGGACCTTACGCAAAGCCCGACGTTCAACGTTCCTGCGCTTCACGCGTCAGGAGCTGGCAAACGACCGCGCATTGCTGGAGGACGATAAGCCATGAGCCGCGAACAGCAGGAACGCGAACGACAAAAAGCGCTTTTGCTGCGCCTGATCCAACAGCAGCGGCTGGACCTTAGCGCCAGCCACCGCCATTGGCTTGAGGCAACTGCGCCCATTGATCGGGGCTGGAATACCCTGCTGAATCTGCGTTCATGGGCAATGGTCGGCAGCGGCCTCGTGGCAATATGGTCAGTTCGTCATCCGCGCTTTTTGATGCGCTGGGCAAAACGCAGCCTCGGTATCTGGAGCACCTGGCGGATGGCCCGCAATCTGCTGCGCCAGTCGTCATCACGCTGAGGCTAATGTTCATAGCGGAATGATATAAGCCGGGTCAGGCGCCAGCCGCCTCCCGGCATCATGAGCAGGCCTGCTTCCTCCTTGAATTTCATGACAGCCGCATCGCTTCTCCTTTCTTCTTTTCTCATCTCCAGCGCCGCTATAGCGGTTCTTCTATTCATTTGGTTTATCAATAATCACTCAGAATCTTTGAAGAAGATCTACAGTTTTCCTTGCTAACAATTCCGTCACGGCCCCGCTAATATTCACTCCATCGACAGCAACCCCGCGTAACACGCTGGATTACTTTGAAAAACAAAATCGCCGCCCTTTGGGTTTTCTGGAGTAGGAAATGAAAAAATTAGAAGATGTTGGTGTACTGGTAGCGCGCATTCTGATGCCCATTCTGTTCATTACCGCAGGTTGGGGAAAAATTACCGGGTATGCGGGTACACAACAATATATGGAAGCCATGGGCGTCCCTGGGTTTATGCTGCCGCTGGTGATCCTGCTTGAATTCGGCGGCGGTCTGGCAATCCTGTTCGGTTTCCTGACCCGCACTACCGCGCTGTTCACCGCCGGCTTCACCGTGCTGACCGCGTTCCTGTTCCACAGCAACTTTGCTGAAGGCGTGAACTCGCTGATGTTCATGAAAAACCTGACCATCGCGGGCGGCTTCCTGCTGCTGGCTATCACCGGTCCAGGCGCCTTTAGTATCGACCGCGTACTGAATAAAAAGTGGTAAGCGCACTATACTGAATAAATATAAAGCGAGGAGACATCTCCTCGCTTTTATTATCTATGCCCTAAATAATTCGAGTTGCAGGACAAAACGGTTAACCGTTTTGAACAGCGCTTGCGCTGGCCCTGAAAGGGTGAGCGAGGAAAGCCAACGCACAAGCAACTTGAAGTATGACGGGTATAAAGGAGGAAATAATGGGACAATTAGTTGACGGCGTCTGGCACGACACCTGGTATGACACCAAATCCACCGGAGGGCGATTTAAGCGTTCTGTTTCCGCCTTTCGCAACTGGTTAACCGCCGACGGCGCGCCGGGCCCAAGCGGCGAAGCCGGATTCGCTGCGGAGAAAGATCGCTATCATCTGTACGTTTCTCTTGCCTGCCCATGGGCGCATCGCACCTTAATTCTGCGTAGCCTGAAAGGACTGGAGCCGTTTATCTCCGTCTCCGTGGTTAATCCCTTGATGTTCGAGAACGGCTGGACTTTCGACGATAGCTTCCCGGCAGCCACCGGCGATACGCTCTACCAGCACGAATATCTTTATCAGCTTTATCTGCATGCCGATCCCCACTACAGCGGGCGCGTTACGGTGCCGGTGCTGTGGGACAAAAAGCAGCACACCATCGTCAGCAATGAGTCGGCGGAAATCATCCGCATGTTTAATACCGCCTTCGACGGGCTGGGCGCCCGCGCAGGAGATTACTACCCGCCTGAGCTGCGCGATCAGATTGATGAGCTGAACGGCTGGATCTACGATAATGTGAATAACGGCGTCTATAAAGCCGGGTTCGCCACCAGCCAGCAGGCCTATGATGAAGCGGTTGATGCAGTGTTTACCGCTCTGGAGCGTCTGGAGCAAATCCTTGGCCAGCATCGTTTCCTGACGGGTAACCAACTGACGGAAGCTGATATTCGCCTGTGGACCACCCTGGTTCGTTTCGATCCGGTGTACGTGACCCACTTTAAATGCGACAAACGCCGCATCAGCGATTACCTCAACCTGTATAGCTTCCTGCGCGATATCTACCAGATGCCGGGCATTGCGGAAACGGTGGACTTCGCCCATATCCGCAACCATTACTACCGTAGCCATAAAACCATCAACCCGACCGGGATTATCTCCGTTGGTCCGCAGCAGGATCTTAACGAACCTCACGGCCGCGATCTTCGTTTCCGCTAGGCAATTGGGCGCGATTTGCTGCGCCCAATAATTCACAAAACAAATATTTACCATCATTTCATTCACGTCTATTCTTATTTCGATCGCTTTAAAAACAAGTGATTGACGGTTAACAGAGGCGTAGAAATGGACTGGTATCTTAAAGTATTAAAAAACTACATTGGATTTGGCGGCCGCGCCCGGCGCAAAGAGTACTGGATGTTTATTCTGGTCAACATCATCCTCACCGGCGTACTCAGCATCATTGATAAGATGCTGGGATGGCAGCGCGCCGGAGGAGAAGGGATTCTGACCACTATCTATGGCGTGCTGATATTCTTACCGTGGTGGGCCGTGCAGTTCCGTCGATTGCACGATACCGACCGCTCGGCATGGTGGCTGTTATTGCTGCTGATTCCCGTTATCGGCTGGCTGGTGATCCTGGTATTCAATTGCCAGAACGGCACCCCAGGAAATAATCGCTTCGGGCCGGATCCTAAACCGACTTCTTACTAACGATGCGCCCCTCGACAAAAAAGGGGCGCATTTTGTTTTATCTTCCCATAAACAGCTTCGGGATTTCCCGCAGACACCATGACTTCGCCTCACCCATGCTGTCGCGACGCCAGGCCATAATAATGTCGATCTCGTTGCTGTATTCCGGACTGACCACCCGCAGACGCCCTTCGGCAATATCCTGCTCTACGAGCGGATACGGCATCGTCGCAACGCCCAATCCTGCCAGCAGCGCCTGACGCTTATCTTCGATGGTGCTCACGGTTAAGCGCGGCTGTTTATCGAGCAGCTGCACGGTCAACACCGGGCGCTCGCGGGCGGTATCCGCGACCGCCACGCCGCGGTACTTAACGCGCGTAACTTCAGAAAGCGGCTCCGGCTCCTGGTGAATAGGGTGATCCGGCGCGGCTACATAGACGCTCATCACCGAATAGAGCTTGCGGGAGTTGATTTCCGAAGAGGAGCGAAAATGCATATCCGGCGCAACGACAATATCCGCCCGCCCCTGCTCAAGGCGTTCCCATGCCCCGGCCAGTACTTCGGTAATAATCGACAGTTGAGTATTCGATTTGGTCGCCAGCTTTTCAATTAAAGGAAAAAGGTCGGTGGTGGGCACCAGCGCCTCGGTGACGATAGTGAGGTGCGTTTCCCAACCGCGCGATAGCGCTTCGGCATCCGTCGTCAGCTTATCGGCCGCCTCCAGCAGTACGCGCCCGCGCTCCAGCAACATTCGGCCCACGTTAGTGAATTTTGTTCGATGACCTGAACGGTCAAACAGCACGACGTCCAGCTCCTCTTCCAGCTTTTGCATGGTATAGCTCAGCGCTGAAGGCACCCGACCCAGCTCATCGGCCGCCGCCGCAAAGCTTCCGCGTCGGTCAATTGCATCCATAACGCGCAATGCTTCCAGCGTTAATGCTCTCTCTTTAGCCATCGCAGTCTCATTCAGGAAATTTGAATATACCGGGCAGAATATCTGGCTAACAATACAGCGTCCATACCTTTACCATTGATTTAGTGTAAAGAGAGGTCAAGAAGATGATTACAACCCGAACAGCCAAACAGTGCGGTCAAGCAGACTTCGGCTGGCTGCAGGCCCGCTACACCTTTTCCTTTGGCCACTACTTCGACCCTAAATTGCTGGGCTACGCATCGTTGCGCGTGCTCAATCAGGAAATTCTGGCGCCCGGCGCGTCGTTTCAGCCGCGGACCTACCCGAAAGTCGACATTCTGAACCTGATTCTGGAAGGTGAAGCGGAATACCGCGACAGCGATGGCAACCATATTCAGGCAAAAGCCGGCGAAGCGCTGCTGATATCAACTCAGCCTGGCGTAAGCTACAGCGAGCATAACCTGAGTAAAGATCGCTCGCTGACGCGAATGCAGCTGTGGCTGGATGCCTGTCCACAGCACGAAAACCCGCTGGTGCAAAAAATCGCTATCGCCGCCGGATCGCAGCAGCTGCTGGCTTCGCCGGACGGCAGCCAGCATAGCCTCCAGCTGCGCCAGCAGGTATGGATCCACCATATCGACCTGGCGAAAGGCGAGCAGCTTAACGTGCAGCTTCACGGCCCCCGCGCCTACCTGCAGTCGATTCACGGTACGGTGCATGCGCGGGTGCAGGAAGAAGAGAAGCAGGCTCTGACCTGCGGCGATGGCGCTTTTATTCGTGACGAAGCTAACATTACCCTCGTTGCTGATACGCCGCTGCGCGCTTTGCTGATAGATTTACCAGTGTAACAACGGCAGTAAGGGAGTATGTCAGTGGGCAAGAAGAAAACAAAAAAAGTGGCGCTATCGGCGCAACAGCCGCAATCGGAAACCGTCACTACGATGAGTTTTGGCTATGAAGAGATGTTAAGCGAGCTGGAGGCGATCGTCGCGGAAGCGGAGATACGGCTCCAGGAAGAAGAGAGCGTCGCCTGATGCAAATATCGGCCCCGGGCGCGGGGCCGATGGATTTACTCACTCAGCTCCTGAGCTAAGTCTTTTTGTACCTGCTTACGCTGTTCTGGCGTCAGCACCTGGTTCACATCAAAATAGTACTTCACGCGATAATAGCGAGCCTGCTGCTCTACCTGGCTAAATGCCGCCAGCTGCTCTTTGACCGCCTTTTCGTTCCATTTTCCAGAATCAATAACCTCAAACAACACGCCGTCTTTAATATCTTTCTGGGAAATCTGCTGAACGTTTTTTTCCAGCTGCTGATGCAGGCTTTTAATTTTCGTTATCTGATCGTTAGTCAGTTTTAAGTGCTGGACAATCGGGTCCTGCGCCGGAGCGGGTGCAGCCTTAACATCCGCAGCCTGAGCCGCCATGGAGAACCCAGTGGCGAGAGCGGCTGTTAATGCAATGCGGGTCATTAATTTCATTGTTGTATCCTGATTAATTATCGTCGATGTGGCGGTCTATTATTTTTCAGAAGCTAATGACGAAATGTAAGAAATAGTACGTATAAATGTAGTTAAATCAGCAACATATAATAAATACGAATGCTATAATTCAATTCATTTACTTAAAATATATAAAACCAGGCGAGGAGAATGCATGGCCGTATGAGTCATCATGCGGTTGATGGCAGCCCGGTTTCCCACATACTGCCCGCGTTCTTTGTTCAAACCCGAAGCCAGAAGCAAAAACCCCCGCCATTTCTGACGAGGGTTTTCTTTGAATGTGGAAGCTGACCGTTAAGCCGCTTTCTTTCGGGTATAGCGTCGTGGACAGTCATTCATCTGCCCGTGTTTCAACCCGAAGCCAGAAGCAAAAACCCCCGCCATTGCTGGCAGGGGTTTTGCTGAAAAGTTGAAGCTGACCGTTAAGCCGCTTTCTTTCGGGTATAGCGTCGTGGACAGGCATTCATCTGCCCCGTGTTTCAACCCGAAGCCAGAAGCAAAAACCCCCGCCATTGCTGGCAGGGGTTTTGCTGAAAAGTTGAAGCTGACCGTTAAGCCGCTTTCTTTCGGGTATAGCGTCGTGGACAGTCATTCATCTGCCCCGTGTTTCAACCCGAAGCCAGAAGCAAAAACCCCCGCCATTGCTGGCAGGGGTTTTGCTGAAAAGTTGAAGCTGACCGTTAAGCCGGGTTCTGTCGTGGACAGTCATTCATCTAGGCCAGCAATCGCTCACTGGCTCAAGCAGCCTACCCGGGTTCAGTACGGGCCGTACCTTGTGAACCCCTATTTGGCCTTGCTCCGGGTGGAGTTTACCGTGCCGCGAACTGTTACCAGACGCGCGGTGCGCTCTTACCGCACCCTTTCACCCTTACCTGATCCCACTTGCGTGGGCCATCGGCGGTTTGCTCTCTGTTGCACTGGTCGTGGGCTTGCGCCCCCCAGGCGTTACCTGGCACCCTGCCCTAAGGAGCCCGGACTTTCCTCCCCTCCGCCCGTCTCCCCCGAAGAGGACGACGACGAAGCGGCGACTGTCTGGTCAGCTTCGGCGCGAAGTATAGAGGGTTTACCGACGGTTGTCATCCTTCCGTCGCCATCCCAACCTGCAATGTCGCCGCAATATTACGCGACGCATGATAAATATTGTCCGCCGCGCCGCGAAACGCCTCTTCGAGCGTCGTTACGCTGGTCAGCACGCTAAACACCGCATCAATCCCATACTGGTGAACCACACCGACGTCCCGGGTCAGACTACCGGCGATGCCAATCACCGGCTTATGATACTTTTTCGCCACGCTTGCCACGCCAACCGGCACTTTACCGTTAATACTCTGGCTATCCAGCCGACCTTCGCCGGTCACCACCAGCGAACAATCAAGGATATGCTCTTCCAGGTTCAGCGCCTGGGTCACGATTTCAATCCCGCTGCGTAATTCAGCCTTCAGAAACGCCATCAGCGCGGCACCCATACCGCCCGCCGCGCCCGCACCGGCAACCTGCTTCACATCGACATGCAGATCGGCCTTAATAATATCGGCGTAGTGCGCCAGATTGCTGTCCAGCTCGCGGATCATCGCTTCGGTAGCCCCTTTCTGCGGGCCAAAAATTCTTGACGCGCCGCTATCGCCGATCAGCGGATTGGTGACATCGCAGGCGACCCGAATAGCGCAATCATGTAGTCGGGCATCAAGACCGGAGATATCTATCGAATTGAGGCTACACAGACTACCGCCGCCGTTGCCAATCTCCGCGCCGTTGGCATCGCAAAGCCGCGCGCCCAGCGCCTGCACCATTCCTGCGCCGCCATCGTTGGTGGCGCTGCCGCCAATGCCAATGATGATATTTTTCGCCCCGTGATCCAGCGCCTGCAGAATCAGCTCGCCGGTACCGCGCGATGTCGTCAATAGCGGGTTACGCTGTACGGGCGGCACGAGCCCCAGCCCGCTGGCCGCAGCCATTTCGATAAACGCGGTTTTGCCGTCACCGGAAAGCCCCCAGCAGGCCTCAACCGGGAGACCCAGCGGCCCCGTCACGCAGGCGCTCATCTCGGTTCCCTGCGTCGCGGCAATCATCGCCTCAACGGTACCTTCTCCGCCATCGGCGAGAGGAACCTTCACGTAGAGCGCATCGGGGAAAATTTCCCGAAAACCTTTTTCTATAGCCTGAGCAACCTCGGTGGCCGAGAGGCTTTCTTTATAAGAGTCTGGGGCGATTACGATTTTCATAGTTATGTAGCCTGACAGTGCCGCGCAAGGCAAGAATTACAGGGCGCGCATCCGCGCCCTTCTTGTTAGCGAGTGACTTCCACTTTCGCCAGTTTTTCGTAGTAGCATGCAAGTGCGCTATGGTCGGCGGTACCCAGGCCATCCGCGCGCAGCGCCTGCATCATCTCCATTACTGCGGCGGTCAGCGGCAGCTGGGCGCCCACGCCGTGAGAAGTATCCAGCGCATTCGCCAGATCTTTAATATGCAGATCGATACGGAAGCCCGGCTTAAAGTTACGATCCATCACCATCGGCGCTTTGGCATCCAGCACGGTGCTCCCGGCCAGCCCGCCGCGGATGGCCTGATAAACCAGATCCGGGTTCACGCCCGCTTTAGTCGCCAGCGTCAGCGCTTCGGACATCGCCGCAATGTTCAGCGCCACAATCACCTGGTTGGCCAGCTTGGTGACGTTGCCCGCGCCGATCTCGCCGGTGTGTACCACGGATCCCGCCATCGCTTTCAGCAGATCGTAATATTTATCGAAAATCGCTTTATCACCGCCCACCATCACCGACAGCGTACCGTCGATAGCCTTCGGTTCGCCGCCGCTGACCGGGGCATCCAGCATATCGACGCCCTTCGCTTTCAGCGCTTCGCTGATTTCGCGGCTCGCCAGCGGCGCGATGGAGCTCATATCAATCAAAACGGTGCCCGGCTTCGCGCCTTCAATGATCCCGCCTTCGCCCAGCGCGACCTCTTTCACGTGCGGGGAGTTCGGCAGCATGGTGATGATCACATCGCACTGCTCGGCAATCGCTTTCGCTGATGCGGCGGTTTCTGCGCCTGCGGCAATCACTTCGGCAATCGCTTCCGGATTACGGTCAGCAACCACCAACGAGTAACCCGCCTTGAGGAGGTTTTTACTCATTGGTTTACCCATGATACCGAGGCCAATAAAACCAACTTTCATTGTCATGTCTTTATCTCTCTAGTTTCGGTGGTGGTTATTTCTTAAAGGAGTCAGCCAGCTTCTGCGTGGCAGAACGGAAAACGCCCAGGTCGCTGCCGACGGCGACAAAGGTCGCGCCCCATTCCAGATAGCGGCGCGCGTCGGCTTCAACCGGTGCCAGAATACCGCTCGGCTTACCGTGCTTCTTCGCGCTGGCAAAAATATGCTGGATTGCTTTTTGAACTTCCGGATGGGAAGCATTGCCCAGATGACCCAGCGCAGCGGCCAGATCGCTTGGGCCGACAAAAATACCGTCCACGCCAGGCGTGGCGGCTATCGCATCAACGTTATCCACGCCCTGCTGGCTCTCGATTTGCACGAGAATGGTGATATTTTTGTTCGACTGCGCGAAGTAATCCGGCACGGTGCCAAACATATTGGCGCGGTGCGAGACGGATACGCCGCGAATGCCTTCAGGCGGATAGCGGGTTGAGGCAACGGCGTTAATCGCCTGCTCTTCCGTTTCCACAAACGGGATCAGGAAGTTATAAAAACCGATATCCAGCAGGCGCTTAATGATCACCGGTTCGTTGGTCGGTACGCGAACGACCGGCGCGCTGGCGCTCCCTTTCAGCGCCATCAGCTGGGGGATAAAGGTAGAGATATCGTTCGGCGCATGTTCGCCGTCCAGTACCAGCCAGTCGAAACCGGCCAGGCCTAAAACTTCGGTGCTAATTGGGCTCGCCAGCGCGGACCAGCAACCAATCTGAACCTGATGCGCCGCCAGGGCCGCCTTAAATTTATTCGGGAAGATATCGTTATTCATCACTTATACCTTGTCACTTAACCGTTAATTATTTCTGCAGTTCCATACGTTTGATGTCGCCGACCACAAACAGATAGCAAACCATCGCCATCAGGGCGGAACATCCAACAAAGACCAGCGCTGCGTTGAATGAGTGCAGTTCGCTCACCAGGTAACCGATAACCAGCGGGGTTACGATGGAAGCAACGTTACCAAATACGTTAAATACGCCGCCGCACAGACCAACAATCTCTTTCGGCGCGGTATCGGAAATCACCGGCCAGCCCAGCGCGCCAAACCCTTTACCGAAGAATGCCAGCGCCATCAGGGTGACCACCAGCGCGGTATTATTGGTGTAGTTACACAGAATGATGGTGGAAGCGAGCAGCATTCCGAGGACGATCGGCAGCTTACGCGCCACGGTGATGGAAAAACCGCGTTTAATCAGATAGTCAGAGAACACGCCGCCCAGCACGCCGCCGGCAAAACCGCACAGCGCCGGAATCGATGCGACCAGACCCACTTTCAGAATCGACATACCCTTTTCCTGCACCAGATAAATCGGAAACCAGGTGAGGAAGAACCAGGTAATGGTATTGATAAAATATTGACCGAAGAATACGCCCAGCATCATGCGGTTGGTCAACAGCTGCTTGATATAGTGAAGCTTCGGACCGCTGGCCGCCGCGCTGCCGGGCTTTTTATGGTCCATATCAACGACTGCGCCATTCTCGGAGATAAACTTCAGCTCCTCTTGCGTCATGCGCGGATGGTCAGTGGGATTATGGATCAGTTTTATCCACAGGCCGGTCAGCACAAAGCCAATCACGCCCATGACGGTGAAGACATGCTCCCAACCCCAGGCAAAGGTCAGCCAGCCCAGCAGCGGCGAGAACAGCGCCAGGGAGAAATACTGCGCGGAGTTAAAGATCGCCGATGCGGTGCCGCGCTCTTTCGTCGGAAACCACGCCGCGACGATACGGGCGTTTGCCGGGAAAGATGGCGCTTCAGAGAAGCCCAGCATAAAGCGCATAAAAAACATTGAGATGCCCGCCCACGCCAGCGGAAACATATCCACAAAGCCTTGCAGGAAGGTGAACAGCGACCAGAAGAACAGGCTGTAAGAGTAGACCTTTTTCGATCCAAATTTATCGAGCAGCCAGCCGCCGGGGATTTGCATTAGCAGGTAGGCCCAGCCAAAAGCGGAGAAAATATAGCCCATTGAGACCGCACTCAGCTGCAGCTCTTTCGCCACCTCGGTACCGGCGATCGAAAGCGTCGCGCGGTCGGCATAGTTAACGGCAGTGACAATAAAAATAATTAACAGAATTAAATAGCGGGTTGGCACACTTTTTTTCTGTTCTATTGTTGCATCCAGACTCATCTCATATTCCTCAGGTACAACACACCTTCCATTATTTATTTTGGTGTGATTCTTAATCATTCAGAAATCAATATCAGGAGGTATCGATTTACTCATCCGGCGCATTGCAAGCATGACTCAGTATAATCAGCTTGCGACCGTTAAACACTGTGCATACAACCTGTAAATGGCGTTTAATTATCTCTAATGTTGTGCAAATGCAATAATCAATGGGCGCTGATCCACAGTTCCAGCGATTTCCCCCATGTGCGGGTTCTCTTGCGTAGCAATGGGTGATTTAGATCACATTTTCAAATTCAAACACCTGACATTCTTTATTTCACAAATCTGCGCATCAGAAATTGAATATACCCTAAATATTTCGAGTTGCATGAAGGCGGCAACGCAGGGAATCCCCTGGCGCTTACTAAAGTAAGTGACTGGGGTGAGCGAGGAAAGCCAACGCAAATGCAGCTTGAAATATGACGGGTATAAACGTTTTATTTTATTATTCGCACCTTGCTGGAGAATACTGGACAATGGCTGACATTGAAATTAGACAAGAATCGCCAACGGCGTTTTATATAAAAGTGCACGAAACGGATAACGTGGCGATTATTGTTAACGATCGAGGTTTAAAAGCCGGAACGCGTTTCCCTGACGGGCTCACGCTGGTTGAGCATATCCCGCAAGGCCACAAGGTCGCGCTGGTCGATATTCCTGTACACGGTGAAATCATCCGCTATGGCGAGGTGATTGGCTACGCGGTACGCGATATTCCGCAGGGCAGCTGGATTGACGAATCGCTGGTGGAACTGCCGAAGGCGCCGCCTCTGCACACCTTACCTCTGGCGACCAAAGTTCCGGCGCCGCTGCCGCCGCTGGAAGGCTATACCTTCGAAGGCTATCGCAACGCCGACGGCAGCGTTGGCACCAAAAATCTGCTCGGTATTAGCACCAGCGTGCACTGCGTGGCGGGAGTCGTCGATTACGTAGTGAAAATTATCGAACGCGATCTGCTGCCGAAGTATCCCAACGTCGATGGCGTCGTGGGTCTGAACCATCTTTATGGCTGCGGCGTGGCGATTAACGCTCCGGCAGCGGTCGTTCCGATCCGCACCATTCATAACCTGGCCCTCAATCCAAACTTCGGCGGCGAAGTGATGGTGATTGGCCTTGGCTGCGAGAAACTGCAGCCGGAGCGCCTGCTGGAAGGCACCGACGATGTAAAAAGCATTCCCGTAGATAGCGCCAGCATCGTCAGCCTGCAGGATGAGAAGCACGTCGGTTTTAAATCAATGGTGGATGACATTCTGCAGGTCGCCGAGCGCCATCTGGAGAAGCTGAACCAGCGCCAGCGCGAAACCTGCCCGGCCTCCGAACTGGTGGTCGGTATGCAGTGCGGCGGCAGCGATGCGTTTTCTGGCGTGACCGCCAACCCGGCGGTGGGCTATGCCTCCGATCTGCTGGTGCGCTGCGGGGCGACCGTCATGTTTTCCGAAGTCACCGAAGTACGCGATGCGATTCATCTGCTGACGCCGCGCGCCATCAACGAAGAAGTCGGCAGACGCCTGCTGGAGGAGATGGCCTGGTACGATAACTATCTTGATATGGGTAAAACCGACCGCAGCGCCAACCCATCCCCGGGCAATAAAAAAGGCGGTCTGGCCAACGTTGTAGAAAAGGCGCTGGGTTCTATCGCTAAATCCGGAAAGAGCGCGATTGCCGAAGTGCTCTCTCCGGGGCAGCGCCCGACCAAACGCGGTTTGATTTACGCCGCGACGCCGGCGAGCGACTTCGTCTGCGGTACTCAGCAAGTGGCCTCCGGGATCACGGTGCAGGTCTTTACTACCGGTCGCGGTACGCCGTATGGCCTGGTCGCCGTACCGGTGATTAAAATGGCGACGCGTACCGAGCTGGCAAACCGCTGGTATGACCTAATGGATATCAATGCGGGAACCATCGCCACCGGCGAAGAAACCATCGAAGAGGTAGGGCTGAAGCTGTTTGAATTTATTCTTGATGTCGCCAGCGGCCGCAAGAAGACTTTCTCAGATCAGTGGGGCCTGCACAATCAGCTGGCGGTGTTTAACCCGGCGCCGGTGACCTGATCGGCTCAGCAACTTATCCCGCTCGTGATGCTTCGGGCGGGATACCTCTGCTATTGATGCGCGTTGAGAAACCCCTCTATCTGCGCTTTGGTGGAAGTCCCTTCCATCGGCCCACGCCGGGTAATCGCCAGAGAGCCGCTGGCGTTGGCCCATCTCAGCGCCTCCTGCGGCGATGCGCCGGACAGGAAAAGGCTGACAAAGGTGGCGCCAAAGCAGTCGCCGGCCCCCGTCGGATCGACAACCGGGACATGAAAACCGGCAGCATGATGCGTTTCTCTGGCGCTGTAATAGCTCGCTCCGCGCGGGCCGCGTTTAATTACCACGTGCTTAACGCCGCGCTTTAAAAGCTTATCCACCAGCACCTGCTCATTGCGCCCAGGGTTGAGGCCAAAGTAATCCAGTTCGCCATCGCTGGGCAAAAAAATATCTGTATAATCAAGGATATATTCAAAAGCCTGCGACATTTCAGGGATGTTGAGCATCTCTTTGCGGATATTCGGATCGAACGAAACCGTGCCGTTGCGCGCTTTAATATTTTCAATCGCTTTACGCATCGCGTCGATCATGCGAAACGAAAACAGCGAAGAGCCCATAATGTGAAAATGATTGCACTGGTTAAGCAGACGGTCGTCAATATGGTCAGCGGTTAGCAAACCACAGGCGCTGTTCGGCATATTAAAAATAAAATCGCGCTGCGCCTGGCTACGGTAGCTCACGAAAGCGCTGCCGGTGGTCGCCTTTTGCAGTATGGCGATCCCATTAACGTTTACGCCGTCGCTTTCCAGCCGCGCGATATTCATTTCACCAAACGCATCGTTGCCGACACAGCTGAAAAGCACCGAGCCCAGCCCCAGCTTTGCCACCTGATCGGCGAAAATTGCCGGGGCGCCGCTGGGATATGGCCCCCAAAATTCACCCGGGCGAGAAAAACCCTGGTTCTCTTCTTTTGCCAGAAACTCCACCAGTAGTTCGCCGATGGTGCAAATGGTCACATTCATCATCGCTCCTTTACTTTGCCTTCTGCAAAGCAGGGTTGAGCCATGTCAGGCACTCGTTGTTGGTATAGCTGTTAGTCATGCCAGCGGCGAGAAGGCGGGCGTGATACTCCGCGGCGACCACCTGCGGCGTCACGATGCCGCTAATTTGCTGCAAGTCGCCAATCGCGTAGCGCTTATCGCCATACACCGGACGATGCGCAACGACCGCAATCACCCTCTCACTTTGCGCCACCGCTTCGCTCAGCAGGCGAGCGCTGGCTTCCTGTCTGACGCTCAAGGTGCCATCTTCCGCAATGTGGTCGACAGCGATCAGCGCTCGTGAGGGGCGATATTGACCCAGCGCGTTCAGCGCCAGATCGCCTTCGACTATTTTGCCGCTGCTCCCGAGTACGCCGCCGAGCAGCACGGTTTCCCCATTCAGAAACTCCTGCGCCAGCGGCACATGCGCCAGGTCGTTTAACAGCAGACAAAGCTCGTCATAGCCAGCAAGAAACGGGATCACTTTGCGTAAGATCGACCCCTGCCCCAGAAAGAGCGTTTCGCTATCTTCGATCTGCGCGGCGATCTGGCGAGCCATTTCGGTCTCCAGGGCTTTATCCGTTACTACCGGGGCCTCCGGAGCCAGGGCGATCGGAGTCCCGGCCTGGGAAGTGTAAATTGCGCCGCCAAACGAGCGCTTAAGGTAGCCCTGCTGTTCAAGGTAGTTCAGGTCATTACGGATCGTTACCCCAGATACAGCCAGCATTTCAGCCAGATCGTCAACTTTGATCTCTCCGTTTTTGCGCACGATCTCCGCGATGTCCAGGCGCCTTTTCAGCAGACTTGTAGACGGTTTTGCCACAGTGTTGTGCCTTCTTATTTTCTCCCAGAATAACTTTCATTTTTAAATTTCCCCGCTGCATTGTCAAACGCCAGGCCTTCTTCAAGCATTGAATGACGAATTAAAATTATTTAATTCAGTAGGTTATGTTTAATCATGCTTTTTAAGATACTTTTAAAAAAGAAAACAAACAAGAGCATATAACTTTCATTTTTAAAATAACATCACAGTAGTGTGCGATTGATCACAACAACAAAGCGCAGCGATCGCTACATTACTTTCAAAACGAAGGTATAATCAACAAACAAATTTACAAAATGAAAGTTAAGGAGCAAGAATGTACATTATCTCGAGTAAAAACATGCTGTTGAAAGCTCAGCGGCTTGGATACGCTGTTCCGGCCTTTAATATCCACAACCTGGAAACGATGCAGGTGGTGGTAGAGACGGCGGCCGAGCTGCGTTCTCCGCTGATCCTTGCCGGCACCCCGGGAACTTATAGCTATGCAGGAACCGGTAACGTGGTGGCGATCGCTCGCGATCTGGCTAAGATCTGGGATCTCCCTTTAGCGGTCCACCTCGATCACCATGAAGATCTGGCCGATATCACACGTAAAGTACAGGCCGGTATCCGCTCGGTCATGATCGACGGTTCACACGCACCTTTTGAAGAAAACGTCGCGTTAGTCAAGAGCGTGGTTGAACTGAGCCACCGTTATGATGCCAGCGTCGAAGCCGAGCTTGGTCGCCTGGGCGGTGTGGAAGATGATCTCGTGGTCGATGCAAAAGATGCGCTGTATACCAACCCGGAACAGGCGCGTGAATTTGTCGCCCGCACCGGTATCGACTCGCTGGCGGTCGCTATCGGTACTGCCCACGGCATGTACGCTGCAGAACCCAAGCTCGATTTTGACCGCCTCGCCGCCATTCGCGATCGCGTTGAGGTTCCTCTGGTTCTTCATGGCGCATCGGGTCTGGCCGATAGCGATATCCGCCGGGCAATCTCGTTGGGCGTGTGCAAGGTCAACGTCGCCACCGAGCTGAAAATCGCCTTCTCCGATGCCCTGAAGCACTATTTCGAGGAAAATCCAGACGCTAACGATCCGCGTCATTATATGAAACCGGCCAAAGCGGCGATGAAGGATATCGTACGCAAAGTCATTCACGTTTGCGGCTGTGAAGGACAACTGTAATTTTCGGATCGAAGGAGCAACGTCGTGATCCATACCCTGACACTCAATACTGCAATCGATATGAATATCTTTTGCGATCCGCTGAAGCCGTCGGCAGTGAACCGAACCCGGCACACGGAATATTGCCCGAATGGCAAAGGAGTGAACGTTTCGCTGATATTAAATCACTATCAGCAGCCCACTCACATTATGGGCATTTTCGGTGGTTTCACTGGCCGTTATATTGTGGAAGAGTTACGTCAGAAAAACATTAAAGTGACGCCGGCATGGGTCTCTGAGCCAACCCGAATTAATATTTTTATTAATGACGGTGCTGAGGAATATAAACTCGTTAATCCCGGAGCAAAAATTGATGATGAGTGCAAACAACAGGTTATTCATCATCTGCAATGCGTCACTTCCGGGGATTATTTAGCGATCAGCGGCAGCCTGCCGCCGGGAATTGAAAGCCGATTTTATGCTGAAATCATTGAATTATGCCAGCAGAAAGGCTGTGAAGTTATTCTCGATATCAGCCATCCGGTACTGCGCCAGCTGCTGGAATTACGGCCATTGTTGATTAAACCCAACGATGACGAGCTGCGGGAAATCTTCGGTCTTGACGTCAGTAGCCGCCAGCAGGTGCGTGAGGCCATGCGCACGCTGCATCAACTGGGCGCTCGCAACGTGCTGCTGACGATGGGAGCCGAGGGTCTCTACTTTTCCAACGGCGAAGGCGTGTGGTTTTGCTCCGCACCGAAAATTGAACTGGTCAGCTCCGCCTGCGCTGGTGACGCCGCACTGGGTGCTTTTCTCAGTAAATGGCTTAACAAAGAAGATGTCACTCACGCTCTGGCATTAGCCAGCGCGACCGGCGCCGATGTCGCCGCTTCCGCCGGGTTAGGCAAATTACAACGCACAGAAGAATTATTACAACAAATTCAGGTCGTCCAATTATAAAGGTCCGATTATGAAAAAAATCATTGCAGTTACCGGCTGCCCTACGGGTATTGCACATACTTTTATGGCTGAAGAGGCCTTAAAAACCGCAGCAAAGAAATTAAATGTCGATATTAAAGTGGAAACCAACGGCGCTTCCGGCGTTGAAAACGCGATTACCCCCGCGGATTTAAAAGATATTTATGGCGTGATTATCGCCGCCGATAAAGACGTGAACGCCGAGCGGTTTAATGGCCTGCCGGTCATTGAGGTTCCGGTTAAAGAAGCCATTCACCATCCGGCCGATTTAATTAATAAAGTGATCGGCGGTCAGGCGGCGCGTCGCCAGGGAATTTCTGCTTCCGCCGAGTCAACGGAGAAATACGAGCAAGAGTCTTTCGGCCGTCAGGTTTATAAGCACCTGATGAGCGGCGTGTCCAACATGCTGCCGTTTGTCGTAGCGGGAGGGATTTTGATTGCCATCTCCTTCCTGTGGGGCATCTACTCCGCCGATCCAAACTCGCCGCAATATAACGCGATCGCCGCAACGCTAATGAAAGTGGGCCAACAAGCCTTCTCAATCATGGTACCGATTTTCACCGCCTATATCGCCTGGTCTATTTCCGGGCGTCCCGGTATGGTCGCGGGCTTCGTCGGTGGCTTACTGGCCAATGCGACCGGCGCAGGCTTTCTCGGCGGAATTATCGCCGGTTTTGCCGCCGGTTATTTTATGCTGCTGATCCGCAATATGCTCAACGGCCTGCCGCGACAGTATGAAGGGCTCAAATCGATATTCATTATGCCGCTCATCGGCGTGCTGGTGATTGGTGTAATGATGGTCCTCCTCGGTCAACCCGTCGCCGCCATCAATAACGCGATGATGAACTGGCTAAGTTCATTACAGGAAGCAAACCCGATTCTGTTAGGTATTGTGGTCGGCGCGATGTGCTCCTTCGACTTCGGCGGCCCGGTGAATAAAGCCGCCTACGTCACCGGTACGCTGCTGCTTGGCCAGGGCAACTACTTCTTTATGGCCGGGGTTTCCGCCGCCTGCATCACACCGCCGCTGGTTATCGCTTTGGCAACGACCTTCTTCCCGAAAGGGTTCAGCGAAGAAGAGCGCGCCGCCGGGATGGTCAACTATATTCTCGGCTGCACCCATATTACTGAAGGCGCTATTCCGTTCGCCGCGAAAGATCCTTTACGCGTTATCCCCATGATGATGATCGCCTCTTCCATCTCTGCGGTTCTTAGCTACAGCCTGCATATTCAGGTTCCCGCTCCGCACGGCGGCTTCCTGATCCTGCCGCTGGTGAGCAAACCACTGATGTGGGTGCTGTGCATTCTCGCCGGTTCCGCCTGCGGCGCGGTCATGCTGGGATGCTGGAGGCTGTGGCAAAAGCGGGCCCTGGAAGCAACATCGCTGGCCGGCGCTATTAAATAAGGAGCTATGTATGCAACTGACTTGCGCAGATATCCATTTCGATCGCGCGATCAAAACGAAAGATGAAGCGCTGCAACGCGTCGTTGGCAAATTAACCGAAGCCGGGCATACCACGCCCGCTTATCTGAGCGGCATGCGCGACCGTGAAGGACAAATCAGCACTTACCTCGGCAACGGTATCGCGATCCCTCACGGCACGCCACAGAGCCGCGATGCGGTACTGAAAACCGGTGTCAAAGTACTGGCCTGCCCGCAGGGTGTGGATTGGGGAGAAGAACAAACGGCATATCTGATTGTGGGCATCGCCGCCCAGGATAACGAACACCTTGATATTCTCCGCCAGCTTACCCACGCCCTGAGCGATGAGCGCGTGCCGGCAGCGCTTTCGCGCGCTGAGAGCCCACAGGCGGTGCTGGAGATACTGGCCGGCAATATCTTCCCGGCCGGAGGAGAAGAGACGGAACCGCCCCCGATGTTCGACGAAGAGGCGACCTTTACCCTGCGCAATCCCCACGGACTGCACGCGAGACCAAGCGCGGTACTGGTGAAAGCGGTGAAGCAGTGGCAGTCGCAAATCCGGGTGGAAAATCTCGACACGCGTTCCGCCATTGTTGACGCCAAAAATCTGATGCGGGTTGTCTCTCTCGGTGCAAAACAGGGCCATCGGCTGCACTTTATGGCCAGCGGAGAGGATGCTCATCAGGCGCTGGAGGCTATTGGCGCGGCCTTTAATGCCGGATTAGGCGAAATCGCCGCTCAGCCGCAGCGTGCCGTTCCGCCCGTAGAAAAACCTAAACGGAGCTGGCTGTCTCGATTATTTAGTTAAATTTCAAACAATTAAAAACGCTCTGCCGTCATCGCCAGAGCGTTTTTTTATCTCTAACTTTCGCAACATTACGTTTTACCTTTCTTTTTTTCGAGATTGATCACAAATCAAAACAAAGGAGTTTGCGAGCAAAACAAAACATAACGAATATATTCGAAAGAAAACGGAGGTTTGAAATGAAAGATATTATTTCCCGCCACAAAGCTGGCGAACACATCGGCATCTGCTCAGTTTGTTCCGCACACCCGTTGGTCATCGAAGCCGCGCTACGTTTCGATCTGCATACCAACAATAAGGTCCTCATCGAGGCCACCTCTAACCAGGTTAACCAGTTTGGCGGCTACACCGGAATGCAGCCTGCGGACTTCCGTGATTTCGTAAATAAAATCGCCCGCGAAGTCGGTTTCCCGTCAGAACGCATCATCCTCGGCGGCGACCATCTCGGCCCCAACTGCTGGCAGGGCGAACCCGCCGCTGAAGCGATGGAAAAATCAGTCGATCTGATTAAAGCCTACGTCGCCGCAGGATTCAGCAAAATCCATCTCGATGCTTCAATGTCCTGTGCAGACGATCCGGTGCCGCTGAACCCGGCCGTCGTCGCCGAACGCGCCGCTCGCCTGTGCCAGGCTGCGGAAGAGACCGCAACCGACGAGCAGAAACGCCATCTGACCTACGTCATCGGCACCGAAGTTCCGGTTCCCGGCGGCGAAGCCAGCACCATCGGCAGCGTCCACGTGACCCGCGCCCAGGATGCGGCGGCAACGCTGGAAACCCATGAAGCCGCCTTTCGTAATCTGGGGCTGAACGCCGCGCTGGATCGCGTCATCGCTATCGTGGTGCAGCCCGGCGTTGAGTTCGACCATACGCAAATTATTCATTACCAACCGGAGGCAGCCAAAGCACTCTCCGCGTGGATCGAAAGCACGCCCATGGTCTACGAAGCGCACTCGACTGACTACCAGTCCCGTCAGGCCTACCGGGCGCTGGTACGCGACCATTACGCCATCCTGAAAGTGGGGCCGGCGCTAACCTTCGCGCTGCGTGAAGCCATCTTTGCTCTCGCGCAAATGGAGAATGAACTGGTCGCTCCGGAGTCTCGCAGCCGCGTAATGGAAGTGATTGATGAAGTGATGCTTAACGAACCGGGCTACTGGCAGAAGTACTATCGTCCGACCTGGAGCCAGGCAATGGTGGATATTCACTTCAGCCTGTCCGATCGCATTCGCTACTACTGGCCGCATCCGCGTATTCGCCAGAGCGTGGAAAAGTTAATGGCAAACCTGACCGAAACTAAGCTGCCTTTGGGCCTTATCAGCCAGTATATGCCCGTGCAGTTTGAACGACTGTCGTTAAACGAACTCGCCGCCGTACCGCACGACCTCATCCTCGACAAAATTCAGGATGTGCTGCGTGCCTACCGTTACGGCTGTTCATCTGAAATCGCCTGAAGTTAAAGAGGATTTATGAGTCAATTGTTTGTTCGTACCGGCATTCATTTTCGTTCCAGCCAGCAGGCGCTGGAACACATTGGCGAAGAGATGCTGGCGCGCGGCGTCGTGCACGATAGCTATCCGCTGGCGCTGCTCGAACGAGAAGCGACTTTCCCAACCGGTATTGCGCTGGAGCAGCATGCGGTCGCGATTCCCCACTGCGAGGCGGTACATGCGAAGTCTCCGGCTATCTACCTGATTCGCCCGGACAATCCGGTCCCTTTTCAGCGTGCTGACGACGACGGCGAAATCGACGTTTCGTTAATCATCGCGCTGATTGTAGAAAATCCGACTGCACAGCTACAGCTGCTGCGCCGGTTATTTAGTGAGCTACAGAACCCGACCACGCTAGAAGCATTGCTCGCTGCCTCGCAGGAGCAGCTGCCCGAGCTGTTTCGGCGCTCTATCCTTGAGTCAGAGCCGAACGCTCAGGCTTTATAAGACACTGATAATAAAAGGGGTACCCTATGAAACGCAAAGTAATCGTCGCCTGTGGCGGCGCTGTCGCCACCTCGACCATGGCCGCAGAAGAGATCAAAGATCTGTGCGCGGACCACAGCATCGAGCTGGACCTGGTGCAGTGCCGGGTGAATGAAATCGAAACCTATATGGACGGCGCACACCTCATTTGCACCACCGCCCGGGTTGACAGAACCTTTGGCGACATTCCGGTGGTTCACGGTATGCCTTTCATATCCGGCGTAGGCATTGAAGAGCTGCAGCAAAAAATCCTGAACATCCTGACGGAGTAACGCCCATGTTTAGCGAAATCATGCGTTATATCCTCGATCTTGGTCCGACGGTGATGCTGCCTATCGTGATCATTATCTTCTCCAAAATACTGGGGATGAAGCTCGGGGATTGTTTTAAATCTGGCCTGCATATCGGCATTGGCTTTGTCGGTATCGGCTTGGTTATCGGCCTGATGCTCGACTCTATCGGCCCGGCGGCAAAAGCGATGGCTGAGCATTTCCAGATTAACCTGCACGTGATTGATATTGGCTGGCCGGGGTCGTCACCGATGACCTGGGCGTCGCAAATCGCGCTGGTGGCGATTCCTATCGCCATCGCAGTCAACATTTTCATGCTGGTCACTCGGATGACTCGCGTCGTGAACGTCGATATCTGGAACATCTGGCATATGACCTTTACCGGCGCCATGCTGCATATCGCGACCGGTTCTTACTGGATTGGTATTCTTGGCGTAGTGGTGCATGCAGCTTTCGTTTACAAGCTCGGCGACTGGTTTGCGAAGGATACCCGCGACTTTTTCGGCCTTGATGGCATCGCCATACCGCACGGTAGCTCGGCTTATTTAGGGCCGATAGCGGTGCTGGTCGATACGATTATCGAAAAAATCCCCGGCCTGAACCGCATTCACTTCAGCGCTGACGACATTCAGAAACGCTTCGGTCCGTTTGGCGAACCGGTCACCGTCGGTTTTGTGATGGGTCTGGTCATCGGCGCGCTGGCGGGCTACGACCTGAAGGGAATTCTCCAGCTGGCGGTCAAAACCGCGGCCGTCATGCTGCTGATGCCGCGCGTTATCAAACCTATCATGGATGGCCTGAACCCGATTGCCAAACAGGCGCGTAAACGTCTGCAGGCGAAGTTTGGCGGCCAGGATTTCCTGATTGGTCTCGATCCGGCGCTACTGCTTGGGCATACCTCGGTCGTATCGGCCAGCCTGATCTTTATTCCGCTCACTATTCTGATCGCGGTTGTGGTGCCGGGCAACCAGGTCCTGCCGTTCGGCGATCTCGCGACCATTGGATTCTTCGTCGCCATGGCGGTGGCGGTACACCAGGGGAACCTGTTCCGCACGCTGATTTCCGGGATCACCCTGATGGGGATCACGCTATGGATTGCGACGCAGACCATCGGCCTGCATACCCAGCTGGCGGCTAACGCCGGGGCTCTGAAGACAGGCGGCCTTGTGGCCTCTATGGACCAGGGCGGTTCACCGGTTACCTGGCTGCTCATTCAGCTCTTCACCTGGCAAAACGTGGTGGGCTTTGTGGTTATCGGCGTCATCTATGTCGCCGGCGTGCTGTTGACGTGGCGTCGGGCGCGCAGCTTCGCCGCCGCAGAGAAAGCCACCGCCGCGCAGCAAAGCCCGAGCGTTTCTTAATCTCAAGGGGGAGCATTCGCTCCCCCGGACATTTCTGGAGAATATTATGCAATCAGTGGTTATCCATGCTGAGGGGACAGTGTGCGTTGAAGAACGCCCGATACCGGCCCTACAAACGGAAAACGATGTCCTGGTCAAAGTCGTCAGCTCTGGATTGTGCGGTTCTGATATTCCGCGCATCTTCGCCAAAGGCGCCCACTACTATCCCATCACCCTGGGTCACGAGTTCAGCGGTTATGTTGAATCTTACGGCTCAGCGGTGACCGACCTGCAACCGGGCGACGCGGTAGCCTGCGTGCCTCTGCTCCCCTGCTTTAGTTGTCCCCAATGTCAGCGCGAATATTTCTCTCTCTGCAAGCAGTATCAGTTTGTCGGTTCGCGCAGCGAAGGCGGAAATGCGCAGTACGTGGTAGTTAAACGCGCCAACCTGTTCCGTCTGCCGGATCAGATGCCGATTGATGACGGCGCGTTTATTGAACCGATTACCGTCGGTCTGCACGCCTTTCATCTGGCGCAGGGCTGCGAAGGGAAAAACGTGATTATTATTGGCGCAGGCACGATTGGCCTGCTGGCGCTGCAGTGCGCCCGCGAACTGGGCGCCAAAAGTATTACGGCTATTGATATCAACCCGCAGAAGCTGGAGCTGGCAAAAACGCTCGGCGCAACGCACGTCTTTAACAGTAAGGAGATGAGCGGCAAACAGATTCAAACGGCGCTGGAAGAGATTCAGTTCGACCAACTGGTGCTGGAAACCGCCGGCACGCCGCAAACCGTGGCGCTGGGCATTGAGGTCGCCGGACCGCGTGCGCAGCTGGCGCTGGTGGGCACGTTGCACCATGATTTGACGCTGCCTTCCGCCACCTTTGGCCAGATTCTCCGTAAAGAGCTGACTATCGTTGGTAGCTGGATGAATTACTCCGGTCCGTGGCCGGGAGAAGAGTGGCAAACGGCGGCTCGGCTGCTGACGGAAAAACGCATTCAGCTTGCCCCGCTTATCGCCCACATCGGCGATGCCGAAAGCTTTGCCCGCGAAGTCCAGGCGCTCAACGGCGCGCCGATGCAGGGGAAAATCCTGCTTAAACTCTCCTGACCGCCTGAGCCAGCAATCTGCGCTGGCTCACATAACCTTTCGAAAATTATCGTTCAACTTTCATTATCCTTCGATTACACTAAGATCAGTTAATTATCAGGCAAATTAATATGAACTCATTCGAGCGAAGGAACAAAATTGTCGAAATGGTCAATACGCAGGGTAGCGTATTGGTGCTGGACCTTTCGAATCTCTTTGGCATCTCCGAAGTGACTATCCGGGCCGATCTCCGCTTGCTGGAGGAAAAGGGATTACTCACCCGCTTTCACGGCGGCGCCGCGAGGCCCGGCAGCAATTTAACCGAAGGAGATAGCCAGGAAGTGGTGCTGGAAGAGCGTTATCAACTGGCCAGCGACCCGAAAAAGCGAATAGCCCAGGCCGCGGCGGCAATGATTAGCGAAGGCATGACGGTGATCCTGGATAGCGGCAGCACCACCCTGCTGATTGCCGAGGCGCTGGTACGTATGACCAATATTACGGTGATTACCAATAGCTTACCCGCAGCGTTTACGCTTTCAGAAAATAAAGATATCACCCTGGTGGTGTGCGGTGGCACCGTGCGCCACAAAACGCACTCGATGCACGGCACCATCGCTGAACGCTCGCTTCAGGGCATCAGCGCCGATCTCATGTTCGTCGGCGCGGACGGTATCGACACCACCAACGGCATCACGACCTTCAACGAAGGCTACTCCATCAGCGGCGTCATGGCAGCCGCTGCGCATAAGGTCGTTGCCGTGCTGGATGCCAGCAAATTTAATCGTCGCGGCTTCAACCAGGTTCTGCCGATGGAGAAAATAAACTGCGTGATTACCGATGACGGGATTAGCGGGGAATATCTCGCAGAGTTAAAAAACACACCCATTGAGTTACAAATCGTCTAGACAACCCGGCAGATATTAAACATCTGCCTTTTGTCACTTGATTAATATTATAAAAAAAAACCTATAAAAATAGCTTGCTAACCGGTACGTTCATGAATTCATTTTTAATAAAATTAGTTCATAAACCCATTCCTGAAAACTTTTATTTAAACGTAAATTAAGCACATTTAACTTTACAGCGAATTACCATAAATACAATCCTAAAACCCGCCTCAGCCAATATGAATTCATAAAAAGTTCAATATAATCTTCGTCGTGATGATTTATGAAAAAAGCTTAATCACCATAAAAGATGTTTTCCAAAAAAAATACATGGATGAGGTAAAAAATGAATGTAATTGCAAAGTCCGTTGCAGTTGGATTACTGGCAATGGCTGCAGGCAGCGCCTGGGCAAGCGATGGTACTATTGAATTCACGGGTGAAATCACCACCTCTACCTGTGAATTCGCTAACGGCGATACGGTAAATGTTGAACTGGGCCATTACTCTAATACCCAGTTTAAAACCGTAGGCGACAAATCACCGACTACCCCGTTCACCATTCCGCTGACCAATTGCCCAACTGAAGCCTGGAAACATGTTGATGGCAGCGAAAGCAAGTCGTTCCAGCTCTGGCTGGAAACGCGTAATGGCGGTACTACGGGCGCAAATAACGATCTGGTTGCAGTAACGGGTTCGGCCACGCCTGCGACCGGCGTCGGTATTCGCATCGACCGCGCTTCCGACGGAGCCCAGCTGGCGCTCAATAAACTGAACGACACCCCGGTCACTTTTGATATCACGGGTGAACAAACGGACGTCAATCTGCAGGCTTACTACGTCTCTACCGTTGAATCTTCGGCCATCACCGCCGGGGAAGCGAACGCTTCCGTCGACGTTACCATCGATTATCGTTAATTCTCACGTTGTGCTTTTACCCACCATATGGTGGGTAAAACTTTTTATTGGAGCCGCAGGATGAAAGGGAAAACCCTGGTAGCATTGGCCTTGTTGCTTGGAGGATGGGTCAGCCAAAGCCTGGCCGGCGGGATCGTTCTGCAAACCACGCGGGTGATTTACGACGCCAGTAAAAAAGAGGCCGCCCTGCCCGTTGCCAATCACAGCAGCAAAATGCCCTATTTATTGCAATCATGGATTGATAATCCGCAAGGAACAATCCGCGGGCCGTTTATTATGACCCCGCCGCTGTTTCGCCTGAATGCCGGCGACGACTCCTCATTGCGCATTATTAAAACCGAAGGCAATTTGCCGGAAGATAAAGAGTCGCTGTTTTACGTTAACGTGCGGGCTATTCCGGCCCAATCGAAAAGTGAAGCGGAAAAAACCAACGCGCTGACCCTGGTATTTAAAACCAGAATAAAGCTTTTCTATCGCCCGGCGCATCTTAAAGGCGCCCCGCAGGATGCGTGGAAATCTATACAATATAAGCGAACGAATAATACCTTAGATATCTATAACCCATCCGCCTATTACGTGGTATTTGCCGGCATCGCATTGGGTAAAACAGATTTAACCAATCAGGTTGACTATATCGCTCCCGGCGAGCACAAACAAATTCCGCTACCTGCCGCATCGGGTAATACCGTGCAGTGGGCCGCCATCAATGACTATGGCGGTACCACGGCAAAAGAAACTCGGGTACTGCAATAACGCTTACGCAGGCAAGACGTAAATAACAATAAATAACGGATACGGGCAATCAGGGAATGCAAAGCAACACCACAGGGAAAAAAAACGTGCTGGCGCTTAAAAGCCTTGCTTACAGGGTCAGGCACGCTTTGCCGATGATGCTGGCCGGCAGCGGCCTGATATGCCATGTCGCGCAGGCCGACGACTTTTATTTCGATCCTTCGCTGCTGGAAACCAACAAAAGCGGCCTGCAAACGGTAGATCTATCAGCCTTCTCTCAGGACAGCGCCCAGCTACCCGGCGAGTATATCGTTGATATTTATATTAATAATAAGAAGCTGACGCAGCGTAAAATCCCGTTTGTCGCCGGAGATAACCACCAGCTTATCCCCCAGTTTACCGTCGGCCAGCTGCGCGAGCTGGGCTTTAAAGTTGATGAGATCCCGGCGCTGGCGAAGCTGGACGATGCAGCAAAAGTCACCAACCTCGCGCAAACGGTGCCGAACAGCAGCAGCGAGCTGGATCTCAACCACGGTAAGCTGAACATGAGCGTACCGCAAATTATGCTCTACCGCGATGCCAGAGGCTATGTTGACCCCTCCCGCTGGGACAATGGCATCCCGGTGCTGTTCACCAACTATAACTTTACCGGTTCAGAGAGCCGCTACGACGGCGGCGAGCGCAGCAGGCGCCAGTATCTGAACATGCAGAACGGCGCCAACCTCGGCCCGTGGCGGCTGCGCAACTACTCGACCTGGACGCACAACAGCGACACTTCGCAGTGGGACAGCATTAATACCTGGCTGCAGCGGGATATCAAAAGCCTCAAATCGCAGCTGGTGATGGGCGAAAGCGCGACTGACGGCAGCGTGTTCTCCAGCTATCAGTTTACCGGCGCGCGGCTCTATTCCGATGACAGCATGCTGCCTAACAGCCAGCGCGGCTTTGCGCCGACGATCCGCGGGATCGCTAACTCCAGCGCTATCGTGACGGTTCGTCAGAACGGTTACACCATTTACCAGAGCACCGTGCCTGCCGGCGCTTTCGAGATCAACGATCTGTACCCCTCCTCATTCAGCGGCGATTTAGACGTGACGATTGAAGAGGCTGACGGCACCACGCGCCATTTTGTACAGCCGTTCTCCTCCCTGCCGATGATGCAGCGGCCGGGGCACCTCAAATATAGCGTCACCGCCGGGCGCTTTCGGGCGGCAGGCTCGGAGGACAGTAAAGAACCGGAGTTTATTGAAACTACGGGGATTTACGGCCTGAGTAACACCTTTACGCTGTACGGCGGCCTGACGGGCTCCGAGGATTACCAGGCGTTAACTCTGGGTATCGGCGGTACGCTGGGAGAGTTTGGTGCCCTGTCGATGGATATTGGCCGGGCGGATACCCGCTTTGATAACGGCGACAGCGATTCCGGCTACAGCTGGCGCACCCAGTACATTAAAGATATTCCAGAGACCGGCACCAATCTATCGCTGGGCTATTACCGCTATACCAGCACTGGCTACTTCACGTTCTCAGATGCCAACCAGCGGGATATCGACGCTGACGATCGGCAGAGCAGCGAAATCCAGTTCAGCATTAATCAGAATCTGTTTACCGGCGTCAGTTTTTACGCTTCCGGTTCGCAGCAGGAATACTGGGACAAAGGGCAGAAGGACAAAAACCTGTCGATTGGCCTCAGCGGCAACCTGTGGGGTGTCAGCTATAACGTCAGCGGCCAGTTTACCGACTATGCCGATCGCGACAGCGATCGTTCGCTGTCCATCAGCCTCAGCGTACCGCTGGACCGCTGGCTGCCGCACGCTAACGCCAACTGGCGGATCACCAGCCAGAAGGAGCAAGCGACCCAGCATGAAGTCGGAATCAACGGCTCTCTACTGGAAGATAGCCGTCTGAGCTACAGCCTGAAACAGCGGCAGAGCAAGAATAACGACAGCAACGGCAGCAGCCTCTACGGCAGCTATCGTTCCGCCTACGGCACCGTCAACGCCGGTTACGATTACAGTTCCGATAACCACCAGATGAGCTATGGCCTGGCCGGCGGCATCGTGGCGCACAGCCACGGCGTCACCTTGTCGCAGCCGCTGGGTAACGCCTTTGCGCTGATTGATGCCGATGGCGCCTCTGGTATACGCGTCAAAAACTATCCCGGAATCGCTACCGACTACTTCGGCTATGCCGTGATCCCCTACCTGACCTCTTATCAGGAGAACCGTATCTATCTGGATACCACCACGATGCCGGATGACGTCGACGTCACCCAGACCATGAAGCTGGTGGTTCCGAGTCAGGGAGCGGCTGTGACCGCGCAGTTTAGCGCCAAAATTGGCCAGCGCGTGCTGCTGACGCTGACCGACAGAAACGGTAAACCGCTGCCGTTTGGCGCGATGGCCAGCAGCGAAAGCCAGCAGCAGCAGAGCATTGTTGATGAAGGCGGCGTGCTCTATCTCACCGGCGTCAACGAACGGCCGCAGGCCTGGAACGTGCGCTGGGGGAATGAAGAGCATCAGCAGTGCCGATTTACGTTTAGCCTGCCCGCTAACGGCCAGCGCACAGCCTCCGTTATTCGGGCCACGACAACATGCCGCTAAGGAACAAAACACCATGAAAAACGCGATTTATCTTTTAACCGGCGGCATTGCTCTCGCCCTGTTTGCCGCAGCACCGGCACGCGCGGCGATGGGCGGCTGCGAAGCCGTAGGCGGGCCTGTTAATTTTATCACCAGCTTTGCCAACGACTGGACAAAAGAGCAAAACGTCGCCGGGACTTTAATAGACATGACCTCCGGCACCACCTCTGGCGGTAGCTATAAAATGGTTTGCGACTGTCCCGCCAACACCGGGGTTAATCTCTACTATTCAGCAACCACGCCGTTAGCTAGCTCCGGCTATTCTGGATTTCAAAAATTAAATGATAATCTGGATATTAAAACGGTGATTACCGATGTACCTGGCGTATCGGCGCTTACGGTTCCTACTAACATAAACTCACCGGTTAGGGGAGAAGGTTATTTTAAGGCTGCAAACGATAATGGCGTATGTAATGGGGATCCTGACGAACAGCGCGCCGGGACATTTACCGTAGGCAGTAACGTCAGCATTACCTTTCGCGTCACGCAATCTTTTTTAGGCCGGATGGAGATCCCGAGCACGCATATTGCTACCCTCCAGTCGGCCTGGAGTAGCACCGTTAGTTATGCAAAAAACGTCTACAAAGATATTGCCGATATCTATCTCGAGGGCAGCATCACCGTTCCGCAAAGCTGTAAGATTAACGAAGGCGATGTCATTCGGGTCGACCTTGGGCAAATCAGCGCCTCAAAATTCACCACTAAGGACCACATGCCTGACGGATATACGCCTGTAAAGTTTGATATTGTCTACGATTGTGGGGATGCGTCATTATATCAAAAATCTGACACTCTTGAACTTGTTGTGCAGGGTGATGACGTCGTGAGTCAGTACGTGCTCGCAGCCCGCCGCAGGGAATCAGATAATGTTGCTGATGTTGGTATTATGATGCGCCATAACGTCAATATACCCATGAATGGTGGATCGATAACTTTAGATAAATCAGCTCCAGGCGCTGTACAGCTGCAAGCCCAACCCATTAATCTGGTCGGCGGAGTACTGCAGCCAGGCCCGTTCCACGGCTCAGTGACCCTCACCGCAACGGTTAGATAGCCACATCCGCCTTTCCTGACGCGCTATCAGGAAGGCGGTAATTCGCAGTATTACCCCTGCTGCTCCAGAGCATACTTATACAGCGCGTTTTTCTTCACGCCGTGAATTTCTGCGGCCAGGGCAGCGGCTTTTTTCAACGGTAGCTCGGCCTGCAGCAGGGCCAGCGTGCGCAGCGCCACCGCCGGCAGCGCCTCTTCCTGCGCTTTAAAACCCTCGACGATGAGCACCATCTCGCCTTTACGGCGGTTTTCATCTTCTTTCACCCATGCCAGCAGCTCGCCGATGGGCGCGCCGTGAATCGATTCCCAGGTTTTGGTTAGCTCTCGCGCCAGCACCACGTAGCGGGACTTGCCCAGTACCGTGCAGATATCTTCCAGGCTTTCCAGCAGGCGGTGGGTCGATTCATAGAAGATAATGGTGCGCGGCTCTTCTTCCAGCGCCTTCAGCGTATCGCGACGCCCTTTAGACTTCGCAGGCAGAAAACCTTCGTAGCAGAAACGATCCGACGGCAGCCCCGCCGCGCTCAGCGCCGCAATCGCCGCGCAGGGGCCGGGCAGCGGCACCACGCGGATATTGGCCTCGCGGCAGGTGCGCACCAGATGGTAACCGGGATCGTTAATCAGCGGGGTTCCGGCATCGGAAACCAGGGCGATGTTTTGCCCCTCTTTTAGCTTCGCCACCAGCGTTTCCGCTTTTTGCTGCTCGTTATGGTCATGAAGCGCAAATAACCGGGCGTTAATCGCAAAATGCTGCAGCAGCAAACCGGTATGGCGGGTATCCTCGGCCGCAACTAAATCAACGGTTTGCAACACTTCCAGCGCGCGTTGCGTGATATCAGACAGATTCCCTATCGGAGTGGGCACAATATAGAGCTGTCCCTGAGAATTATCTGCTGATTCGTGTTGTTTCATTGTCTCGTCCGTATTGCCGAATTAATATTGAGCATTGAGCCAAAAAAATATCACTGGACACATATGGTACCGTCAACATTTCTTCGTTCTAAACCCGTGCGTTGTCTGCCCGTACTGCTGGCCGCTCTGATCTTTGCCGGCTGCGGCACCCACACCCCGGACCAAAGCACGGCGTATTTGCAGGGTACGGCACAGGCAGACTCCAGTTACTATCTGCAACAGATGCAGCAAAGCTCGAATGATAGCAAGACCAACTGGCAATTACTCGCCATTCGTGCACTGCTGAAAGAAGGTAAGAAACCGCAGGCCGTTGAGCTGTTCAACCAGCTGCCGTCCGGTCTTAACGCTGCGCAAAGTCGCGAACGGTCGTTGCTGGCGGTAGAAGTGAAGCTGGCGCAGAACGACTTCCAGGGCGCGCAGGCGCTGCTGAGCAAACTCGATCCGGCAAGCTTTGAGCAGAACCAGCTGCCGCGCTACTGGCAGGCGCAAATTGACGCCAGCCAGGGGCAGCCTTCGCTGAACCTGCTGCGGGCCCTGGTCGCCCAGCAGCCGCTGCTGAGCCTGGCCGCGCAAAAGCAGAAGAACATCGACGCGACCTGGAAAGCGCTCACCGCGATGACCAAAGATCAGGCCTACGCGCTGGTGATTAACGCCGACGAGAACGTTCTGCAGGGCTGGCTGGACCTGCAGCGCATGTGGTTTGATAACCGCAGCGATCCGACGATGCTCAAAGCAGGCATCAAAGACTGGCAGACCCGCTATCCGCAAAACCCGGGCGCGAAAATGCTGCCGACGCAGCTCGTCAATATGCAAAACTACCGGGCCGCATCGACCAATAAAATCGCGCTGCTGCTGCCGCTTAACGGCCAGGCGGCCATTTTTGGCCGGACTATCCAGCAGGGCTTTGAAGCGGCGAAAAACGGCGCGCCTGCCGTTTCCGGAAGCGCGGTGCCCGCCCAGGTCGCCCAGGCGGCGAATGTTGCCGATAGCGCAGTGGTAAGCCCGTCGCAGGCGGAAGTAACCGATCTGACGGCGACGAACAGCGCTCAGGCGCCAGTACAAACGCCAGCTGCCGACCAGGCGCAAGCTCAGGCGCCGGTCACCGCACCGGAGGCGACATCCGCCCCGGCGCCGGAGACCACCAGCCAGCCGGTACAGGCATCGCAGACTCAGGCTGTGTCCGCCACCCCGGCTAACCCGGCCGCCGAGCTGAAAATCTATGACACCACCACGCAACCGATGAGCCAGCTACTGGCTCAGGTACAGCAGGACGGCGCGACCATCGTCGTCGGCCCGCTGCTGAAAGATAACGTCGAACAGGTCATCAAGAGCAATACCTCGCTGAACGTGCTGGCGCTCAACCAGCCGGAGAAAATCGAAAACCGGATTAATATCTGCTATTTCGCCCTCTCTCCGGAAGACGAAGCTCGCGACGCGGCGCACCACATACACGATCAGGGTAAACAGACTCCGCTGCTGCTGGTACCGCGCGGCGCGCTGGGCGATCGCGTGGTTAATGCCTTTGCCAATGAGTGGCTGAAGCTGGGGGGCGGCACGGTACTGCAACAGCGTTTAGGTTCCACGGCCGAGCTGCGCGGCAGCGTTAACAGCGGTATTTCATTAAGCGGTACGCCGGTTTCTACCCTGCCGTCAGCGCAGGACAGCGCTCTGGGAAGCCCGAGCGATATGCCGGTCAGCAGCACCGGCGGCGTCGACGCCGCGTACATCCTGGCGACGCCGGAACAAATTGCTTACGTCAAGCCGATGATTGCCCTGCGTAACGGTAGCCAGAGCGGCGTGACGTTGTACGCCAGCTCCCGCAGCGCCCAGGGAACCTCCGGCCCGGACTTCCGTCTGGAGATGGAAGGCCTGCAATACAGCGAAATCCCGATGCTGGCGGGAAGCAACCCGGCGCTGCAGCAGCAGGCGCTGGCCGCCGTTCGTAACGACTACTCGCTGGCGCGCCTGTACGCCATGGGCGCCGACGCCTGGTCTCTGGCCAACCACTTCTCGCAGATGCGCCAGGTGCCAGGCTTTGAGCTGAACGGCAATACCGGCGATCTTACGGCCACGCAGGATTGCGTGATCAACAGGAAACTGTCATGGCTCAAATACCAGGGTGGGCAAATCGTCGCAGCCAACTAAGTAAACAGACCGGCGATGCCTGGGAAATGCAGGCGCGCCGCTGGCTGGAGCGCCAGGGTTTGCGCTTTATCGCCGCCAATGTCCGCGAGCGCGGCGGCGAGATTGACCTCATCATGCGCGACGGTAGCGTCACCGTATTTGTCGAAGTACGCTATCGTCGCAGCGCAAGCTACGGCGATGCCGCTTCCAGCGTCACGCCGCAAAAGCAACAAAGACTGCTCAAAGCCGCGCGTCTGTGGCTCTGCCGACAGAATGGGAGCTTTGAGACTGTGGATTGCCGTTTCGATGTGGTAGCCTTCACCGGAAACGACATCCAATGGCTAAAAAACGCCTTTGGCGAATAGCGTACACCCAAAATAATTGGAGTTGCAGGACAAAGCACTTGTGCTTTGAACAGCGCTGGCGCTGGCCCCGAAGGGGCGAGACCGCAGGCCGAGTAACGCGGCAAGCGAGAAAGTCCCGATGAGCTGACTCAAGTCAGTGATTCGGGCGAACGAGCGTAGCCAACGCACAAGCAACCTGAAGTATGATGGGTAAAATGAATTAAGGGATCCCGTGCTCGACAGAATCAAAGCCTGCTTCACCGAAAGCATTCAAACCCAAATTGCAGCAGCGGAAGCACTCCCGGACGCCATCTCCCGTGCGGCTATGACGCTCGTACAATCGCTGCTGAACGGCAACAAAATTCTCTGTTGTGGTAATGGCACTTCCGCCGCCAACGCACAGCATTTTGCTGCCAGCATGATTAATCGTTTCGAAACTGAACGCCCTGGTTTACCCGCCATTGCACTAAATACCGATAATGTGGTCTTAACCGCAATTGCCAACGATCGCCTGCATGATGAAATCTATGCCAAGCAGGTGCGTGCGTTGGGACACGCCGGCGACGTACTGCTGGCGATTTCTACGCGCGGCAATAGCCGGGATATCGTGAAAGCCGTGGAAGCGGCGGTCACCCGCGATATGACTATCGTGGCGTTAACCGGTTATGACGGCGGTGAACTGGCTGGCCTCTTAGGGCAGCAGGACGTCGAAATCCGCATTCCCTCGCATCGCAGCGCGCGAATTCAGGAAATGCATATGCTCACCGTCAATTGTCTGTGCGATTTGATCGATAACACGCTTTTTCCACACCAGGACGATTAAGGAGAACACATGAAGGCTCTCTCGCCCCTCGCCATTCTGCTGTCTGCGCTACTGCTTCAGGGATGCGTTGCCGCAGCGGTAGTTGGCACGGCAGCGGTCGGCACCAAAGCCGCGACGGACCCGCGTACGGTAGGTACTCAGGTGGATGACAGCACGCTGGAGCTACGCGTCAACAGCGCGCTATCCAAAGATGAACAAATTAAGAAACAGGCCCGCATCAACGTGACCGCCTACCAGGGTAAAGTCCTGCTGACCGGTCAGTCTCCAACGCCAGACCTCTCCGCGCGCGCGAAGCAAATCGCAATGGGCGTAGAAGGGACAACGGAGGTGTTTAATGAGGTGCGTCAGGGCCAGCCGATCGGCTTAGGTACCGCCTCTTCGGATACCTGGATCACCACCAAAGTCCGCTCCCAGCTGCTGGGTACCGACCAGGTGAAATCCTCCAACGTGAAGGTAACAACCGAAAATGGCGAAGTGTTCCTGATGGGTCTGGTTACCGATCGTGAAGGACGCGCGGCGGCGGATATCGCCAGCCGGGTAAGCGGCGTGACTCGCGTCACCACCGCTTTTACCTATATCAAGTAAACGTTAACCCCCCGGCTTGCGCTTTGCTGAGCCGGGCTACGGGTTCATCGCCTGCTGTAGACCCGTAGCCCGGACAGGCGCACAGCGCCGCCTCCGGGAAGGTCATCAGCAAGCCCGGACAGGCGCGCAGCGCCGCCTCCGGGAAAGTCATCAGATTAAAGCCAGCCCGCCAACCACCGCGCCGCACAGCGCCACCAGCCCGCCGGTGAGCCACAGCGCCTTCGCCGGAAACGCTTTCCGCAGCATAATCAGTGACGGTACGCTGACAGCAGGCAGCGTAATCAGCAGCGCCAGCGCGGGCGCCACGCCCATACCTGCCAGCATCATCGTCTGCACTATCGGAATCTCCGCCGCCGTCGGAATAACAAACAGGCAGCCGGCAATCGCCATAGCAATCACCCAGAACAGCGTGTTATCTACCACCCCATCGGCATGAGGGAATAACCACACCCGCGCGGCTCCCAGCACCAGCACCGCCAGAATATAAACCGGGATAGTGTTCCAGAACAGCGTCCAGAGAGCGCGCAGCCAGCGGCTAAAGAAACCGTCCTGCACGGTTGCAACCGGCTGTTCAGGCACCGAAACCGGCTGCGTCGCCGCCTCTTTTACCCATTTCTGCACCAGCGTTGCGACCACCAGCACCGTCGCCAGACCAGCCAGCAGGCGCACCAGCGCAAACTGCCAGCCCAGCACAAAGCCCATAAACACCAGCGTCGCCGGATTGAGCAGCGGATTGCCCAGCCAGAACGCCAGCGCGCCGCCCATCGAGGCCTGCTGTTTACGCATTCCTGCCGCCACCGGCGCGGCGCAGCAGGTGCACATCATGCCCGGCAGAGAGAATACGGTTCCCAGCAGCGTACCGCGAAAACGCGCCTGCCCCAGCGTGCGCAGCAGCCAGTCACGCGGGATCAGCACCTGAATCAGCGAACCCAGCAGCACGCCCAGGACCGCCGCTTTCCATACGGCCAGGAAATAGACCAGGGCGTAATCCCAGGCCGCAGCGAAAGGGTTATCGTTACTGTTAGCAAGGATAGATTTGCCGATACTGTGCGTCTCTGCGGCAGTGAAGGCTTTGCCATAGTAGGGTTGCCATTTAACGAACCACAGACCAACGATAACGACGAGAAAAAAGAGCGCGGGCTTCCACCATTGAAACGGTGATGCCACCTGAGATGAAGACTGACCAGCCATAGCATTCCCCGGGGAGTGTCATGATAAATTGAGGACATGAATACTACGCCTCCGGGGAAATTTTGGAAATCAGTAATCCCCCGAGCGTGCCGCCCTTTCGCGCAGCTGCGACGAAGAGAGAATTTGTACGCCCTCCTGCGTGGGCGATAGCGCCTCCGCGAGTAGCGCGCTCGCCACGTCCCGCGCCTCTATTGACTTCAGATTTCCCGGCAGCAGATTGAAAAGCGGCGCAAAGAGCGTTTCGCCGGCGCGTTTTTTTTCGCGCTCGCCTATCAGCATTGACGGGCGGGCAATGGTCAGGCGCGGCCACTGCTGCGCAATCAGCGCCTCTTCCATCTCACCCTTTACACGATTATAGAAAAAGGGCGAATGCGCATTGGCCCCCATCGCGCTGACGACCAGCATATGCTGCGCGCCCAGCTTTTTTCCCACCAGCGCGGTATCAATGACCAGCGTATAATCGGCATGCACAAACGCCTCTTTGCTACCCGCTTCCCGGCGGGTAGTCCCCAGACAGCAGAAAACGATATCTATCGGATCGACAACCTGCGCCAGGGCGTCCGTTAGCTGCGGATCGTGGGGGTTAAAGACGCCGGAGATATCGGCCAGCGGCCGACGCGTCGGGGCGGCAACGGACTTAACGCCCGGCGCGTTGAGTAGCATTCGAAGTAAGTGACCGCCAACTAACCCGGTTGCCCCCGTTATCAGTACCTGACTCATCGAAACTCCTTTGCAGATTTTTCTATGTTGCGATCCCAGCCTCATGTTCCAGACTTAATACTCTACGAGGTAATTATCCATCATCATCAGGGAAATGCCTCATTCCACACCAAAACACTGGAGGAAGAATGAGTAAGAAGATAGCCGTTTTAATTACCGACGACTTTGAAGACTCGGAGTTCACCTCACCCGCGGACGCCTATCGTCTGGCCGGTCATGAGGTCGTGACGATTGAAAAACAGGCGGGGAAGAAGGTAAAAGGGAAAAAAGGGGAAGCTGAAGTCGTTATCGATAAAGCCATTGATGACGTCACCCCTGCCGACTTCGACGCTCTGCTGCTACCGGGCGGTTATTCACCGGACGCGCTGCGCGGAGACGAACGCTTTGTCACCTTCACCCGCGATTTTGTGAACAGCGGCAAACCGGTATTCGCCATCTGTCACGGTCCGCAGCTGTTGATTAGCGCCGATGTGATTCGCGGGCGTAAGCTGACAGCCGTGAAGCCTATCATCGTCGACGTGAAAAACGCCGGTGGCGAATTCTACGATCAGGAAGTGGTTATCGACAACGAGCAGCTGGTGACCAGCAGAACCCCGGACGACCTGCCGGCGTTTAATCGAGAAGCTTTACGTCTGCTCGGTGCCTGATTCACGCAGCCAGTGCAGCTTTTTACCAAAGCCCAGCGTGTTATCGGTGAACTTAAGCTCATCGGGGAGAATCTCCCAGACGGGCGCCGATAGCATGCGGGCAACCGGAAAACGGCTGACGTAACGCTTACGCATCGCCGCCTCTTCCTCCCCGGACAGGCGGCGAATTTGGCCTTTAAACTGGACGCCGCGGATCAAGGCGACGGTCTTCGGCTGGCCGTTTACCGTTCCGGCCACCCTGGCGCCTTTCCCGGTCATCTGGCCGTGGCGCGTTTTTTCATCGCTAAGCAAATAAAAGGCGACCTTTTCCGGGTCATAAACGTAAAAGGCATTGGCGCACCACAGTTCGTCATCGCGGGCGACGCACCAGGTCACGACATGCTGCTTTCCCAGCCAACGGCTGATAGCGGCGAGCGTATCCATCTTTACTCTCCAGTATGTTATGGTGCTCACACCTTAACATAGCGACCTCTGTACCGTGTGCTGGTTTCTCTATCTGATTCGTACCGCCGATAATCGCCTTTATACCGGGATTACTACCGATGTCTCACGCCGCTTTTGCCAGCACCAGGACGGCAAAGGCGCGAAAGCGCTGCGTGGTAAGGGAGAGCTTCAGCTGGCCTTCAGCCGGGAAGTTGGTGAGCACTCACTAGCACTGCGACTGGAGTATCGTATCAAGCAGCTAACGAAGCGCCAGAAAGAGCGCCTCGTTGCCGGAGACGGTTCGTTTGAGGCGCTGTTGAAAAGCCTCAGAAGCGGTTAAAGTGGTCGCTGTATTCGACCAGCCCGCTGACGCCATCAAGGGCGTTATCGGCCAGACGGTGAACCTGGAAAGCTTCCGCGCTATCCGGCCAACGGCAGTGCAGATTAAAACGCGCTGCGGGTTCAAAGCCCAGACGACCATAAAGCGCCGGATCGCCAAGGGTGACAACAGCGGCATAGCCAAACTCGTTCAGTGAATCGAGCCCTTCATAGACCAGCTGACGACCGATGCCCTGACCGCGGTAGCTTTCATCGACCGCCAGCGGAGCCAGTCCAACCCACTGCAGCTCTTCGCCTTCAACGGCAACCGGGCTAAAGGCCGCATAGCCCACGACCTGACCTTCGTCATCCGTCGCCACCACGCCCAGCGTGATCAGGCCATCTTCACGTAGGCTGTGCACCAGCTGCGCTTCCGCATCGCTGCCGAAGGTACGACGCAATAGCGCGTCGATTCCCGGTGCATCAATCCCAATTTCTACTCGAATCAGCATGCCTCACCTACCGATGTCTGTTCAGGTTTCTGCGGGCCTTTCAGGCCTGCTTCAACAAAGTCCGCCAGCTGCAGCAGCATAATACGCAGCGCCCTGGGCATCTGCTCCAGCTCAATGGCATCCATCAGGTTTTTTACATAAAGACCCAGCTCGGTATCGCCTTCGATAACCAGGCGACGCTGGAAGAACAACGTATCCGGATCCTGCTTGCGTGCCGCAATCATCAGCAGGTCGCTGGCGTCGGCGCTAAAGCTGACGTCCGCTTCAGCCGCCGGGCTGACCACCAGACGGCCGTTAATCACCGAGGTATACCACAGCAGGCCGATATCACGCACATGAATACTTAACCAGCGCCCCTCGAGAAAATCCAGCTCCCCATCCGCCAGCGCCTGGCGAAACTGCCAGCTTAATACCTGTTCCAGCACCTGGCGCTTGAGGGCAAAAGGCGCCAGCTTAACCGGCACGCTTATTAACGACGGGCCAAAGTGAACCAGTTGGGAACGCAGTTTATCCAACACAAGCTTTACTCCATGAATGCAATAGTTCCTCTATTGTGCCATATCAAATAAACGACATAGCGGCGTAAATCAACAAAATCACGATGTCGGGCCGCTGGTATTGATCCCGCCAATACGCTTTTAACTGCCTCAAATCAAAAATTGTCACCAGAAGGTTAACTAAAATCCCAGCTCATTAACCATCCAGCGTCCCTGACGGGCCGCGTTTTTCAGGAAAAATTATGGAGCTGCTCTGCCCAGCCGGTAACCTTCCGGCGCTTAAGGCGGCCATCGAAAACGGCGCCGATGCCGTCTATATCGGGCTGAAAGATGACACCAACGCCCGCCACTTTGCCGGCCTTAATTTCACCGAAAAGAAACTGCAGGAAGCCGTCAGCTTTGTGCACCAGCATCGTCGTAAACTGCATATTGCCATCAATACCTTCGCGCATCCTGATGGCTATACCCGCTGGCAGCGCGCGGTAGATATGGCGGCCCAGCTGGGCGCCGACGCGCTGATCCTCGCCGATATCGCAATGCTGGAGTATGCCGCCGAGCGCTACCCGCACATCGAGCGTCACGTTTCCGTTCAGGCCTCGGCCACTAACGAAGAAGCGGTAAAATTTTATCATCGCAACTTTGACATCGCCCGCGTGGTGCTGCCGCGCGTACTGTCGATTCACCAGGTCAAACAGCTGGCCCGCGCCACGCCGGTGCCGCTGGAGGTCTTCGCCTTCGGCAGCCTGTGCATTATGGCGGAAGGCCGCTGCTATCTTTCCTCTTATCTGACCGGCGAATCACCGAATACCGTCGGCGCCTGTTCGCCGGCACGCTTCGTGCGCTGGCAGCAAACGCCGCAGGGACTGGAATCACGCCTTAACGAAGTGCTGATCGACCGCTATAGAGATGGTGAAAATGCCGGCTATCCCACCCTCTGTAAAGGGCGGTATCTGGTCGACGGCGAGCGCTACCACGCACTGGAAGAGCCCACCAGCCTGAACACCCTGGAGCTGCTGCCGGAGCTGATGGCGGCAAATATTGCCTCGGTCAAAATCGAGGGCCGCCAGCGCAGTCCGGCGTACGTCACCCAGGTGGCGAAAGTCTGGCGTCAGGCGATCGATCGCTGCAAAGCCGATCCGCAAAACTTCGTGCCGCAGTCCGCGTGGATGGAGACCCTCGGTTCGATGTCCGAAGGGACGCAAACCACCCTTGGCGCCTATCACCGTAAATGGCAGTGAGAACAGCAATGAAATATTCATTAGGGCCGGTGCTTTATTACTGGCCAAAAGAGACGCTGGAAGATTTTTACCAGCAGGCAGCCAGCTGCAGCGCGGACACGATTTATCTCGGCGAAGCGGTATGCAGCAAACGCCGCGCCACCAAAGTCGGCGACTGGATCGAGATGGCGAAAGCGCTGGCGGGAAGCGGCAAACAGATAGTGCTTTCCACCCTCGCGCTGGTGCAGGCGTCCTCGGAACTGGGCGAACTGAAGCGCTATGTCGATAACGGCGAATTTCTGATTGAAGCCAGCGATCTCGGCGTCGTTAACCTGTGCGCGGAACGTAAACTGCCGTTCGTCGCCGGCCATGCGCTCAACTGCTACAACGCCGTCACCCTGCGTCTGCTGCTTAAGCAAGGTATGGTGCGCTGGTGTATGCCGGTCGAGCTTTCCCGCGACTGGCTGGCGAACTTGCTGACCCAGTGCGACGAACTGGGCATTCGCAACCAGTTTGAGGTAGAGGTGCTGAGCTACGGCCATCTGCCGCTGGCCTACTCCGCCCGCTGCTTTACCGCCCGTTCGGAAGACCGACCCAAAGACGAGTGCGAAACCTGCTGCATAAAATATCCTAACGGGCGCGATGTGCTCTCGCAGGAGAACCAGCAGGTATTCGTCCTCAACGGCATTCAGACCATGAGCGGCTACGTCTATAACCTCGGGAATGAGCTGAGCACCATGCACGGGCTGGTGGATATGGTCCGCCTGTCGCCGCTGGGCAGCGAGACCTTTGCGATGCTGGACGCCTTCCGGGCAAATGAGAACGGCGCAGCGCCGCTACCGCTGACGGCGAACAGCGACTGCAACGGCTACTGGCGGCGGCTGGCCGGACTGGAACTGCAGAGCTGATTAACCGCTCACTTTGTTAATGGCTATCGCTGCTTTTTAATGCACTATTAAAGATGCAGCTTTTCTGGCAGGCGTATCGCGGATGCGCCAGGCTGGAAGAAGACCTTCAATCTGATGACTATGCTGTAGCAAAGTGAGCCTTTATGACTGACAAATCTGTTTCATTCTCGGTGCTCGACCTGGCGCCAATCCCGCAAGGATCTTCCGCAAAGGAAGCTTTCTCCCACTCTTTAGATCTGGCGCAGCTGGCGGAAAAACGCGGTTATCATCGCTACTGGCTGGCCGAGCACCATAATATGGTCGGTATTGCGAGCGCCGCGACCTCGGTGCTGATTGGCTATCTTGCCGCCCATACCACCACTCTGCATCTGGGCTCCGGCGGCGTGATGCTGCCTAACCATTCGCCGCTGGTGATTGCCGAGCAGTTCGGCACGCTCAATACGCTCTACCCCGGTCGTATCGATCTCGGCCTTGGGCGCGCGCCAGGTAGCGATCAGCCGACCATGCGCGCGCTGCGTCGCCATATGAGCGGCGATGTTGATAACTTCCCGCGCGATGTCGCGGAGCTGGTGGACTGGTTCGACGCCCGCGATCCTAATCCGCACGTACGGCCGGTTCCCGGCTATGGCGAGAAGATACCTGTCTGGCTGCTCGGCTCAAGCCTTTACAGCGCTCAGCTGGCGGCGCAGCTGGGGCTGCCGTTCGCCTTTGCCTCGCACTTCGCGCCGGATATGCTCTTCCAGGCCCTGCACCTCTACCGCACCCACTTCCAGCCGTCAGAACGGTTAGAGAAGCCGTATGCGATGGTATGCATTAACATTATTGCCGCCGATAGCGACAGAGATGCGGAATTTCTGTTTACGTCCATGCAGCAGGCGTTCGTCAAACTGCGCCGGGGCGAGACCGGACAACTGCCGCCGCCGGTGCAAAATATGCATCAGCTGTGGTCCGCTTCAGAGCAGTACGGCGTTCAGCAGGCGCTGAGCATGTCGCTGGTCGGCGATAAAGCGAAAATCCGCCACGGGCTGGCATCGATTCTACGGGAGACCCAGGCTGATGAGATCATGGTTAACGGCCAAATCTTCGATCATCAGGCGCGCCTACATTCATTTGATTTGGCGATGCAGGTGAAAGAAGAGCTGATCGGGTAGTGAGCAATGCGGCATTTTTGCCGCATTTTCAATTATTGATAGGTGGGTAATACGTTAAAGCTTGAGAGGAAATGCACGATAACGTTACCCAGCCCAAACAGCAGCACCAAAGCGATCATCGGCTTTCCACCCCAAACGCGAAACAATGGGCTGCCAAAACGTTTACGCGATGCGCGAGCCAGCAGCGCCGGTACAATTGCCGCCCAGATCGTCGCGGCCAGACCTGCATAGCCGATCGCATAGAGGAATCCGTTCGGCCACAGCAAGCCTCCCGCCATCGGCGGAACGAAGGTCAGTACCGCTGTTTTAAAACGTCCCAGCGCGGAGTCATCGAAGCCGAACAGATCCGCCAGATAATCAAACAGCCCCAGCGTTACGCCAAGGAATGAACTGGCAACGGCAAAGTTCGAAAAGATGACTAACAGCAGATCCAGGCTCCGGCTGTTCAGCACTCCGCTGAGTGCCTGGACCAGGACATCTATATTGCCCCCCTTCTGCGCGATGCCGATAAATTCAGGGCGCGGGATATTGCCCATCGTCACCAGCAGCCACACCACGTACAGACCCAGCGCCAGCAGCGTACCGTAAACCAGGCATTTCACGATTGTGCGCGGATCTTTGCCGTAGTACTTCATCAGGCTCGGCACGTTGCCATGATAGCCGAAAGATGCGAGACAGAACGGCAGCGTCATCAGCAGATAGGGCATATACGAGGCATTTTGTTCAGCCACGTTAAACAGCGTGGTCGGCTGGACGTGCCCCAACAGGCTGCCAAAGGTCAGAAAGAAGGTAATGACCTTAGCTCCCAGCACAATGGCCGTCATGCGGCTCACCGCTTTGGTGCTCAACCAGACGATAAACGCCACCAGTAGCGCAAAACCAAAACCGGCCGCCCTTGCCGGTACGTTCAGCGACATTTCGCTAAACGTATGGTGCAGGATCGAGCCGCTGGCGGAGATATAGGCGTAAGTCAGAATATAAAGTACAAAGGCGATCGACACGCCGTTAACCAGATTCCAGCCTTTACCGAGCAGATCTTTAGTAATGGTATCGAAGCTCGAACCAATCCGATAATTCAGGTTCGCTTCGAGGATCATCAACCCGGAATGCAGCATACAAAACCAGGTAAAAACCAGCGCCGCCAGAGACCAGAAGAACCATGCGCCGGACATTACAACCGGCAGCGAAAACATGCCCGCGCCAATAATTGTCCCGCCGATAATCACTACGCCGCCAAATAAGGACGGTCGGGTTGCCGTAGTGGTAAGTGTCGCCATTTGCCGAAATCTCCAGTCGAAAATACTTTTCTTGTTATCAACGTGACGCACTGTACCAGTACACGAGTACAAAGGAAATAAAAAAAGCCCCAATCGTTAAGATCGGGGCTGTATCGTTTACTTTACGTTAGCGGAAAGCGCTAATTATGCATCGCCACCGAAACGACGACGACCTGCGGAGTCGTCACGACGCGGCGCTGAAGCATCATCGCGGCGCGGCGCGCGGCCACCTTCGCGACGTTCACCGCTGAAACGACGACCTTCACCACGGCCGCCTTCGCGACGCTCACCGCCGAAACCACGACCTTCACGACGTTCACCGCCGCCGAAGCTACGGCCGCCTTCACGACGCTCACCGCCGCCACGACGTTCGCCGCTGCGCTCAGGGCGCGGCTGAGCATCGCCCAGCAACTGCATGTTCATCGGCTTGTTCAGGATGCGGGTACGCGTAAAGTGCTGCAGCACTTCGCCCGGCATGCCTTTCGGCAGTTCGATGGTGGAGTGAGAACCAAACAGCTTGATGTTACCAATGTAACGGCTGCTGATATCGCCTTCGTTCGCGATGGCGCCAACGATATGACGAACTTCAACGCCGTCATCACGGCCCACTTCAATGCGGTACAGTTCCATATCGCCAACGTCACGACGCTCACGCTTCGGACGATCTTCGCCACCGCGATCGCCGCGCGGGCCACGATCGTTACGGTCGCCACGACGTTCGAAACGATCGTCACGGTCGCGGAACTCGCGCTTAGGACGCATAGGCGCATCCGGCGGCAGGATCAGCGGACGTTCGCCCTGCGCCATTTTCAGCAGCGCTGCGGCCAGCGTTTCCACGTCCAGCTCTTCGCCTTCGGCAGACGGCTGGATTTTCGCCAGCAGCGCGCGGTACTGATCCAGATCGCTGCTTTCCAGCTGCTGCTGAACTTTCGCGGCAAATTTTTCCAGGCGACGTTTGCCCAGCAGCTCTGCGTTCGGCAGTTCAACTTCCGGAATGGTCAGCTTCATCGTACGTTCGATATTGCGCAGCAGACGACGCTCGCGGTTCTCAACGAACAGCAGCGCGCGGCCAGCGCGACCCGCACGACCGGTACGGCCGATACGGTGAACGTAAGACTCGGAATCCATCGGGATATCGTAGTTAACCACCAGGCTAATACGCTCAACGTCCAGGCCACGAGCCGCAACGTCGGTTGCAATCAGGATATCCAGACGACCGTCTTTCAGACGCTCCAGAGTCTGCTCACGCAGGGACTGGTTCATGTCGCCGTTCAGCGCAGCGCTGCTATAGCCGCTACGCTCCAGCGCTTCGGCCACTTCCAGGGTCGCATTTTTGGTACGAACGAAGATAATCGCCGCATCAAAATCTTCCGCTTCCAGGAAACGCACCAGCGCTTCGTTTTTACGCATACCGTAAGCAGTCCAGTAGCTCTGGCTGATGTCCGGGCGAGTCGTGACGCTGGACTGGATGCGCACTTCCTGCGGCTCTTTCATAAAGCGGCGGGTAATACGACGAATCGCTTCCGGCATGGTGGCAGAGAACAGAGCGGTCTGATGACCCTCCGGGATCTGCGCCATAATGGTTTCTACGTCTTCGATGAAGCCCATGCGCAGCATTTCGTCAGCTTCATCCAGTACCAGACCGCTCAGTTTAGAGAGATCCAGCGTACCGCGTTTCAGGTGGTCCAGCAGACGACCCGGGGTACCGACAACGATTTGCGGCCCCTGACGCAGTGCGCGCAGCTGCACGTCATAACGCTGGCCGCCGTACAGGGCAACCACGTTTACGCCGCGCATATGTTTAGAGAACTCCGTCATTGCTTCAGCAACCTGTACCGCCAGTTCGCGGGTCGGCGCCAGCACCAGAATCTGCGGTGCTCTCAGCTCAGGATCAATGTTGTTCAGCAGCGGTAAAGAGAACGCTGCGGTTTTACCGCTACCCGTCTGGGCCATACCCAGAACGTCGCGGCCGCCCAGCAGATGCGGAATGCACTCAGCCTGGATCGGAGATGGTTTTTCGTAACCCAGATCGTTAAGCGCTTCAAGGATGGGAGCCTTCAGGCCCAGATCTGCAAATGTGGTTTCGAATTCAGCCATGTAGTACGTGTGCCTCAAAATTAATGGCGGCCAGTCTACATAACTCATCGTGAAAATTTACGGTAATTTTCATTGAAAAGTGTGAACCGGCTCAAAGTAGGTGTATTAACGAACAACAACGCCCTCACCCGCTAAGGTGATGGCAATCAAAAAAGGGCTGATGTGTTCGTCAGCTATTGCTGGTCCGATTCTGCCAGGTCATCTTGCTCCTGGCCCAAGAGCGATAATTCCAACAATGCGTATCGGTGCTCAACGTAGTTATGAACGTTGTTTGCGACCGCCAGTTTGAACAGTGCCGTAGCGCTGTCCTTGTCCCCCAGACTTAGGTAGTACTTACCTAAATAGAAGTTGGTTTCACTGAGATGCTCAGCGAGCGAGGTGTTATCCGTTGCGTCTGCCTTCAGACGGTCCATTAGCTCTTTTTCGCTAATGTCGCCAAGGTAGAACCCGACAATGTTCCATCCCCATTGTTCTTTGTCCGACTTGTTTAAGCGCTGTCTCAGTGCTTCAAGCGCCCGCTTCTCATCGAGCTGACGCTCGGCGAGATAAAGCCACAGGCTTCGGAAAGGATCATTGGGATCGTCTTGATAAAACGCCAGCAGATCATCTTGCGCTAACTTAGCACGACCGCCGTAATACAGAGCGATGCCGCGATTTAAGTGCGCGTAGTTGTAAGTTGGATCAAGCTCAAGTACAGAATCAAACGCTTCATAGGCAGCATCAAAATTGCCTGCCTGCGTTAAATAAATGCCTAAGTAATTGAATACTTCAGGCATATCCGGTCGGATTGCCAGCGCTTGTGAAAAATCATTTCGCGCTAATGCCCTCAGACCGAGACTATCATACAACACTCCGCGCTCATATAAAAGCTGTGCGCGTTCGTCATCGGTTAAAGCCCGACTGGCAAGAATTTGTTCCATGCGCGCCAGAATCACTTCCTGCTGCAAAGTCGGTTGCAATGGCACCGCGAGGACTGCGTCCTTACGCCAGGCAGAGTTGCTGCATCCTGCCAGCGTGAGAGCTGTCGCCACGAAACACCAGCGCAAAAAAGGCTTCATTTCCCACTCCCGAAGACAACGATTGGATGAACGTCCAGTTCCCCGGCTGCAAACAGGGCTTCCTGCCCGCAATGCGCCCTCCGCAATGCGGAGGGCAAACGGCAACCTTACTCGCCCTGCTGTTCGGCAGCCGGAGCTTCCGGCGCAGCCGCAGGCTGAGTTTGTTCAGTTGCTTCTTTGATGCTCAGACGGACACGGCCCTGACGGTCAACTTCCAGAACCTTAACCGGCACTTCCTGACCCATCTGCAGATAGTCGGTCACTTTCTCAACGCGCTTGTCGGCGATCTGAGAGATGTGAACCAGACCCTCTTTACCGCCGCCAATGGCAACGAATGCGCCAAAGTCAACGATGCGGGTCACTTTACCGTTATAGATACGGCCAACTTCGATCTCAGCGGTGATCTCTTCGATACGACGAATCGCGTGCTGCGCTTTGTCGCCATCGGTTGCTGCGATTTTGACGGTACCGTCATCTTCGATTTCGATAGTGGTGCCGGTTTCTTCGGTAAGCGCGCGAATAACGGAGCCGCCTTTACCGATAACGTCTTTAATTTTGTCCGGGCTGATCTTGATCGTGTGAATACGCGGTGCGAACTCAGAGATATCGCCGCGCGGCGCGTTAATCGCCTGTTCCATCACGCCCAGGATGTGCAGACGCGCACCTTTAGCCTGGTTCAGAGCAACCTGCATGATCTCTTTGGTGATACCTTCAATTTTGATATCCATCTGCAGAGCAGAGATACCTTCACGGGAACCCGCAACTTTGAAGTCCATATCGCCCAGGTGATCTTCATCGCCCAGAATGTCAGACAGCACGACGAAGTTGTCGCCTTCTTTCACCAGACCCATTGCGATACCCGCAACGGCGGCTTTCACCGGCACACCTGCGTCCATCAGCGCCAGAGAAGCGCCACAAACGGAAGCCATGGAGGAGGAACCGTTCGATTCGGTGATTTCAGAAACCACGCGTACGGTGTACGGGAACTCTTCGATAGTCGGCATCACGGCCAGTACGCCGCGCTTAGCCAGACGACCGTGACCGATTTCACGACGCTTCGGAGAGCCGACCATTCCCGTTTCGCCTACGGAGTACGGAGGGAAGTTATAGTGGAACAGGAAAGAGTCGGTACGCTCGCCCATCAGCTCATCGATGTTCTGCGCGTCACGTGCGGTGCCCAGGGTCGCGGTAACCAGTGCCTGAGTTTCACCACGGGTAAACAGTGCTGAACCGTGGGTACGCGGCAGAACGCCGGTACGAACGTCCAGACCACGAATCATATCTTTTTCACGACCATCGATACGCGGCTCACCGGCCAGTACGCGGCTACGCACCACGTTTTTCTCGATTGCGTGCAGGATTTCGCCCAGTTCGTTAGCGTCCAGGGTTTCATCTTCCGCAACCAGGGTCGCGATAGTTTCGGATTTGATCACGTCAACCTGAGCATAACGCTCCTGTTTGTCGGTGATACGGTACGCATCGCTCAGGCGAGATTCAGCCAGCGCAGCGACGCGCGCGTTCAGCGCGGCATCAACCACTTCCGGCTGCCAGTCCCAACGCGGTTTACCGGCTTCTTTCACCAGGTCGTTGATGTTCTGAATAACAACCTGCTGCTGGTCGTGACCAAACACGACCGCGCCCAGCATCTGGTCTTCGCTCAGCAGTTCAGCTTCGGATTCAACCATCAGTACTGCGGCTTCGGTACCCGCAACAACCAGATCCAGTTTGCTGGACTTCAGCTCTTCCTGGGTCGGGTTCAGCACGTACTGGTCATTAATATAACCCACGCGCGCGGCGCCAATTGGGCCGTTAAACGGAATACCGGACAGAGACAGCGCAGCGGAAGCGCCGATCATCGCGACGATATCCGGGTTAACCTGTGGGTTAACGGAAACGACGGTCGCAATAACCTGAACTTCGTTAACGAAGCCTTCCGGGAACAGCGGGCGAACCGGGCGGTCAATCAGACGCGCAATCAGGGTTTCGCCTTCGCTCGGACGGCCTTCACGACGGAAGAAACCACCCGGGATTTTACCAGCAGCGTAAGTACGCTCCTGATAGTTAACGGTCAGCGGGAAGAAATCCTGGCCTGGCTTCGCTTTTTTCTGGCCGACTACGGTAACGAATACCGCGGTGTCATCCATGCTAACCATAACGGCGGCAGTTGCCTGGCGCGCCATCATGCCGGTCTCCAGCGTTACGGTATGTTGGCCGTACTGGAATTTACGAACGATCGGATTAAGCAAAATTCTATCCTTTTATCTATAGATGATGTCAAATCCACGATAAGACATCGTATGACCCGATCTTCTGCATCCTCGCGACTAATGACAACCTTTACCCGCCCCTGCGAGTCAAGCCTCTCATTAGCCGCGCGAACCTCTGCATGAAGATCATTAATAGCAACAATACATGAGTTTTTAATGAATTGCTGCCGCCCGGTCGAAAAAAGGGGCCGTGAGGCCCCTTCTTCTGAAACTCGCAGAATTAGCGACGCAGACCCAGACGCTCGATCAGCGAAGAGTAACGTGCAACATCTTTACGTTTCAGGTAGTCGAGCAGTTTACGACGCTGAGAAACCATGCGCAGCAGACCACGACGGCTGTGGTGATCTTTTTTGTGCTCTGCAAAGTGACCCTGCAGGTGGTTGATCTGTGCAGTCAGCAGTGCAACCTGAACTTCAGTAGAACCGCTGTCGTTTTCGCCACGACCGAACTCAGAAACGATTTTTGCTTTAGCTTCAACGCTTAGAGACATTTTCGAACTCCAAAATTAAAAGAAAGAAAGGGTGCCGATCTCTAATTCAGCAACCCCTGATATAACGCTCGCAAATGTTAAAACACTTTGGCGGACGTTAAGCGGCGATATTCTACTCGCAGCAGCCTTTTATCGCAAGGAAAGCGCTCAGGCAGGGTATTCAACCACCAGACGACGAGGCGCCACGCGGCCTTCATCATCGATTTCCCCCATGCCAAGAAACTTCTCGTCATCACCTTCAGTGACGCGAACCAGCCCCTGCAGCGGCGCACCCGATGTCCGCACCGGATTACCGTTTTTAAAGTAGATGGCGGAGGTTTCCGGAATATTCACCAGCGGGTAATCCGAAGCCGGGCTGTCCATCGGCATCAACAGCGGGTCCAACAGCTGGGCTGCGGGAATATCCTGCGCATTGGCTTGTTCAACCAGCGCCTGCAGCTGCTCCAGCGTCACCATCCGTTCGACGGGATATTTACTGACCGCCAGGCGACGCAGGAAAGTGACGTGCGCGCCGCATCCAAGCTTCTCGCCTAAATCATCAATAATCGTGCGAATGTAGGTGCCTTTGGAGCAATGAATTTCCAGCTCAAGCTCCGTCCCCTCATGGCGGATAAACAGCAGCTCGTAAACCGTAATCGGCCGGGATTCACGCGGTACTTCAATCCCCTGACGGGCATATTCGTACAGTTTTTTCCCCTGGTATTTCAGCGCCGAATACATCGACGGCACCTGCTGGGTTTCACCACGAAAGCCATCGAGCGCGGCTGCCAGCTGCTCAGGACTAAAAGTCAGCGGACGTTCTTCCACCACCTGGCCGTCGGCATCAGAGGTATCGGTGCGCTGGCCAAGTTTAGCAATCACGCGGTAGCGCTTGTCAGAATCAAGCAGATACTGGGAAAACTTTGTCGCTTCCCCGAGGCAAATCGGCAACATGCCGGTCGCCAGCGGATCCAGCGCTCCCGTATGCCCTGCCCGGTTAGCATTATAAAGTCGTTTAACTTTCTGCAGCACGTCGTTGCTGGATGCGCCTTGCGGTTTATCCAGCAACAGTACGCCGTGCACATCGCGACCGCGACGACGAGGACGACTCATTAGTCCTCCTTACTGTCGTCCGGGTTCACACGACGCTCATCGTCATGTTTCACCACGCTGGTCACCAGGTTCGACATGCGCATTCCTTCGACTAATGAATTGTCGTAGAAGAAGGTCAGTTCCGGCACGATACGCAGGCGCATTGCTTTGCCCAGCAGCGAGCGAATAAAACCAGACGCTTCCTGCAAAGCCTTGATGCCCGCTTTCACGGCGGCTTCGTCTTTGTCGTTCAGGAAGGTCACAAACACTTTGGCATAGGCCAGGTCGCGGGACATCTCGACGCCTGAAACCGTGGTCATCATGCCCAGACGCGGGTCTTTAATTTCGCGCTGCAGGATGATTGCGATCTCTTTTTGCATCTCCTGAGCCACGCGCTGCGGGCGACCAAATTCTTTCGCCATAATAAATTCTCCAGACAAATAAGGGGGCCACGCGGCCCCCTTTAATTTTGTATAACCGGGTGGCGCTGCGCTTCCCCGGCCTACTAAACGATTAATCGATGGTACGTTGAATCTCGATGATTTCGAACACTTCGATCATATCGCCAACGCGAACGTCGTTGTAGTTCTTAACGCCGATACCACACTCCATGCCGTTACGAACTTCGTTAACGTCATCTTTGAAGCGGCGCAGGGATTCCAGCTCGCCTTCATAGATAACCACATTGTCGCGCAGTACGCGGATTGGGTTATGACGCTTAATCGTACCTTCAGTAACCATACAGCCTGCGATGGCGCCGAATTTCGGCGATTTGAACACATCACGGACTTCGGCCAGACCAATGATCTGCTGTTTCAGTTCCGGAGACAGCATGCCGCTCATCGCTGCTTTCACTTCGTCGATCAGATGATAGATGACGGAGTAGTAGCGCAGATCCAGGCTTTCCGCGTCGATAACTTTACGTGCGGATGCATCAGCACGAACGTTAAAGCCAACCAGAATCGCGTTGGAGGCAGCGGCCAGGGTTGCGTCGGTTTCGGTGATACCACCTACGCCGGAACCGATAATCTTCACTTTCACTTCGTCAGTAGACAGTTTCAGCAAGGAGTCGGAGATCGCTTCCACAGAACCCTGCACGTCCGCTTTGAGGACGATGTTCACTTCGTGAACTTCGCCTTCGGTCATGTTGGCGAACATGTTCTCAAGTTTAGATTTCTGCTGACGAGCCAGCTTAACTTCACGGAATTTACCCTGACGATACAGCGCAACTTCACGTGCTTTCTTCTCGTCACGAACGACGGTCACTTCGTCACCGGCAGCCGGTACGCCTGACAGGCCGAGGATTTCCACCGGAATGGATGGACCCGCTTCCAGCACTTCCTGACCCAGTTCGTTACGCATCGCACGAACGCGACCATATTCGAAACCGCACAGGACGATGTCACCCTTGTGCAGCGTACCTTCGCGTACCAGAACGGTAGCAACCGGACCACGACCTTTATCCAGGAAGGATTCGATAACCGCGCCGCTCGCCATACCTTTACGAACCGCTTTCAGCTCCAGAACTTCAGCCTGCAGCAGGATTGCGTCCAGCAGTTCGTCGATGCCGGTACCCGCTTTAGCAGACACGTGGACGAACTGGCTTTCACCGCCCCACTCTTCCGGCAGAATGCCGTACTGGGACAGTTCATTTTTAACGCGATCCGGATCCGCTTCCGGCTTATCGATTTTGTTCACCGCAACCACGACCGGCACACCCGCCGCTTTCGCGTGCTGGATTGCTTCGATGGTCTGCGGCATCACGCCGTCGTCTGCGGCCACAACCAGAACCACGATATCCGTCGCCTGAGCACCACGAGCACGCATAGAGGTGAACGCGGCGTGGCCCGGGGTATCCAGGAAGGTGATCATACCGTTGTCGGTTTCGACGTGGTACGCACCGATATGCTGGGTAATGCCGCCCGCTTCGCCAGAGGCCACTTTCGTTGAACGAATGTAGTCCAGCAGAGAGGTTTTACCGTGGTCAACGTGACCCATGATAGTCACAACCGGTGCGCGCGGTTCCGCCGCAGCGCCGGTGTCACGGTCGCTCATTACCGCTTCTTCCAGCTCGTTTTCACGACGCAGGATAACTTTGTGGCCCATCTCTTCGGCAACCAGCTGTGCGGTTTCCTGGTCGATGACCTGGTTAATCGTCGCCATAGCGCCCAGCTTCATCATCGCTTTGATGACCTGAGAACCTTTAACGGCCATCTTGTTGGCCAGATCGCCAACGGTGATGGTTTCACCGATGATAACATCACGGTTAACCGCCTGAGCCGGCTTCTGGAAGCCTTGCTGCAGAGCCGAACCCTTACGATGTTTACCACCTTTACCGCCGCGAACGGCCGCACGGGCTTCTTCACGATCGGCTTTCGATTCAGCGTGTTTGTTGCCTTTCTTAGCCGGACGCGCTGCTTTCGCATTACGTCCACGGCCGCGACCGCCTTCAACTTCACGATCGTTATCGTCTTCAGCCTGACGCGCATGCTGAGAAGTTGTTACGTGATAGTCAGTGGTCTCTTCAGGCGTTTCTGGCGCTTCAGTCCAGTTCTTTTCGTTTTCTTGAGCCATACGGCGTGCTTCTTCCGCTACACGGCGCGCTTCTTCTTCAAGTTTGCGGCGTGCTTCTTCTTCCGATTTGCGCTTCAGCTCCGCAGCTTCGTTTTCGCGGCGTTGCTTTTCAGCCTGGGCGGTTTTGGTCATATCGTCGGTTTGTTGATTGCTCACTTTGTCTTTTTCCGCGGCTTCACGTTTCGCTTTATCGGCGAGTTCACGTTTCGCTTGTTCTGCGGCCTCACGTTCAGCTTTTAATTGCGCCTCGCGTTTGGCAGCTTCTTCTGCCTCACGACGGGCTTGCTCTTCCGCTTCACGCTGCGCCTGCTCTTCCGCGGCAAGGCGTTCGGCCTCTTGCGGATCGCGTTTCACAAAGGTGCGTTTCTTGCGGACTTCGATTTGTACCGACTTACTCTTTCCACCGGTACCCGGAATATTTAACGTGCTGCGCGTTTTGCGCTGCAGCGTCAGCTTGTCGGGCGCTGAGCCGTGTTCACGGTTCAGGTGCGTCAACAAGGTTTGCTTCTCTTGCGCGGTCACAGAATCATCAGCCGATTTGCGGATCCCTGCATCAGCAAATTGCTGTATCAGGCGATCCACAGAGGTCTGAATCTCTGAGGCCAGCGCTTTAATGGTCACATCTGTCATGCTGTTCCTTCCTGCTACAGTTTATTACGCTTCGTCGCCGAACCAACAAATATTACGAGCGGCCATGATAAGTTCTCCGGCTTTCTCGTCGGTCAAGCCTTCGATATCAGCCAGATCATCAATGCCCTGCTCGGCGAGATCTTCCAGCGTACAAACACCACGGGCGGCCAGGGTGAATGCCAGGGCGCGATCCATACCTTCCAGATTCAACAGATCGTCGGCAGGTTTGCTGTCTCCCAGGCTCTCTTCTTTGGCCAGCGCCAGCGTGGTCAGCGCGTTTTTCGCCCGCTCACGAAGTGCTTCAACGGTCGGTTCATCCAGACCGTCAATTTCCAGCAGTTCTTTCATTGGCACATAGGCCAGTTCTTCCAGAGTGGCGAAACCTTCTTCAACCAGCAGCGTGGCGAAATCTTCATCAATATCAAGATATTTAGTGAAGGTATCAATCGCTGCATGGGCTTCAGCCTGATGCTTAGCCTGGAGGTCATCAACGGTCATGACGTTCAGTTCCCAGCCGCTCAGCTGAGACGCCAGACGGACGTTCTGACCGTTACGGCCAATGGCCTGCGCCAGGTTGCCCGCTTCGACTGCGATATCCATGGTGTGCTTGTCTTCATCTACCACGATAGAGGCGACGTCAGCCGGAGCCATGGCGTTAATGACAAATTGCGCCGGGTTATCGTCCCACAGCACGATATCAATACGCTCGCCGCCCAGTTCAGTCGAGACTGCCTGAACGCGCGCGCCGCGCATACCGACGCAGGCACCCACCGGATCGATGCGCTTATCGTTAGTTTTAACCGCGATTTTAGCACGAGAGCCAGGATCGCGAGCCGCCGCTTTAATTTCGAGAACTTCTTCACCAATTTCCGGAACTTCAATGCGGAACAGTTCAATCAGCATTTCCGGCTTGGAACGCGTCACGAACAGCTGCGCGCCACGCGCTTCCGGGCGGACTGCGTACAGTACGCCGCGGATACGGTCACCCGGACGGAAGTTTTCACGCGGCAGCATGTCTTCACGCAGGATCACGGCTTCAGCGTTGTTGCCCAGATCCAGCGTAATGTTGTCGCGATTCACTTTCTTCACTACGCCCGTGATAATTTCACCTTCGTGCTCACGGAACTGATCAACGACCATTGCGCGTTCGGCTTCACGTACTTTTTGTACGATAACCTGCTTCGCAGTCTGCGTAGTGATACGGTCAAAGGTGACAGATTCAATCTGGTCTTCGACGTAATCGCCAGGATTCATGCTTTCATCTTCGAAACGCGCAGCTTCCAGCGTGATTTCGCGCGTCGGCTGGGTGACTTCTTCCACAACCAGCCAGCGACGGAATGTGTCGAAATCACCGCTTTTACGATCGATTTCTACGCGAACGTCGATCTCTTGTTCATATTTTTTCTTAGTAGCCGTTGCTAACGCACTTTCCAACGCTTCGAAAATTTTCTCACGCGGCAGCGCCTTTTCGTTGGAAACGGCTTCAACAACAGCCAAAATTTCTTTGTTCATCGGGGCCTTTCACCTCAATCCAGACTGTTAAAAGTGGGGAACCAGGTTCGCCTTCTGGATGTTACTCAGCGCGAACACTTCATCTTTGCCTTCGACGGTTACCGTGATCATCTCACCGTCTACCGCTTTGATAAGGCCCTGCCATTTGCGTCGGTTCTGTACCGCCATGCGCAAAACCAGCGAAACTTCTTCGCCGATGAAACGCTCATAGTGTTCGGCGGTAAACATAGGACGATCGAGACCAGGGGAAGAAACTTCCAGGTTATAAGCGACTGTAATCGGGTCTTCTACGTCCATAACAGCACTGACCTGGTGACTCACATCAGCACAATCATCAACATTGATGCCATCTTCACTATCAATATAGATGCGCAGTGTGGATGTGCGACCGCGAATAAATTCGATGCCGACCAGCTCAAAGCCAAGCGCTTCAACTGGCGCTGTGAGCATCTCTGTTAATTTTTGCTCTAATGTGGACAAACCCACCCCCAAGACATAAAAAAAGGGCGTATAGCCCAGTTATTCTGAAGTCAGATAACAAAAAACCCCGATAAATCGGGGCTTTAGATAACTGAACCCTGAGATCGCAACTGCGATCTGGAACACTTTCCAGAAGAATTCTTTCAAATTCGTCTACGAAGGACCCGGTCCTCACAGTATATTTGAAAAAGTACTTAATGGGAAAGTGGTTGCGGGGGCCGGATTTGAACCGACGACCTTCGGGTTATGAGCCCGACGAGCTACCAGGCTGCTCCACCCCGCGCCTGAAACGTGGCATATTTTACTCGTTTTGAGCAAAAGACGCAAATACTGCTGGGATTTGGTACCGAGAGACGGGACATAAAATCGTAGTGAATTGTATTGATACTTCATATATTTTGTCAACATGAATTTCACATAGCGGGTTTCGGTTCGTGCTGGTATTTCAGGGTTTTTTGGTAAAAAACGGCTCAGCCTCTTCCTGTCACCAGCAAAAGATGATTAAATGAAAACTCACAATTAATGCATAAACATGCAATAAAGATTGTTGAGTCAAACTCACCACAGTCTCTCTAGCAGGGTTTTATTTTATGACGACGATTCTCAAGCATCTCCCGGTAGGACAACGTATTGGTATTGCTTTTTCTGGTGGGCTGGATACCAGCGCCGCGCTGCTGTGGATGCGTAAAAAGGGAGCAGTCCCTTATGCATATACCGCTAACCTGGGACAGCCAGACGAAGACGATTACGAAGCCATTCCTCGTCGTGCCAAAGAGTATGGTGCTGAAGGAGCTCGTCTGATCGACTGCCGTAAGCAGCTGGTTGCGGAAGGTATTGCTGCAATCCAGTGCGGCGCGTTTCATAACACCACCGGCGGGTTGACCTACTTTAATACCACTCCGCTGGGCCGCGCAGTGACCGGTACTATGCTGGTTGCCGCGATGAAAGAAGACGGCGTTAACATCTGGGGCGACGGCAGTACCTATAAAGGCAACGATATCGAACGTTTCTATCGTTACGGCCTGCTGACCAACGCAGAGCTGAAAATTTACAAACCGTGGCTGGATAGCGACTTTATCGACGAGTTAGGCGGCCGCCAGGAAATGTCAGAATTTATGATTTCCTGCGGGTTTGACTATAAAATGTCCGTTGAAAAAGCCTACTCAACCGACTCCAATATGCTGGGAGCTACGCACGAGGCTAAAGATCTTGAGTTCCTGAACTCCAGCGTCAAGATTGTGAACCCAATTATGGGCGTGAAGTTCTGGGATGAAAGCGTCAAAATTCCTGCGGAAGAAGTCACCGTCCGCTTTGAACAAGGCCACCCGGTTGCGCTGAATGGACAGACCTTTAGCGATGACGTTGAGCTGATGCTGGAAGCTAATCGGATCGGCGGCCGCCATGGACTCGGCATGAGCGATCAGATCGAAAACCGTATCATCGAAGCGAAGAGCCGCGGCATTTATGAAGCCCCCGGGATGGCGCTGCTGCATATTGCCTATGAGCGTCTGCTGACCGGTATTCATAATGAAGATACCATCGAACAATATCACGCACACGGTCGTCAGCTGGGTCGCCTGCTGTATCAGGGGCGCTGGTTCGACTCACAGGCTCTGATGCTGCGCGACGGCCTGCAGCGCTGGGTGGCCAGCCAAATCACCGGCGAAGTGACCCTTGAACTGCGTCGCGGCAACGACTATTCCATCCTAAATACCGTGTCAGATAATCTGACCTATAAAGCAGAACGCCTGACCATGGAAAAAGGCGACTCAATGTTCTCCGCTGAGGACCGTATCGGCCAGCTGACAATGCGCAATCTGGATATCACCGATACCCGCGATAAGCTGTTTGGCTACGCTCAGTCCGGACTGCTGACCGCCTCTTCCGCCACCGGCTTGCCGCAGGTGGAAAACCTGGAAAATAAAGCTAAGTAACATCCCTGAGAAAACAGTAAAGGCCGCGCAAGCGGCCTTTTTTATGCTGTGAAATCCCGCCCCCAACTGAAGAGGAATATCAGCCGCTTATGCGACTGCGCACTTTTCTCTGGACGAAAAAAAGACGCTTTTCAGCGTCTTTTTTCAGGAAATTGGTACCGAGGATGGGACTCGAACCCACAAGCCCGTTAGGGCACTACCACCTCAAGGTAGCGTGTCTACCAATTCCACCACCTCGGTACGGATACTACTTATCAGTGCGGGATGTCGCTGCTCGGCTGTGCCGGAGCTGTCGGCTGAGTTTGCTCGGTTTTCGGAGCGCTCAGGTTATCCCACTCACTTCCTTTGTTGGTCTTGTTGCTGTTGATATTGCCCAGCGCCAGACTGATGATGAAGAACAGCGCAGCCAGGATACCAGTCATGCGGGTCATGAAGTTACCAGAACCGCTGGATCCAAACAGAGTGCCGGAAGCGCCTGCTCCGAAGGAGGCTCCCATATCAGCGCCTTTACCTTGCTGCAGCATAATCAGACCAACAAGGCCAATTGCCACAATAAGGAAAACAACTAAAAGAGCTTCGTACATAATCAACCTGTTCCTTGCGGATTCGCCGCATACCAAGTGCTTCGACCAATAAAGCGGGACGTATTAACGTTTCCCACTGAAGCGGGTGTGAATACTAACCAAAGCGAATGACCTTCGCAAGGGCAATTTCAACGCATTGTATCAAGTGCGGAAAAAAACAGCAAAAAGCGATTTTTTGTCGATTAAAAAGGCGGCAAGCGTCGCCTTTTTAATTACTTAGCCAGACAAATTACACGCTTTTTACGGCATCAGCGATACGATGGGCGAACTCGTGCACCTTTTCTTCATGCTCGCCTTCCACCATAACGCGAATCAGCGGCTCGGTGCCTGATTTACGCAGCAGTACGCGGCCACGATTGCCCAGCTCGGCCTCCACTTCTGCCGTGACCGCTTTTACATGTTCATGTTCCAGCGGGTTACCGCTACCTTCGGTAAAGCGGACATTAACCAGCAGCTGCGGGAACATTTTCATTCCGCTACACAGATCGTGCAGGCTCATATGGTTACGCACCATCGCCGCCACCACCTGCAGGCTGGCGACAATCCCATCCCCCGTGGTGGTTTTGTCCAGCAGGATCACATGGCCGGAGTTTTCGGCACCGATGCGCCAGCCTTTCTCCTGCAGTTTTTCCAGCACATAACGGTCACCTACCTTCGCGCGAACGAAAGGAATACCCAGCTGTTTGAGCGCCAGTTCAAGCCCCATGTTGCTCATGAGCGTCCCGACGGCGCCGCCACGCAGTTGCCCCTGGCGCAGACCCTCGCGAGCTATGATGTAGAGGATCTGATCACCGTCGACTTTATTGCCTTCATGGTCCACCATTATGACCCGATCGCCATCGCCATCGTAGGCAATACCCAGGTCGGCTTTTTCCTCCAGCACGCGCGCCTGCAGAGCACGAACATCCGTCGCTCCGACTTCTTCATTGATGTTGAGTCCATCAGGCTCACAGCCCATGGCGATCACCTGAGCGCCCAGCTCGCGGAAAACACTCGGGGCGATATGGTAAGTCGCGCCGTGAGCGCAATCGACCACCACTTTCAAGGAGTTGAGGCTCAGCTCGTTCGGAAAGGTGCCTTTGCAAAACTCGATATAGCGACCAGCCGCGTCGACGATACGGCTGGCTTTGCCCAGCTCGGCGGAATCAACGCAGGTCAGCTCTTTCTCCATTTCGGCTTCAATGGCTTCTTCAACTTCATCCGGGAGCTTAGTCCCTTCGATAGAGAAGAATTTAATACCGTTATCATAGAACGGATTATGCGAAGCGGAGATCACAATTCCGGCCTCCGCGCGGAAGGTTCGCGTCAGATAGGCAATTGCCGGCGTTGGCATTGGGCCGGTGAAAGAAGCGGATAACCCTGCGGCAGCCAGGCCAGCCTCCAGCGCGGACTCCAGCATATAGCCTGAAATACGGGTATCTTTACCGATAATAATCTTGCGCGAACCGTGGCGCGCCAGCACCTTTCCAGCCGCCCAGCCCAGCTTTAAGACAAATTCTGGCGTTATTGGCGCATCGCCTACGCGGCCACGGATACCATCAGTACCAAAATATTTGCGGTTACTCATAACGTTTATTTTCCTTAGCGGCCAGGGTAGCTTCCACCACACGCAGCGCTTCTACCGTTTCTTTGACATCATGGACGCGAATAATCTGCGCGCCCTGCATTGCAGCAATGACTGCGCAAGCCAGGCTGCCATTCAGGCGTTCTTTCGGCCCGACATTAAGCAACTGGCCTACCATCGACTTACGCGACATACCGACCAGTAGCGGAAGACCGAAATGATGGAACTCGCTGAGTCGGGCAAGCAGTTCATAATTATGGGAAAGATTTTTACCGAAACCGAATCCCGGGTCGAGCAGCAATTTATCTTTTGCGATACCGGCCCGCTCGCAGCGCACAATATGTTCGACAAAAAAGCGTTCAACGTCAGCAAAGACATCCGCGTATTTAGGGGCATCCTGCATGGTCTTCGGCTGGCCCTGCATATGCATCAGGCACACCGGCAAGCCGGTTTCCGCCGCAGCCTCCAGCGCTCCCGGCTCGGTTAACGAACGGATATCATTGATGATATGCGCCCCCACGCGCGCTGATTCACGAATCACCTCCGGTTTAGAGGTATCAACGGAGATCCACACTTCGAAGCGCTGGGCAATGGCTTCTACCGTCGGAATGACTCGAGCGAGCTCGTCCTCAACGCTGACATCTGCGGCCCCCGGGCGCGTCGATTCCCCACCGATATCAATAATAGTCGCTCCGGCATTAATCATCAGATTGGCATGTTTAACGGCTTCTACCAGCGTATTGTGAGTCCCGCCGTCAGAGAACGAATCCGGGGTGACGTTAAGAATTCCCATTACATGGGGGTGGGAGAGATCGAGGGTTGAACCCTGGGCTTCAAGTTTCATCGCTATGTCCCTGAGTCAGAGAAAGATTGAAAAAGAAAAACCCCGGAGCAAACGCCCTGGGGTTTTAAAAGTACAACAGCATCAATGACGGCTAACTTATTTGTCGCCCAGCTGTTCTGACATGGTATTACCCGGGTTTGGCGTACGCGGTTCATCAACCGGACGCGGCGCACGAGGCGTGCCGTTATTGTCAGAATTGTTGGACGAACCCGGTTCTTCCCAGCCAGCTGGCGGGCGAACATCGCGGCGAGCCATCAGGTCATCAATCTGCGGAGCATCGATGGTCTCATATTTCATGAGCGCATCTTTCATCGCGTGCAGGATGTCCATGTTATCGTTCAGAAGCTGGCGTGCACGATTGTAGTTACGCTCAATCAGTGACTTCACTTCCTGGTCGATGATACGAGCCGTTTCATCGGACATATGTTTCGCTTTCGCGACGCTGCGGCCAAGGAAAACTTCGCCTTCTTCTTCGGCATACAGCAGCGGGCCGAGTTTGTCAGAGAAGCCCCACTGGGTCACCATGTTACGCGCCAGGTTAGTCGCGACTTTTATGTCGTTAGACGCACCGGTAGAAACATGCTCTACGCCGTAGATAATTTCTTCTGCCAGACGACCGCCGTACAGGGTCGAAATCTGACTTTCCAGCTTCTGACGGCTGGCGCTGATAGCGTCGCCTTCAGGCAGGAAGAAGGTAACACCGAGCGCACGACCGCGCGGAATAATTGTCACTTTGTGCACCGGATCGTGTTCCGGCACCAGGCGACCGATAATCGCATGACCCGCTTCGTGGTACGCGGTGGACTCTTTCTGCGCTTCCGTCATCACCATGGAGCGACGTTCCGCACCCATCATGATTTTGTCTTTCGCTTTCTCGAACTCAACCATCGAGACCACGCGCTTGTTGCCACGAGCGGCAAACAGCGCAGCTTCGTTTACCAGGTTCGCGAGGTCAGCACCGGAGAAGCCTGGCGTACCGCGGGCGATAATTGCCGCATCGATATCCGGCGCCAGCGGTACGCGACGCATATGCACTTTCAGGATCTGTTCACGACCGCGAACATCCGGCAGACCAACAACAACCTGACGGTCAAAGCGGCCCGGACGCAGCAGCGCAGGGTCAAGAACGTCCGGACGGTTGGTCGCCGCGATAACGATGATACCTTCGTTACCCTCAAAACCATCCATCTCAACCAGCATCTGGTTCAGCGTCTGCTCACGTTCATCGTGACCGCCGCCTAAGCCCGCGCCACGCTGGCGGCCTACGGCGTCGATTTCATCGATAAAGATGATGCACGGTGCCGCTTTCTTGGCCTGTTCGAACATGTCGCGCACGCGAGATGCGCCAACGCCCACGAACATTTCAACGAAGTCAGAACCTGAAATTGTAAAGAATGGAACCTTCGCTTCGCCTGCAATGGCCTTGGCCAGCAGGGTTTTACCGGTACCCGGAGGGCCGACCATCAGGACGCCTTTCGGGATCTTGCCGCCCAGCTTCTGGAAACGGCTCGGTTCACGCAGGTATTCAACCAGTTCACCGACTTCTTCTTTCGCTTCGTCACAACCGGCGACGTCGGCAAAAGTGGTTTTGATCTGGTCTTCCGTCAGCATGCGCGCCTTGCTCTTACCGAACGACATGGCGCCTTTGCCACCGCCGCCCTGCATCTGACGCATGAAGAAGATCCAGACGCCGATAAGAAGCAGCATCGGGAACCAGGAAATGAAGATAGAAGCCAGCAGGCTTGGCTCTTCCGGCGGTTCGCCAACCACTTTGACGTTTTTCGTCAACAGGTTATCAAGCAGCTTCGGATCGTTAACCGGAATGTAAGTCGTGTAACGGTTACTATCTTTCTTGGTAACGTTGATCTCACGTCCGTTGATACGCGCTTCGCGAACCTGGTCCTGATTGACCTCTTGCAGGAAGGTTGAATAATCTACCTTTCGGCCATTCGACTCGCTGGGCCCAAAGCTCTGGAAAACTGACATCAGCACAACGGCAATGACCAGCCAGAGTATTAGGTTTTTCGCCATGTCACTCAAGGGATTAACCTCTTATTACAACTGTGTTAAAAACAGCGTCAGGATACTCTATATCCCGCGTCTTTCAAACTTTCGTTTGAAATCTGCCGGCTATGGTTTACGCCCGGTCGCTACAATATACACTTCACGCGAACGGGCGCGAGAAGAGTCCGGCTTACGAACTTTGACCTTCGTAAACAGGGAGCGAATCTCTCTTAGATACTCATCGAAGCCTTCGCCCTGGAACACCTTCACTACAAAACTACCACCTGGCGCTAATACATCTCGAGCCATTCCAAGCGCCAGCTCCACCAGATACATGGCCCGGGGAATATCCACCGCCGGTGTTCCACACATATTTGGCGCCATATCGGACATGACAACTTGTACTTTACTGTCACCTACACGCTCAAGTAACGCTTTCAGGACTAATTCATCACGAAAGTCGCCCTGAAGGAAGTCCACACCAACGATTGGATCCATAGGTAAAAGATCGCAAGCAATGATGCGGCCGCTGTTACCGATCTGCGTAACCGCGTATTGCGACCAGCCACCGGGTGCAGCGCCGAGGTCAACTATCGTCATCCCCGGTTTAAAAATCTTGTCACTTTGCTGTATTTCATCAAGTTTAAACCAGGCTCGGGAACGTAACCCCTTTTTCTGTGCCTGCTGAACATATTTATCGCTAAAGTGTTCCTGAAGCCAACGACTTGAGCTGGCAGAACGCTTTTTACCTGTCATTTAACATTCCCATTTCGGGTTCATCGTACTTCGCGACGTAAAAATCGACGCGGTAGTTTGGCGATATATGGGAGATGGCGGTAGAATGAACCGTTTTCAATCCCAACGTAAGCAAAAAAATACGATGAATCTGAGTACTAAACAAAAACAGCACCTGAAAGGTCTGGCACATCCGCTCAAGCCGGTAGTTATGCTTGGCAACAATGGTTTGACCGAAGGGGTACTGGCCGAGATTGAACAAGCGTTAGAGCACCATGAACTTATCAAGGTGAAGATCGCCTCGGAAGATCGCGAAACTAAAACCTTGATCGTGGAAGCTATCGTGCGCGAAACCGGCGCCTGTAATGTACAGGTCATCGGTAAAACGCTGGTTCTGTACCGCCCGACTAAAGAGCGTAAAATCTCGCTGCCACGCTAAGAATATCCTGGTTATCGACACAACTTTGTGTAAATCGAGGGTTTTCTGCGGGTAGACGAGCAAAATGCCATGCTCCGGACGTTGATAAAAGGCCGCTACGCGGCCTTTTTCCTTTCTTTACAATCCATCAACATCGTAGCGTTAAATTCGGATTAAAGGTACTCAACCTTGATAATTTCGAATTCGACTTCACCGCCCGGTGTACGGATGACGACAACATCATCCTGTTCTTTACCGATTAAACCACGCGCAATCGGTGAGTTTACAGAGATCAGATTTTGCTTAAAATCGGCCTCGTCATCGCCGACGATACGATAAGTTTGCTCTTCATCGGTATCAAGATTCAGAACGCTGACTGTGGAACCAAAAATCACTCGGCCATTGTTAGGCATTTTGGTGATATCGATGACCTGCGCGTTAGACAGCTTCGCCTCGATATCCTTGATGCGTCCTTCACAGAAACCCTGCTGTTCGCGGGCAGCGTGATACTCAGCATTTTCTTTCAGATCGCCGTGCTCGCGCGCCTCAGCGATAGCCGCGATGATTTCAGGACGACGTACGGACTTCAGGAAATCCAGTTCTTCGCGCAGTTTTTCAGCGCCACGTAAGGTCATCGGAATAGCTTGCATTTGTTATACCTCTTTATCGATCCTTCATGGAGCAGACGCCGCTGCTCCGCAGCCGGTCAAGTCTTGAGCATGGCCGGAGCAAAAGAAAACCGACCCGGAAAGCGATCCCCAGGCCAGCAGCAATTTTCAATTTGATACGTATTTTAACCCGAAGTTCATTATGGGTCATCGTTTACTTTACAGGGCGTTGCACCGTAGTATGACGGACTGGTTTCAGGTTGTTAGCGCGAGATTATGCGATTTCCCAGATTTATCATCGGATTGACTGCCGGTATAGCGATTAGCGCTCATGCGGCGAATATTGACGAGTACATCAATCAGCTTCCTGCGGGCGCAAACCTTGCCTTTATGGCGCAGAAGGTAGGCTCCCCGACGCCGGAGATAGACTACCATAGCCAGCAGATGGCGCTACCCGCCAGCACCCAAAAAGTGATCACCGCGCTGGCCGCGCTGCTGCAGCTGGGTCCGGATTTCCGCTTCACCACGACGCTGGAAACGAAAGGCAGCCTCAGCGGTGGCATCCTGAAAGGAGACCTGATTGCGCGCTTTGGCGGCGACCCTACCCTCAAGCGCCAGGATATTCGTAATATGGTTGCCACGCTGAAGAAAGCAGGCGTCCAGCGAATTGAAGGCAATGTTCTGATCGATACCTCCATTTTCGCCAGTCATGATAAAGCGCCAGGCTGGCCATGGAACGATATGACGCAGTGCTTTAGCGCACCTCCGGCGGCGGCGATTGTCGATCGAAACTGTTTCTCCATCTCGCTTTATAGCGCGCAAAAGCCGGGCGATTTGGCGTTTATCCGCGTGGCGTCTTATTACCCGGTGACCATGTTCAGCCAGGTGCGTACCCTCGCTCGCGGCTCTTCTGAAGCACAATACTGTGAGCTGGACGTGGTTCCCGGCGATCTCAACCGTTACACCCTGACCGGCTGTCTACCGCAGCGCAGCGAGCCGCTGCCGCTGGCTTTTGCCATTCAGGATGGCGCCAGCTATGCCGGCGCGATTCTGAAAGCGGAGCTGACCGACGCCGATATCACCTGGAGCGGTACGCTGCTACGTCAGACGCTGGCAAACGAGCCGGGTACCGTACTGGCGAGTACGCAATCTGCGCCGCTGCACGATTTGCTGCGTATTATGTTGAAAAAATCGGACAACATGATCGCCGATACGGTGTTTCGCACCATTGGCCATGCTCGCTTCGGCGTGCCGGGAACCTGGCGAGCCGGATCCGATGCCGTACGGCAGATCCTGCGTCAGCAGACCGGTGTCGATCTCGGGAATACGATCATTGCCGATGGCTCAGGCCTGTCGCGTCATAACCTGATCGCGCCAGCGACGATGATGCAGGTGCTACAGTACATCGCCCAGCATGATAACGCGCTCAACTTTATCTCGATGCTGCCCCTGGCTGGCCACGATGGCTCTCTGCAATACCGCGCGGGTCTGCATCAGGCAGGCGTTGACGGCAAAGTTTCGGCGAAAACGGGCTCACTGCAGGGGGTGTATAACCTGGCTGGATTCATTACCACGGCCAGCGGGCAGAAGATGGCGTTCGTGCAGTATTTATCAGGCTACGCCGTGCCTCCGGCCGACCAGCGTAACCGACGTATTCCGCTGGTGCGCTTCGAAAGCCGCTTGTATAAAGACCTGTATCAGAATAATTAAGCAAAAGGGCCGCATCTTCTGCGGCCCTTTTAGTTTACCCGGAATTAACGTTTATAGATGAATTCGACACCTTCTTCGTCGTCTTCGTCCCAATCGTCATCCCAGTCTTCATCATCTTCCACTTCAGCTTCTTCAAGCTGCTGACGGTGGTAGTCATCCCACATAAACTCGACTTTTTCTGCGGGCTTCGCTTCTTCCGCATGCACTATCGGGTTTTCGATGATAAAGGTCATGACATCCCAGCACAGGTCTTTTACGCCCTGCTGGCTGGCGGCGGAAATCAGATAGAACTTATCTTCCCAGCCCAGCGCTTGCGCGATGGCTTTCGCTTTCTCTTCCGCCTCAGCTTTATCCATCAGGTCAATCTTGTTAAAGACCAGCCAGCGCGGCTTAGAAGCCAGTTTCTCACTGTATTTTTCCAGCTCGCCGATGATGATCCGCGCATTCTCAACCGGATCGGAACCGTCAATCGGCTCAATATCGATGAGATGCAGCAGTACGCGGCAACGCTCCAGGTGCTTCAGGAAGCGAATGCCGAGGCCTGCGCCTTCAGCTGCGCCTTCAATCAGCCCAGGGATGTCGGCCACCACGAAGCTCTTCTCGTTGTCCATACGCACCACGCCGAGGCTCGGTACCAGCGTAGTGAACGGGTAGTCAGCAACTTTAGGCTTCGCCGCGGAAACGGCGCGAATGAAGGTCGATTTACCCGCATTAGGCATCCCCAGCATTCCGACATCCGCCAGCAGCATCAGCTCCAGCTGCAGATCGCGCTTATCGCCCGGCGTCCCCATCGTCTTTTGACGCGGAGTACGGTTAACGGACGATTTGAAACGGGTGTTGCCGAGACCGTGCCAGCCGCCTTTGGCGACCATCAGGCGCTGACCATGTTTGGTCATATCACCCATCGTCTCGCCGGTGCCCTGGTCAATCACGCGGGTCCCTACCGGCACTTTCACCGTCACGTCTTTACCGCGTTTGCCGGTACAATCGCGGCTCTGGCCGTTCTGCCCGCGTTCGGCGCGGAAAGACTTCTCAAAACGGTAGTCGATCAGGGTATTCAGGTTTTCGTCCGCCTCGAGCCAGACATCACCGCCGTCGCCGCCGTCGCCGCCGTCGGGGCCGCCTTTCGGGATATATTTTTCGCGGCGGAAGCTAACGCAACCATTGCCGCCATCACCTGCTACGACCAGGATCGTTGCTTCATCAACAAACTTCATTTTACTCTCCGTAAATCATTCGCCTGAGCGGGGGAGCGGCACAACCGCTTCTCGCTTTCGCCACCGTCCCCAAAGACGGTGGCCGACGGCGGAATACATCGCGCCCGCAACCACGACAAACGCACCGAGATAACCCATCAGGTTCAACAGCGGTCTGGCGAAAACGTCGGGCCAGGCCAGTGATAATAAATCTGAAAATAGCAGCGTAAATAACGGCGTTAAGGTAATCAACGCGCTCACCTGCGCCGCCTGCCAGCGCGCCATGGCTTCCGCCAGCGCACCGTAGCCCACCAGGGTATTGAGCCCGCAAAAAACCAGACAGGCCAGCTGCCAGTCGCTTAATGCCAGCACCTGTGAAGGCGTTGCTAATGGCAATAGCGATATCGTACATAAAGTGTACAGCAAAAAAAGGATTTGCTGCGATGCCAGACGGCGTAATAACACCTTTTGCGCGACGCCGTAACTCACCCACACCGTCGCGGCGCCTACGCCGAAAATTACCCCCCATGTGTAGTCCGTCAGGCGGGTAAAAATCTCAATCAGGCTGGTGTTAAAAAACATCACCAGACCGCTCACCAGCATTAGCGCTCCCGCAACCTGGGTGCCGCGCATTTTCTCTTTAAGGATAAAAACGCTGGCCACCATCATGCCGACCGGGGACAGCTGGCCAATCACCTGAGAAGCGGTGGGGCTGAGATATTGCAAGGAAGAACTAAACAGAATGAAGTTACCGAACAAACCACCCGTCGCAATGACCAGCAGTACCAACCAGCGCGGCTTGCGAAAAATACGCAGCGGAGGCAGTTTTCTTTTCATGGCCAGAATGGCGCCGAGACCAATACTTGCCATCAAAAAGCGGTAAAACACCACCGTCGGCGGTTCCATCACTTCAAGAACCTGCTTCATTGCGATCGGCAAAGCGCCCCAACACATCGCCGTGGTGAGCGCTAAAATAATGCCGATGCCGGCCTGCTGCTTCATGCCCGTTTTCCCTGCAGAAAATTTTCCGGGTTTTCAATGTAAAAAGCCCCGCAACACGTTGCGGGGCTTTAATCCGTTACCGGACCACGAAAAACTTACTCAGCAACGATGCTGATGTATTTACGGTTGTTCGGGCCTTTAACTTCGAATTTCACTTTACCGTCTGCTTTAGCAAACAGAGTGTGGTCACGACCGCAACCTACGTTAGTGCCAGCGTGGAATTTGGTACCACGTTGACGAACGATGATGCTACCCGCCAGAACGGATTCGCCACCGAAACGCTTAACGCCCAGGCGTTTAGCTTCTGAATCGCGACCGTTACGAGTTGAGCCGCCAGCCTTTTTATGTGCCATTTAAATCTCTCCTCAGGTCTTAGGCGCTGATGCCAGTAATTTTCACATCAGTGAACCACTGACGATGGCCCTGCTGCTTACGGTAGTGTTTACGACGACGAAACTTAACGATTTTAACTTTCTCGCCACGACCGTGTGCAACAACTTCAGCTTTAATTACGCCGCCCTCAACGAAAGGAACGCCGATTTTAATTTCTTCACCGTTTGCGATCATCAGCACTTCAGCGAACTCAACAGCTTCGCCAGTTGCGATGTCCAGCTTTTCCAGGCGAATGGTTTGACCTTCGCTTACTCGGTGTTGTTTACCACCACTTTGGAAAACCGCGTACATATAGAACTCCGCTTCCGCGCACCTCTTCGTATGATTCAGAGTGCGCTATAAATATTCACAATAGGGCGCGAATATTACGCAAAACGCGAGCCTTTGACAAGAGCGATCAGCGATCAACGCAGAAAAAAAACACAACTTTCACTCCAGCGTTTATCTACGGCAATTTTTCAGTACAATCACATCTTCTTTTAATTCTGTCTTAATCCTTCTGTGATCCTATTCGGATACGCGATAACAGGACATTTGGCCCGGCTTTTGCGATGAATTTAGAAAAAATCAATGAGTTAACCGCGCAGGATATGGCGGGCGTCAATGCGACAATTCTTGAGCAACTCGACTCTGATGTTCAGCTTATCAATCAGTTAGGCTATTACATTGTTAGCGGAGGCGGTAAACGCATTCGTCCGATGATCGCCGTACTGGCCGCGCGTGCCGTTGGATATCAGGGCAACGCTCATGTCGCCATTGCCGCGCTGATCGAATTTATCCACACCGCCACCCTGCTGCATGATGATGTCGTCGACGAGTCTGATATGCGCCGCGGAAAAGCCACAGCAAACGCCGCTTTTGGTAATGCCGCTAGCGTGCTGGTTGGTGATTTCATCTACACCCGCGCCTTTCAGATGATGACCAGCCTTGGCTCGCTGAGAGTTCTGGAAGTGATGTCGGAAGCCGTTAACGTTATCGCTGAAGGCGAAGTGCTGCAGTTGATGAACGTCAACGATCCGGACATCACCGAAGAAAACTACATGCGGGTTATTTACAGCAAGACTGCCCGTCTGTTTGAAGCCGCAGCTCAGTGCTCCGGTATTCTGGCTGACTGTACCGCAGAACAAGAAAAAGCGTTACAGGATTACGGACGCTATCTGGGGACCGCTTTCCAGCTGATCGATGATTTGCTGGACTACAGTTCAGACGGCGAGCGACTCGGTAAAAACGTCGGTGACGATCTGAATGAAGGCAAACCTACCCTTCCGCTGCTGCACGCGATGCGGCACGGCAACGCCGAACAATCCGCCATGATCCGCGGAGCGATTGAACAGGGTAACGGTCGTCATCTTCTTGAAGCCGTGCTGGAAACCATGGCCACCTGTGGTTCGCTTGAATGGACCCAAAAACGCGCGGAGGAAGAAGCTGATAAAGCTATTGCCGCGCTTCAGGTCCTTCCCGATTCTCCATGGCGGGAAGCGCTAATTGGCCTCGCCCATATCGCTGTACAGCGCGATCATTAATTCCCGTCTTCCTTTCCCGCGTCAATCGCGGGAAAGTTCCAATAAAATCCTGTAAACTCAAAATCTGCTTTATTTCTTGATATATTCCTAATATCCCATCCATTAAAAGAACTTGTTAGAACATTACTGGAACTCAAGGTATAGTCATTTTGTCGCCCATTAAGGACGAACGGAATGTTTAATACCAGGAGAATTTATGGATAAGTTCATCGACTGGCATCCGGCGGATATTATTGCCGGATTACGCAAAAAAGGGACGTCGCTGGCAGCTGAATCGCGGCGTAATGGTTTAAGTTCTTCAACGCTTGCCAACGCGTTGACTCGTCCCTGGCCCAAAGGCGAGCTGATTATTGCGAATGCGCTGGAAACCGATCCGTGGGTGATATGGCCATCGCGCTATCACGATCCCCATACCCATCAGTTTATCGACAGAACGCAGATGATGCGTCAGAGGAAGAATAACGAGTAAAGCGAGGTTGCAGAAAACAGCCCCCGGACCAACGTCAGAGGGCTGCTGCTACAGGCTTATTCGCCTTTGACGCGTTCGATATTCGCGCCCAGCGCCTGCAGTTTGTCTTCGATACGCTCGTAGCCGCGGTCAATGTGGTAAATACGATCGACAATCGTCGTACCTTCCGCGATACAGCCCGCCAGTACCAGGCTGGCTGACGCGCGCAGATCCGTCGCCATTACCTGAGCGCCAGAAAGCTGCTGCACGCCGTGGCAAATCGCCGTGTTGCTTTCGATTTCCGCATGCGCACCCATACGGATCAGTTCCGGAATATGCATAAAACGGTTTTCGAAGATCGTCTCGGTGATCACCCCTGTTCCCTCAGCAACCAGATTCAGTAATGTGAACTGGGCCTGCATGTCGGTCGGGAAGCCCGGGTGCGGAGCAGTACGCACGTTGACAGCCTTCGGCCGGTTGCCATGCATGTCGAGGCTAATCCAGTCCTCGCCCGTTTCGATATCCGCGCCGGCATCACGTAGCTTCGCCAGAACCGCATCCAGGGTATCGGGCTGAGCATTGCGGCACAGAATCTTACCGCCAGAAATCGCCGCTGCCACCAGGAACGTCCCGGTTTCAATACGATCCGGCAGAACGCGGTACACGCCGCCACCGAGGCGCGCTACGCCTTCGATGGTGATACGATCGGTACCCTGACCTTTGATTTTCGCGCCCAGCGTATTAAGGAAGTTTGCGGTATCAACGATTTCCGGCTCACGCGCGGCGTTTTCGATAACGGTCGTGCCTTCCGCCAGCGTCGCTGCGCTCATGATGGTCACGGTTGCGCCAACGCTGACCTTGTCCATCACGATATGCGCGCCTTTCAGACGGCCGTTGACCGACGCCTTAACATACCCTTCTTCCAGTTTGATTTCCGCGCCCAGCTGCTCAAGGCCGGTAATGTGTAAATCAACGGGGCGCGCGCCGATAGCGCAGCCGCCAGGCAGAGATACCTGACCCTGGCCAAAGCGGGCCACCAGCGGCCCCAGCGCCCAAATAGACGCGCGCATAGTTTTAACGAGATCATACGGAGCACAGAAAACGTCGACCGGGCCGGCATCAATCCAGACGGAGCCGTTGCGCTTAACGTTCGCGCCCAGCTGGCTCAGCAGTTTCATGGTGGTATCGATGTCTTTCAGCTTCGGTACGTTTTGGATCTCAATCGGCTCTTCGGCTAATAGCGCGGAAAAGAGGATTGGCAGGGCGGCGTTTTTCGCGCCGGAAATGGTGACCTCGCCCTGAAGGCGAGTTGGCCCCTGAACACGGAATTTATCCATTGATTCTGTTCTCTGTTAAGAATTCACATACGCTGCGGGGAACATCCCCACAGCTTATAAGCCATTAAGTTTGCGGTCTCGCGCCCACTCCTGCGGAGTAAACGCTTTAATCGACAGAGCATGGATGCGATTATCGGCAATATATTCCATCAGCGGGGCGTAGATAGCCTGTTGCTTCTTGACCCGGCTCATGCCGTCGAACATCTCACCCACAGCAATAACCTGAAAGTGGCTGCCATCGCCAGAGACGTGGACTTCCTGAAGGGAGAGTGCGTTCATCAGCACGGTCTGAATTTCATGATTTTCCATGGGCTACATTTATCTGATAGTGAAAACAGCCCAACATCTTAGAGGAAAGTGGCGCTGTCTTAAACAAGCAAAAAGCCCCATCGAAAAGTTTGATGGGGCTTTCAGAATAGCTTCAGCAGTAAGGCACTGAAAAATTTATGGGATCATATCAGCAGGAAGGTTATATAACCTGACCAGGGTTTGCAGATTTTCACTCTTACCGATCAATTTCGCTTCCCGACCCTGCCGACGAATCAGCGCGATAAAATGCACCAATAGCGCCAGTCCGGCGGTATCCACGCGGGTCACTGCGCTCAGGTCAATTGCCGACACGCCATCCGTCGCCTGAGCGCGTGCATCCCACAGCGGGACCAGGAGATCCTGATCCAGCTCTCCGCGCAGCGCCAGCGTCTCACCATCGCGAGCCCAGCTCAGCTGCCCGGTCATTATTTTTTCTGTTCCAGGGTAATCGGCTGCGCGGAGCTTGCCTTCAGCTGCGCCGTCAGACCATCAACGCCTTTGGTGCGCAGCAGGTCGCTCCACTCATTTTGTTTAGTGGTGATCATGCTCACCCCTTCCGCAATCATGTCGTACGCCTGCCAGTTGCCGGTCTGGGTATTTTTACGCCACTGGAAATCCAGGCGCACCGGCGGACGGCCATTCGGGTCAAGGATCGTGACGCGGATAGGGATAATAGTCGCATCGCCCAGAGGCTGCTCCGGCGCTATCTGGTAGGTCTGACCGTGGTACATCGCCAGCGCCTGGCCGTAGGCCTGCTTCAGATATTCACGGAAGGCGGCAAAATAGGCTTCACGCTGCGCCGGGGTCGCTTCTTTGTAATAACGCCCCAGCACCAGCGCACCGGCGTATTTTACCTGAACGTACGGCAGCAATTCCTGATCGACGATTTCGCGCAGGTAGTTCGGATTAGCCTGAATCTTCGGCTGCTCGTTTTTCAGGCGGTCGAAGGTTTTCTGCGCCGCTTCGTTCATCAGCTTATACGGATTGGACTGGTCCGCGGCGGTAGCCGCAGTCAATGGGGCAATCACCAGCATGGCGACCATTAGTAAGCGTTTAAACATGTCTTCTCTCTCCTGAAATTAATGCGTCGTGCCGGCAGGCGGCGTAGCGTCAGTATGACTCTCTCCAGCAGCCTGTTCATCGCCAGAATTCTTATTGTCACTACCTTTACTGTTGTAGAGGAACTGGCCTATCAAATCTTCCAGCACCATGGCGGATTTGGTGTCCTGAATGGTGCCGCCATCTTTAAGGATAGCCGTTCCCAGCTCAGGGTCTTCAAACCCGATGTTCATCGCCAGGTACTGTTCGCCCAGCAGACCGGAAGTTCTGATCGCCAGCGAACTGGTATCGGGGATATGGTTATAGCGCTCATCAATATCGAGAGCCACGCGAGGCAGGTAGGTTTTAGGATCGAGGGTAATATCCGCCACGCGTCCTACGACCACGCCGCCAATTCGCACCGGTGAGCGCGCTTTCAGACCGCCGATATTGTCAAAAGTGGCATAGAGCCGGTAGGTCGGTTCAGTACGTATAGAGGTCACGTTTGCCGCCTTCAGGCAGACAAACAGCGCCGCCAGCAGCGCCACCAGTAAGAATACCCCAACCCAGATTTCATTTTTTCTCGTTTGCATGAACTCAATTCCCAAACATCAGCGCAGTCAGCACAAAATCCAGCCCCAGAACCGCCAGCGACGCATGTACTACCGTACGCGTCGTCGCCCGGCTAATCCCGGCGGAAGTGGGGATAGCGTCATAACCGTTAAATAACGCGATCCATGTTACCGTAATGGCGAAAACCAGACTCTTAATCAGGCAGTTGACCAGATCCATCCGCCAGTCGACGGCATTTTGCATCGCCGTCCAGAAGAAGCCGGCATCAATGCCCTTCCAGTTAACCCCAACCAGCGAACCGCCCCATACGCCGACCGCCACAAAAATAATGGTTAGCAACGGCAGTGAAATCACCCCGGCCCAGAAACGCGGTGAAATCACGCGGCGAAGCGGGTCGACCGCCATCATCTCCATGCTGGAGAGCTGTTCAGTGGCGCGCATCAGACCAATTTCGGCCGTCAATGCCGAACCGGCACGTCCGGCAAACAGCAGCGCGGCAACAACCGGCCCCAGTTCACGCAGCAGCGACAGCGCCACCAGCATGCCGAGGCTGGTTTCAGCGCTATAGGTGGTTAACACCAGATAGCCCTGCAGACCCAGCACCATACCGATGAACAACCCCGATACAATAATGATCAGCATCGACAGCACGCCAACGTTATACAGCTGGCGTACCAGCAGCGGCGCATGCTTGCGAAACTCAGGCTTGCCCACAACTGCGTTGAAGAGCATCAATCCAGCACGCCCGAACGTCGCGATAGTTTTAATACCGCGATGTCCGAGCGCGGCTAGCGCATTTAACAACATGAGTCGCTTAACTCCCTTTGCCCAATAAATCATGATGATAATCACCCGCCGGATAGCGGAACGGCACCGGGCCGTCAGCGATACCATCAATGAACTGACGAACGCGAGGATCGGCATTTTCACGCAGCGACTGCGCGCTCCCATGCGCCACGACTTTTTTGTCCGCCACAATATACGCAAAGTCCGCAATGCTGAGCACTTCCGGCACATCATGCGAAACTACGATACAGGTGACACCCAGGGTGCTGTTGAGTTCAGAAATCAATTTCACCAGTACCCCCATCGTAATGGGGTCCTGTCCGACAAAGGGCTCATCGAACATGATGAGATCAGGTTCCAGCGCAATCGCCCTCGCCAGCGCAGCACGGCGCGCCATCCCCCCCGAAAGTTCAGAAGGCATCAGCTTAGCGGCTCCGCGAAGGCCGACGGCTTCCAGCTTCATCATTACCGTGCTGTGCAGCAGCGCTTCCGGCAGACGAGTATGCTCGCGCAGCGGATAGGCGACGTTATCAAACACGTTCATGTCGGTGAACAGCGCGCCGGATTGAAACAGCATGCTCATACGCTTGCGCACGGTGTACAGGCGCGAGCGCGACATCTGCGGTACGTTTTCACCATCAAACAGGATCTCGCCCTTGTCCGGCGGGATCTGGCCGCCGATCAGGCGTAACAGGGTGGTTTTGCCGATCCCTGATGGCCCCATAATCGCGGTGATCTTTCCGCGGGGTACCGAAAGCGAGATATCATCGAAGATCACGCGATCGCCCCGCGAGAAGCGAATACCGCGCACTTCGACTAGATTCGCCAAACTCTGGCTCATAAAATCATCCTTACTAGACACCCTTCGGGCTAAGCATGGCGCTTTCTTTCACCACAAACCCAACATTTTTACAGAATCTTACCTGCCCAGGTTAGCGAAAGCTGGCATTTGTTTTACTTTTGGCACACATAAAGTCAAAATTAAGAATTCGTTACGCTGCCTACGGACGGCCAGCGAGGCGACGATTATACCTGAATAAAGGACTTTAGATGCTCTTAGCGACGGCTCTGTTAATTATTGGTTTATTGCTGGTTGTCTACAGCGCCGATCGTCTGGTCTACGCCGCTTCAATACTCTGCCGTATGCTGGGGATCCCTCCCCTGATTATTGGCATGACGGTGGTAAGCATCGGAACCAGCTTACCGGAAACGATCGTTTCCGCCGCCGCTTCTCTGCATGGGCAAACCGATTTGGCGATCGGAACGGCTCTCGGATCGAATATCACCAACATCCTGCTGATCCTCGGCCTCACGGCTCTGTTTCAACCTTTTACCGTGCATTCTGATATCCTGCGCCGCGAATTGCCGTTAATGTTGCTGGTCAGTTTACTGGCGGGATTCGTGCTGTACGACGGGCAGCTCACGCGGATAGACGGCCTTTTTTTGCTGGCGCTGGCCATATTATGGCTGCTGTTTACCATTAAAATCGCCCGCCTGGCAGAGCGTCAGGGGAACGACAGCCTGACCCGCGAACAGCTGGCGGAGCTGCCGCGGGAGGGTTCGCTTCCCGTCGCGCTGCTCTGGTTGGGCGTTGCGATGATAGTGATGCCGATGGCCACGCGAATGGTCGTTGATAACGCCACGGTTCTGGCGAACTTTTTTGCCATCAGCGAACTGACCGTCGGCTTAACGGTCGTCGCGATAGGCACCAGCCTGCCCGAGCTGGCTACCGCCATTGCCGGAGCGCGCAAAGGCGAGAACGATATCGCCATCGGCAATATCATTGGCGCTAATATTCTGAATATTGTACTGGTCCTCGGGCTCCCCGCGCTGATTGCGCCGGGTACCTTTGCCGCCGAGGCCTTTACCCGCGACTATGGCGTTATGCTGCTGGTCAGCCTGATCTTCGCTGCGCTGTGCTGGCGCCGTAAGCAGCAGCCAGGTCGCCTTGCCGGCGCCCTGCTGGTTGGCGGTTTTATGCTTTGGTTAGCGATGCTGTACTGGACAGCGCCGCTCTTCGTTGAATGATTCGGGATAACATTATGTCGCAAACAGATTTGCCAGCGGATTTTGACTTTCAACGGGCAGGCCGTGAGGTTCTGGAAATTGAACGTGAAGGTCTGGCCCAGCTCGATCAATATATTAATGAAGATTTTACCCGTGCCTGTGAGACCATCTTCCGCTGTAACGGTAAAGTTGTGGTGATGGGGATGGGCAAATCCGGCCATATCGGGCGAAAAATGGCGGCGACGTTTGCCAGCACCGGTACTTCATCTTTCTTCGTTCACCCCGGAGAGGCCGCGCACGGCGATTTGGGTATGGTCACCCCCTGCGATGTGGTGATTGCGCTGTCCAACTCCGGCGAATCAAACGAAATCCTCGCCCTGATCCCGGTGCTTAAGCGCCAGCAGGTGTCGCTGATTTGTATCACCAGCCGACCGGACAGCAGCATGGCGCGCGCGGCGGATATTCATCTGTGCGTAAAGGTGCCCAAAGAGGCTTGCCCGTTAGGGCTGGCTCCGACATCCAGCACCACCGCCGCGCTGGTCATGGGCGATGCGCTTGCCGTAGCGCTGCTGGAAGCCCGCGGTTTTACCGCAGAGGATTTTGCGCTATCGCATCCCGGCGGCGCGCTGGGCCGTAAGCTACTGCTGCGGGTCAATGATATCATGCACACCGGTGATGAAATTCCGCACGTGAGCCTGGAGGCTACGCTGCGCGATGCGCTGCTGGAAATCACGCGCAAAAATTTAGGCATGACTGCCATTTGCGATGATGAGATGAATATCATCGGCATCTTCACCGATGGCGATCTGCGCCGCGTATTTGATACCGGTATTGATATGCGTAACGCCAGCATTGCCGAGGTGATGACGCGAGGCGGTATCCGTATCCGTCCCGGCACTCTGGCCGTTGATGCGCTCAACCTGATGCAGTCCCGTCATATCACCTGCGTGCTGGTTGCCGATGGCGACCGCCTGGTAGGTGTGATACATATGCACGATCTCCTGCGCGCGGGCGTAGTGTAAGTAAGGAAAAAATAATGAATAATGCTGATGCCCTGATCGCGACCTGCTATGGGCCGGTGAGCCAGGACTTTATTGACCGGGCGGCAAAAATCCGTTTACTCATACTTGATGTGGACGGCGTTCTATCCGACGGCGTTATCTACATGGGCAATAACGGTGAAGAGCTGAAAGCGTTTAACGTGCGCGATGGCTACGGCATCCGCTGCGCCCTGACTTCAGATATTGAAGTGGCGATAATTACCGGGCGAAAAGCTAAACTGGTGGAAGATCGCTGCCAAACGCTGGGCATCAGGCATCTGTACCAGGGACAGTCCGATAAGCTGCTGGCGTTCCATGAACTATTGAATAAGCTGGCCGTTGATGCTGATGAAGTCGCCTACATTGGCGACGATCTGATTGACTGGCCGGTGATGGCTAAAGTGGGTTTAAGTGTAGCGGTAGCCGATGCGCATCCGTTGCTGCTCCCGCGCGCGGATTACGTCACGCGTATTAACGGCGGTCGCGGAGCGGTACGGGAAGTATGCGATTTGCTACTATTGGCGCAGGGCAAGCTGGATGAGGCCAAAGGGCAATCTATATGAGTAAAACCAGACGTTGGGTTATCATTTTACTGTCGCTGGTCGCGCTGATTCTGATCGGCCTGAACCTGGCGAGTACGGACGATACGACCCAGCAAGCGATCAATCCTGATGACCCAACGTATACCAGCGAACATACCGATACCGTCGTGTATAGTCCCGAGGGGGCGCTTAACTACCGGCTCATCGCTGAACACGTGGAGTACTTCTCCGCGCAGCAGCTGTCGTGGTTTGCCAAACCGGTGATGACCACCTTTGATACGAATAAAGCACCAACCTGGTCTATCAAAGCGGATAAAGCTAAGTTGACCAATGATCGCATGCTGTATCTTTACGGGCACGTTGAAGTCGATGCGCTGTCGGCTGACTCTCAACTGCGCAAAATTACGACGGATAACGCCCAGATAAACCTGGTGACGCAGGATGTTACCTCCGATGACATGGTGACGTTGTACGGAACAACATTTAATTCCAGCGGCCTGAAAATGCGCGGGAACCTGCGCAGCAAAAATGCCGAGCTGATTGAAAAGGTTAGAACCTCATATGAAATTCAGAACAAACAAACTCAGCCTTAAGATTGCGCTCGCCAGCGCCTTACTGGCGGCCAGCCTGTCGGCTCAGGCAAAGACGGGTGATACCGATCAGCCGATTCACATTGAATCCGATCAGCAGTCGCTGGATATGCAGGGCAACGTCGTGACCTTTACGGGGAATGTTGTCGTCACTCAGGGAACCATCAAAATCAATGCCGACAAAGTCGTTGTGACCCGTCCTGGCGGCGAAAAAGGTAAAGAGGTTATCGATGGCTACGGTAACCCTGCCACCTTCTACCAGATGCAGGACAACGGCAAGCCGGTGAAAGGCCGCGCGTCGAAAATGCATTATGAACTGCAAAATGACTTTGTCGTCCTGACCGGCAATGCGCATCTGGAGCAGGTCGATAGCAATATCCAGGGTGACAAAATCACTTACCTGGTGAAAGAACAAAAAATGCAGGCTTTCAGCAATAAAGGCGGGCGCGTGACCACGGTTCTGGTTCCTTCGCAGCTGCAGGACAAAAGTGGCGATCAGTCAAAGAAAGGTAAGTAATTCGTTATGGCAACATTAACTGCAAAGAACCTTGCTAAAGCCTATAAAGGCCGCCGCGTCGTGGAAGATGTCAGTCTGACCGTGAACTCGGGCGAAATTGTAGGCCTGCTCGGCCCAAACGGCGCCGGTAAAACGACCACCTTCTATATGGTCGTTGGCATCGTACCGCGCGACGCAGGGAATATTATCATCGATGACGAAGATATTAGCCTGCTGCCGCTGCACGCGCGCGCGCGTCGCGGAATCGGCTATCTCCCTCAGGAAGCCTCTATTTTTCGCCGCCTGAGCGTATACGATAACCTGATGGCGGTATTGCAGATTCGCGACGACCTGAGCACCGAACAGCGTGAAGATCGCGCGAAAGAGCTCATGGAAGAGTTTCACATTGAGCACCTGCGCGACAGTCTCGGTCAGGCGCTCTCCGGTGGTGAACGCCGCCGCGTTGAAATCGCCCGCGCGCTGGCCGCTAATCCGAAATTCATCCTGCTTGATGAACCCTTCGCCGGCGTTGACCCCATTTCCGTTATCGACATCAAACGTATTATTGAACACCTGCGCGACAGCGGCCTCGGCGTGTTGATTACCGACCATAACGTCAGGGAAACGCTGGCCGTTTGCGAACGCGCTTATATCGTCAGCCAGGGCCACCTGATTGCTCACGGTACGCCACAGCAAATCCTTGAAGACGAGCAGGTTAAGCGCGTGTATCTTGGGGAAGACTTCAGACTCTGATAGGGTAGAGGTTCCAGACGTTTTAGCCGGAGATATTGGCCCTGAATATGAAGCAAGGTTTGCAATTAAGGCTAAGCCAACAGCTTGCCATGACGCCACAGCTGCAGCAGGCGATTCGTTTACTGCAGTTGTCTACGTTAGAACTCCAGCAAGAACTCCAGCAGGCGCTGGACAGCAACCCGTTGCTGGAGCAAACCGATCTTCACGATGAGGTAGAAACCAAAGAGGCCGAGGATCGCGAATCTCTGGATACCGTCGATGCCCTTGAGCAGAAAGAGATGCCCGACGAGCTGCCGCTTGATGCCAGCTGGGATGAGATCTATACCGCGGGAACGCCCTCAGGCAACGGCGTCGATTATCAGGATGATGAACTGCCCGTCTATCAGGGCGAGACCACGCAAAGCCTGCAGGATTACCTGATGTGGCAGGTTGAACTCACGCCATTTACCGATACCGATCGCGCCATTGCGACCTCAATCGTCGATGCCGTTGATGACACGGGGTACCTGACTATTCCTGTCGAAGAGATCGTTGAAAGTATTGGCGATGATGAAATCGGACTTGAAGAAGTTGAAGCGGTGCTCAAGCGCATCCAGCGTTTCGACCCCGTCGGCGTGGCGGCGAAAGACTTGCGCGATTGCCTGCTGGTTCAGCTTTCACAGTTTGCCAAAGAGACGCCGTGGATTGATGAAGCTCGCCTGATCATCAGCGATCATCTCGATCTGCTGGCCAACCATGACTTCCGTACTCTGATGCGCGTTACCCGCCTGAAAGAAGAGGTGTTAAAGGAAGCGGTGAATCTGATCCAATCGCTGGATCCGCGCCCGGGCCAGTCGATTCAAACTGGCGAGCCGGAATATGTCATCCCTGACGTACTGGTGCGTAAGGTTCACGATCGTTGGGTTGTCGAACTCAATTCAGATAGCCTTCCCCGCCTGAAGATCAATCAGCACTATGCGGCAATGGGCAACAGCGCGCGCAATGATGCTGACGGCCAGTTTATCCGCAGCAATCTCCAGGAAGCCCGCTGGCTTATCAAGAGCCTGGAGAGCCGCAACGACACCCTGCTGCGCGTCAGCCGCTGCATCGTCGAACAGCAGCAGGCCTTTTTTGAACAAGGTGAAGAGTTTATGAAGCCGATGGTGCTGGCGGATATCGCTCAGGCCGTCGAAATGCATGAATCCACTATTTCACGCGTTACCACGCAAAAATACCTGCACAGTCCACGCGGTATTTTTGAGCTGAAGTATTTCTTCTCCAGCCATGTGAACACCGAAGGCGGCGGCGAAGCATCGTCGACGGCCATTCGCGCGCTGGTGAAGAAATTAATCGCCGCGGAAAACCCCGCGAAACCATTGAGTGACAGTAAGCTCACCACCATGCTGTCCGATCAGGGTATTATGGTGGCGCGGCGAACCGTTGCTAAGTACCGAGAGTCTTTATCCATCCCGCCGTCGAATCAGCGCAAGCAGCTGGTTTGACCCAACCGATAAGGAAGACACTATGCAGCTCAACATTACAGGACACAACGTCGAAATAACTCCCGCCATGCGCGATTTCGTGACGGCGAAGTTCAGCAAACTGGAGCAGTTTTTCGACAGGATCAATCAGGTCTATATTGTGTTAAAAGTGGAGAAGGTGACGCAAATTGCGGACGCCAATCTGCATGTCAACGGTGGCGAAATCCATGCCAGTGCGGAAGGGCAGGATATGTATGCTGCTATCGATGGCCTTATCGATAAGCTGGCAAGACAGTTAACAAAACATAAAGATAAACTGAAACAACACTAATTGTCCGGGCAATAGCCTACGCCAACCGCCTGCAGGCGGTTGGCCAGGGTGAGCTCAGGTGAAATTATGATAAATAACGATTCGGCTCTACAACTGAGCAATGTCCTTAACCAGGAATGTACCCGTAGCCAGGTTCACTGCCAGAGCAAAAAGCGCGCGCTGGAAATCATCAGCGAGCTGGCGGCAAAGCAGTTAGGCTTAGCGCCCCAGGTGGTGTTCGAGGCGATTCTCACCCGTGAGAAAATGGGCAGTACCGGGATTGGTAACGGCATTGCGATCCCCCACGGTAAACTCGAAGAGGATACGCTGCGGGCCGTGGGCGTTTTTGTTCAACTGGAAACCCCGATTGCCTTTGATGCTATCGACAATCAACCTGTCGATCTGCTGTTTGCCCTTCTCGTCCCGGCCGATCAAACTAAAACGCATCTGCATACGCTCTCGCTGGTGGCGAAGCGCCTGGCAGATAAAACTATTTGCCGCCGTCTGCGCGCTGCACAAAGTGATGAAGAGCTCTATGAAATCATCACTGAAGCGGGAAGCAACAATGAGGCATAACGGAAGTCGCACCTTACTCTTTTTCGTACTGAGGAGAAACGGTACATGGTACTGATGATCGTCAGCGGCCGTTCAGGGTCGGGGAAATCCGTCGCCCTGCGAGCGCTGGAAGATATGGGTTTTTACTGCGTCGATAACCTGCCGGTTGTGCTGTTGCCAGAGCTGGCGCGTTCGCTCGCCGACAGAAACATCTCGGCGGCCGTCAGTATTGACGTGCGAAACATGCCCGAATCGCCGGAAATCTTCGAGCAGGCGATGAAAAATCTGCCCGCAGAGTTTTCACCTCAGTTGCTGTTCCTTGATGCCGATCGTAACACCCTGATTCGCCGCTATAGCGACACCCGTCGTTTACATCCTCTATCGAGCAAAAACCTGTCGCTGGAAAGCGCCATTGATGAAGAGAGCGATCTGCTGGAACCTCTGCGCTCCCGCGCCGACCTGATCGTCGATACTTCTGAAATGTCGGTGCATGAGCTGGCAGAAATGTTGCGCACGCGTTTGCTGGGCAAACGCGAACGCGAACTGACGATGGTATTTGAATCCTTTGGCTTTAAGCACGGCATCCCTATCGATGCCGACTACGTTTTTGACGTGCGCTTTCTGCCGAACCCGCACTGGGATCCGAAGCTGCGCCCGATGACCGGCCTTGATAAACCCGTGGCCGCTTTCCTCGACCGGCACACGGAAGTTCATAATTTCATTTACCAGACCCGCAGCTATCTTGAGCTATGGTTACCTATGCTGGAGACCAATAACCGCAGCTATCTGACGGTAGCTATTGGTTGTACCGGTGGTAAACACCGTTCGGTTTATATCGCCGAACAGCTGGCTGACTACTTCCGCTCACGCGGTAAGAACGTGCAGTCCCGTCATCGGACGCTGGAAAAACGCAAATCATGACCGTTAAGCAAACCGTTGAAATCACCAATAAGCTGGGCATGCACGCTCGCCCGGCGATGAAGCTGTTTGAATTAATGCAGAACTATGATGCTGAAGTCCTGCTGCGCAATGATGAAGGTACTGAAGCTGAAGCGAATAGCGTGATTGCCTTGCTGATGCTCGACTCGGCTAAAGGCCGTCAGATTGAGATTGAAGCTAACGGCCCGCAGGAGGTTGAAGCGCTGGCCGCCGTTATCGCGCTATTCAACGCCGGGTTTGATGAAGACTAGAGGTATTCCCCGGCTGCAGCGGTGCTGACCGGGGAGATCTGATAGCAAGTTTATTGATGTAGCTTATTCGCCCGCATAAAACCTTCCCCACCCAACTGCCTCATCTGGCGCAGGATCCACGCCTGACGGCTGTGAACATAACCCGACGGCGCATCGGCGCGAAAGCGAATGGGATTGGGCAAAACCGCAGCTAAAAGCGCGGCTTCTGCAGCCGTCAGTCTACTGGCAGGTTTGTGAAAATAGCGCTGCGATGCGGCTTCTACGCCAAACGTTCCGTCGCCAAACTCAGCAATATTGAGGTAAACGGTGAGGATCCGTTTTTTGCTCCAGACCGTTTCGATGCCGACGGTCAGCCCCGCCTCCAGCCCTTTTCTCAGCCAGCTGCGGCCATCCCACAGGAACAGGTTTTTTGCCGTTTGCTGCGACAGCGTTGACGCTCCGCGGATCCGGCTGTCATTGCGCTCGTTATGCGCCAGCGCCTTCTCAATGGCCGAAACATCAAACCCCCAGTGCTCCGGGAATTTCTGATCTTCTGCAGCAATAACGGCAAGCCCCATCCACGGCGAGATTTCATCCATCCCCACCCAATCGGAATGGGCGACATAATGAAAATTCCCGGAAAGCCAGGCGCTGACCTGGCGCTCCAGCATCACTGCCGAAAAAGGGACGGGCACGATACTAAACAGCGCAATTCCGCCGCCCCAAAGCACCACGCAAGCCAACAGCAGCCTCAGAACAAAACGCTTCATCATCCGCAGCGGCGAAAAGCGGAGGGTCATGCGGCCAGCACCAGGACGCGAGCGACCAGTTTTTCAATTCCGTTCGCCGCCTCCGCGATGTTCTGCGCCAGCATGTACGCCGGAGTCGTCACCACTTTGTTATCTTCATCAACTACAATATCATCCACCGGGCAAGGCACGTGCTCAGCGCCCATTTCCTCTACCGCATCGGCGGTATCGAGATCGGTACCGATGGTCACGCGTAGCGGAATAGCGAAAATTTTCGGCAACAGCGCCGGAGCGATGCAGATAAAGCCCAGCGGCTTACCGGCCTGATGCATCGCCAGAGCCAACGCTTTAAGATCGCTATCCACTTCACATTCGCTCCCCTGCGAGGCAAAGCTACTGAGATTCTTTGCCGCGCCAAAACCGCCGGGCACAATCAGCGCGTCCAGCTCATCCGCTCGGGCATTGGCCAAAGGCTGAATCTCTCCGCGCGCGATACGCGCCGCTTCCACCAGCACATTACGGCTTTCCGCCTGCGCTTCGCCGGTCAGATGATTGATAACATCGGTTTGTATTTTATCCGGCGCATAGCAAACGGCCTGAGCCCCGCTGCGGGCAATTGCCAGCAGGGTAATGACGGCTTCATGGATTTCACTTCCGTCATAAACGCCGCATCCGCTCAGCACGACACCAATTTTCTTCATCACATCAGCCCCTTAGTACAAGTTTATGAAAGCAGTCAAAAATTTTGATTTACTCGCTATGCTTCACATATTTTACTGTTTCACGTAACAAAATATTTAAGGTTTGCTATCTTAATGAGCGAGTAAGCCAAATCCTCAGGTTGCGCCGTGTAAAAAAATCACTTAAATGATTCTGGCGCAATGTCCAGTTCCCTGGTGTTGGCGCAGTATTCGCGCACCCCGGTTTATCCGGGGTCATTTTTTATCTGCCGCCGCGACCCACGCTTTCAGTACCGCGACATCGCTTTGCCATTCGGATTTCATCTCTTCAACCCATTCGCCAACGTTATCCGACCATGCGGGTAAATCCGGCGTCTGGATCTGCTGACCTAACTGTTGAATATGGCGCAAACCGATCGAGCCCGCAGCCCCTTTAATCTTGTGCCCCTCTTCAACAATTCCTTTCTGGTCGCGAGCGGTCAAATTAGACTCCAGAACCGCCATATAGCCCGGCATCATTCTTTCAAAGACGGCCAGACCGTCATAAATAAGCTTCGGCCCTACCAGTTCGATGTACTGCTCAAGCATCGGAATATCCAGTACGGAAGCCGATTTACTGCTATCTACAGATGGCATCTCATTCTCCTCTTCTTCCGGCGCATCCCAGAATTTTTTGATAATCGCGGTTAATGCCGGAACCGATAACGGCTTACTCAGGACATCATCCATTCCCGCTTCCAGATACTCATTCTTGTTCTTCAGTACGTTAGCGGTAAGCGCAACCAACGGCGGAAGCTCGTCGGCGGCAAAGCGCTGTTTAAGCTGACGAGAGATATCAAGGCCGGTCATATCCGGCAGTTGGATATCAAGCAGCACCAGATCGTATTCGCCGGGGACGAACATCTCCAGCGCAGCCTTACCGGTCATCGCCACATCGACGCTATTGCCAAGCTTCTCAAGTACCGATCGCGCAACGATCACGTTTAGCTCAATATCTTCCACCAGCAGCACGTTCAGCGCAGGTAATGGCATTTCATCTTCCGCCAGCGTATCTTCAACCTCTTCCGCAACGGCCGGAGCATGTACGGTGAGGGTAAATGTCGCGCCTTTACCCGGCAGGCTGGAAACGCAGATATCCCCCCCCATATTTCGCGCCAGGCGACGTGATACGGCAAGACCGATACCGGTGCCCGTCGCAGGCTTGCCGCCCTGGCTATCTTTAACCTGGTAGTACATGGCGAAAATCTTATCCTGCTCCGCTTCAGGGATGCCGATACCTGAATCTTCCACTTCGAAGTGCAGTATATTCCCCTCGTCATAGCGCACGCGGACGTTCACATTCCCGCCTTGCGGAGTAAATTTCACCGCATTACTAATAAGATTCCACAAGATTTGGCGTAAACGCGTTCCGTCGGTGATCACTTTATGCGGCAGCGGAAGCGTGGGTTCCAGCACAAAATGCAGGCCTTTCTGCTGCGCCTGCAGGCCGGAGAGGTTTTCCAGGTCCGCAAGGAAACCGGTAAAATCAACCGGCTGGTTGTCCAGCTGAATTTTACGCCGCTCCATCTTATCCATCTCAATAATATCATTGAAGATATTACCAAGGGTTACCGCTGAGACATGGATGGTTTTCAGGTATCTTTCCTGTTCGCCGGTCAAATCGGTATCCAGCAGAATTCGGCTAAGCCCTACAATGCCGTTAAGCGGCGTACGCAGCTCGTGGCTGATCGTTGAGATAAAGGTGGTCTTATCTCGGCTGGCTCGCTCCAGAGCGTCCTGATAGCGCTTACGCTCCGTGATATCGCGGCCAAAACCCATCAGGCCGCGCCGCTTACCTACGCGGTCGTAATAAGGAACCTTACGGATTTCAAAGCAGGCCTTACGCCCGTCCGGATAATCCAGCCACTGTTCGTAGGTTAGTGAGACGTTATGGCGGAAGACTTTCTCATCCGTTTCCAGCACCTTTTCCGCCACTTCTTCGGTATAAACATCCTGCGGCTTCAGATGGATAAGCTGCTTTTCACTTTTGCCTGTCAAAAGCTCCATCGCACGGTTACAACCGGAAAACTCTTTATCTTCATTACGATAGAAAACCAGATCCGGAGAAGCATCAAGGAAGGAGCGCAGAAAAGAGGATTGTTGCTCAAGCTGAATTTGCGCCTCTTCACGCTCTTTCATCTCAATTTTGAGCTGCTCAAGCGTCGTTTCACGTTCCGCTTCCGCCTTTTCACGTTCGCCGATTTCCTGATTAAGCTGGGCGATATTGTCCTTGAGCTGCACATTCAGCTTGAGATCGCGCTCGCGCATCTCCTCCAGTTTCTCTACCAGCCGCGAGAGGCGCTGCCGGGACTCTTCCAGTTGCTCAACCACCACCGAAAGGAAATAGACCGCCCATGGGGTAATCAGCAGGCCGAAGAAGATGGAGCGGATCACATCAATACTTTCCACCTGGCCATGCAGCACCATCGTAACGGCCATCTGCACAACTATCGCCAGCACCACCAGCGCAAAGGCCAGCAGCATTGAAAAGCGCACCAGACCCAGCTTCATCATCAGGTCAACATAATACTGCGCCAGCATACGGATTTGCTTCATAAGGGATTCCTTCGCGACAACTTCGCACAATAATACTCAATTCTGAGCAAGACGCTGTAAGTTGTGCAAAAAATGCGGGAAGGATTGCAGTTACGCGACTGACGCTGAACGGGCGTCAGCCGGAAATAGAGAAGAGAACAAAACGAGCGTTAGCGTTTACTGAGCGCTTCCCACAGCCCCTTCAGGTAGGTCACGCCCAGCGCACGGTCGTATAATCCATAACCTGGCCGCCCTGTTTCACCCCAGATAAAACGTCCATGATCCGGGCGTATATAGCCACTAAAACCATTGTCATAGAGCGCCTGCATCACTTTATACATGTCCAAAGAGCCGAATTCTGACGGATGAGCGCATTCATAAAAGTCTTTATCTTTAATAAGATTAATATTACGCACATGGGCAAAATGGATACGTTTGCGCCGTGTAAACTCGGCCAGAATCGAGTAGACGTCATTGGCAGGATCTTCCGCGATTGAACCGGTGCAGAGCGTGATGCCATTGGCCTCAGAATCTACCGCCCGGCAGATCCAATCCAGATCGTCGCGATTTTTCACGATACGCGGCAAGCCAAAAATAGAGTACGGCGGATCGTCTGGGTGAATAGCCATTTTCACGCCGACCTCTTCGCAGACGGGGATAACCGCCTTCAGGAAATAGACCAGATTCTCCCGCAGCGTCTTGTCATCAACATCTTTGTACTGCGCAAACAGCTCCTGAACTTTGGCCAGACGCTCAGGTTCCCAGCCCGGCAGAGCAAAACCATTTGAGTTATCCAGAACCTCTTTCACCACCTCTTCCAGGCTCTTATCAATATCTTTTTTTTCAAAAGCCATCGTCCGGGAGCCATCCGGCAGAACATAGTTCATATCGGTCTTCATCCAGTCAAAAACCGGCATGAAGTTATAGCAAATCACTTTTACGCCAAACCGGGCAAGATTACGGATAGTCTGTTGATAGTTGGCGATATAGCGATCGCGGGAAGGCAGCCCTATTTTAATATCGTCATGAATATTGACGCTTTCGATAACTTCCATTTTTAGCCCGGCATCATGAACCTGATTTACCAGGCGCTGGATTTTTTCCAGCGGCCAGACCTCACCAACCGCGACATCATAGAGCGCCCCCACCACGCCTTCAACGCCGGGAACCTGGCGGATATATTCCAGAGAGACCTTGTCTTCCTCCGGCCCAAACCAACGCATTGTCATTTGCATACGAAATCACCTGATTCAATGTTATTAACGGTAATAGCCTACTACCATACAAGATAAAATAACCAGATTTATATCAACGGCAGTGACGTTGGTCACACCACTTTTTTTCAGAGGATAAAGCAAAATAAATGCGCCGTAGCGATGACGTTATCCGCCTGCTATGGAGAGATCCAGCGACGACCGAGAGCAGACCCCTGAACGCCGTGTTCATTGAGGTATTTATCCAGTTCAACCATCCCGGTCCAGCGGTTCTCACACCACAGCGGCGCCAGCAGCGTTGGGCGGCGCGCGCTGGCGGAGATACGGTGATAAATCACTTCCGGAGGGGTGTGACGGATCATCTCTCCTGCGGTAACCGTATAGTCGTCCAGCGCAATACCGTTTAACCTTCCTGCCTGCCAGGCCCTGGCCATAATGCTCCCCTTCACAATATGAAGTGGATGCAGCTTAATGCCGTCTACGCCGGTCTCCACTACCTGCTCTAAGGTCTCCAGGCATTCACCCTGTCCCTCGCCCGGCAGGCCCACGATAAGGTGGCTACACACTTTAAGGTCGCGCTCGCGTGCCAGGCGGGTGGTTCGCTGATAGCAGGCAAAATCGTGGCCGCGGTTAATTCGGTGCAGCGTTTTATCATGCGCGGTTTGTAAACCCAGCTCGAGCCATACTTCGTAGCCCTGCTCCCGATACTCACTCAGCAGGTCCAATACGGCTCCGGGGACGCAGTCCGGGCGGGTGCCCACGCACAGCCCGACGATGCTGGCCTGGCTGATTGCCTGCTGATACATGGATCGCAGTACCTGAACTTCGGCAAACGTACTGGTATAGGCCTGGAAATAGGCCAAATAGCACTTAGCCCGGTTTACCCGCTGCGCCTGATGGGCTAGCTGCTCAGCAATCGAACGGTGCTGCTGCTCTTCATCGGCAAAAGAAGCGACATTACAAAAGGTACAGCCGCCACGACCAATGGTGCCATCGCGATTTGGACAGCTAAATCCACCGTGCAGCGTCAGTTTGTGAACCTTTTCTCCATATCGGCGCGCAAGATCCCCACCAAACATGTTGACTAATTTTTGTAACTGCATAATCTGATAGACCGGCCTTAAGAAAGGGGCCAAGCCTGCCATTTTTAGCTACCGACGGCGATGACCTGGATCAATCGTCAACGCGGCCGCTCACCTCATTGCATAAACAATCAAGATAACTGCAATTTAATTCATGTTCAGGGTAATGAGTTTTCCTTATACATAGCCGCTGATTGGCAATTATCTTTACCCTGGCACAAAACAGTATTAGCAACCAAAAAATAAATAAAAAGCAGTTTAAAAAACTGTGATAAAAAAACAATTCAGCACAGACAGATAATGTCGTGCCGTCGATACAGTGAGACAGATCACACTCGTTTCTGTCTCCTGGCGCGTTTCAGTAGTATTTAAAACGCATTTATTCTCTTAAAAATCATTTAATTAGCTGTTGCATAGCACATTTTTGTATAAATAAGATTGCCATTTGACGTATGTGTGGATTCCCGATAAGTTGGGAATCCGCTGGAAGCTTTCTGGATGAGCGCTCTGCTCATCATATTTATGCAGTAATTGAGATTCCCTCTTAACAGCAAGTCCTCAAACTTGTGTACCGATGCGAAAAGGATTTAAAGAGGGCGAATGCGAGGTGTAAACCCCGTCGCCATGCTCTTTCTGTGCCCGTGCGCAATCGGTAACGGAGGGTGTCCCGTAGAGCCTGGGGAGGTTCACTGATATGTTGTACGATAAATCCCTTGAGAGGGATAACTGTGGTTTCGGCCTGATCGCCCACATAGAAGGCGAACCTAGCCACAAGGTAGTGCGAACCGCTATACACGCACTGGCCCGAATGCAGCACCGCGGCGCGATTCTTGCCGATGGAAAAACCGGCGACGGTTGTGGCTTGCTGCTACAAAAACCCGATCGTTTCTTCCGAATTGTTGCGGAAGAGCGCGGCTGGCGTTTAGCCAAAAATTACGCCGTTGGGATGCTGTTCCTTAATAAGGATCCTGAACTGGCAAACGCGGCGCGCCGCATCGTCGAAGAAGAACTTCAGCGCGAAACGCTGTCTATCGTCGGCTGGCGCGATGTGCCAACCAATGAAGGCGTACTAGGTGAAATCGCCCTCTCCTCGCTGCCACGTATAGAACAAATCTTTGTTAACGCCCCGGCTGGCTGGCGCCCGCGCGACATGGAGCGCCGCTTATTCATCGCGCGCCGTCGTATCGAAAAGCGTCTGCAGGAAGATAAAGATTTTTACGTTTGCAGCCTGTCGAACCTGGTCAACATTTATAAAGGTCTGTGTATGCCGGCGGATTTGCCGCGCTTCTACCTGGACCTCGCGGATCTGCGCCTGGAGTCAGCCATCTGTCTGTTCCACCAGCGCTTTTCCACCAATACCGTGCCGCGCTGGCCGCTGGCTCAGCCGTTCCGTTACCTGGCACACAACGGTGAAATCAACACCATTACCGGTAACCGCCAGTGGGCCCGCGCCCGTACCTATAAGTTCCAGACGCCGCTAATCCCTGACCTCCACGACGCCGCGCCGTTCGTTAACGAAACCGGCTCTGACTCCAGCTCTATGGATAACATGCTGGAGCTGCTGCTGGCGGGCGGGATGGACATCATTCGCGCAATGCGCCTGCTGGTTCCGCCAGCCTGGCAAAATAACCCGGATATGGATCCCGAGCTGCGCTCGTTCTTTGACTTTAACTCCATGCATATGGAACCGTGGGACGGCCCGGCGGGCATCGTGATGTCCGATGGTCGCTTCGCCGCCTGTAACCTCGACCGTAATGGCCTGCGTCCGGCACGCTATGTGATCACCAAAGATAAGCTCATCACCTGCGCATCCGAGGTGGGTATCTGGGATTATCAGCCGGATGAAGTCGTTGAAAAAGGCCGCGTCGGTCCAGGCGAACTGATGGTTATCGATACCCGCGAGGGGCGTATTCTGCACTCCGCGGAAACCGACAACGATCTGAAAAGCCGTCACCCGTATAAAGAGTGGATGGCGAAAAACGTCCGTCGTCTGGTGCCGTTCGAAGAACTGCCGGACGAAGAGGTCGGTAGCCGCCAGCTGGACGATGATACCCTCGCCAGCTATCAGAAACAGTTCAACTACAGTGCCGAAGAGCTGGATTCCGTCCTGCGCGTACTGGGTGAAAATGGCCAGGAAGCGGTCGGCTCGATGGGCGATGATACCCCATTTGCCGTGCTCTCCAGCCAGCCGCGTATCATTTACGATTACTTCCGCCAGCAGTTCGCGCAGGTCACTAACCCGCCGATCGATCCGCTGCGCGAAGCGCACGTTATGTCGCTGGCCACCAGCATCGGCCGTGAAATGAACGTCTTCTGTGAAGCGGAAGGCCAGGCGCATCGCCTGAGCTTCAAATCGCCGATTCTGCTGTACTCGGATTTTAAACAGCTGACCACCATGGAAGAGGAGCACTATCGCGCCGACGTCCTGGATATCACTTTTGATGCCGCCGAAACCACGCTGGCTGAAACCGTGAAGGCGCTGTGCGATAAAGCCGAACAGATGGTGCGTAACGGTACCGTTCTGCTGGTGCTCTCAGACCGTAACATCGCTAAAAATCGTCTGCCGGTACCGGCACCGATGGCGGTAGGCGCGATCCAGACCCGCCTGGTCGATAAGAGCCTGCGCTGCGATGCCAACATTATTGTCGAAACCGCCAGCGCCCGCGATCCGCACCACTTTGCCGTGCTGCTCGGCTTCGGCGCGACGGCTATCTATCCGTACCTCGCCTATGAAACCCTGGCGAAGCTGGTCGATAATAAAGCCATCGACAAAGAGTACCGCGCGGTGATGCTGAACTATCGTAACGGCATCAACAAAGGTCTGTATAAGATCATGTCGAAGATGGGGATTTCGACCATTGCATCCTATCGCTGCTCGAAGCTGTTTGAAGCGGTCGGCCTGCATCGCGAAGTCTCCGATCTGTGCTTCCAGGGCGTTGTCAGCCGTATCGGCGGCGCGGGCTTCGATGATTTCCAGCAGGATCTGCTGAATCTGTCGAAACGTGCCTGGCTGGCGCGTAAACCGCTGGATCAGGGCGGTCTGCTGAAATACGTTCACGGCGGCGAATATCACGCCTACAACCCGGACGTGGTGCGCACCCTGCAGCAAGCGGTACAAAGCGGTGAGTACAGTGATTATCAGCAGTACGCGAAGCTGGTTAACGAGCGCCCGGCGGCAACGCTGCGCGACCTGCTTTCCGTCACCCCGGACGGAACCACGGTGAACCTGGACGACGTTGAACCGGCGAGCGAACTGTTCAAACGCTTCGATACCGCGGCGATGTCTATCGGCGCGCTGAGCCCGGAAGCGCACGAAGCGCTGGCGGAAGCCATGAATAGCCTCGGCGGCAACTCCAACTCCGGCGAAGGCGGCGAAGACCCGGCGCGCTACGGCACCAATAAAGTGTCGCGCATAAAGCAGGTCGCCTCCGGCCGCTTCGGCGTGACTCCGGCTTATCTGGTCAACGCCGACGTTATCCAGATTAAAGTCGCCCAGGGCGCTAAGCCTGGCGAAGGCGGCCAGTTACCCGGCGATAAAGTGACTCCGTATATCGCCAAACTGCGCTATTCAGTACCTGGCGTAACGTTAATTTCTCCGCCGCCGCACCACGATATCTACTCGATCGAGGATCTGGCACAGCTGATTTTCGACCTGAAACAGGTCAACCCGAAAGCGATGATCTCCGTGAAACTGGTCTCTGAACCGGGCGTCGGGACTATTGCCACCGGTGTAGCAAAAGCTTACGCGGATTTAATCACCATTGCCGGCTACGACGGCGGCACCGGCGCCAGCCCGCTATCGTCAGTGAAGTACGCGGGATGTCCGTGGGAGCTTGGACTGGTTGAAACCCAGCAGGCGCTGGTTGCCAACGGGCTGCGCCATAAAATTCGTCTGCAGGTCGACGGTGGGCTGAAAACCGGCCTCGATATCATCAAAGCGGCTATCCTCGGCGCTGAGAGCTTCGGCTTCGGGACCGGACCAATGGTGGCGCTGGGCTGTAAATATCTGCGTATTTGTCACCTGAACAACTGCGCAACCGGCGTAGCAACCCAGGATGACAAACTGCGTAAGAACCACTACCACGGTCTGCCGTTTAAAGTGACCAATTACTTTGAATTCATCGCCCGCGAAACGCGCGAGCTGATGGCACAGCTGGGCGTGAAGCGTCTGGTGGATCTGATTGGCCGTACCGATCTGCTGAAAGAGCTGGACGGTTTTACCGCCAAGCAGCAGAAGCTGGATCTGAGCAAGCTGCTGGAAACCGCGGAGCCGCATCCGGGCAAAGCGCTGTACTGCACGGAGAACAACCCGCCGTTCGATAATGGCGTCCTGAATGCGCAGCTGCTGCAGCAGGCAAAACCCTTTGTTGACGGCAAGCAGAGCAAAACGTTCTGGTTCGATATCCGCAATACTGACCGTTCCGTAGGAGCCTCGCTGTCCGGCTACATCGCCCAGACCCACGGTGACCAGGGCCTGGCAGCAGATCCTATTACCGCCCACTTCAGCGGTACCGCAGGTCAGAGCTTCGGCGTGTGGAATGCCGGCGGCGTTGAGCTGCATCTGACCGGCGACGCGAACGACTACGTGGGTAAAGGGATGGCCGGCGGCCTGATCGCCATTCGTCCTCCGGTAGGCTCGGCCTTCCGTAGCCATGAAGCCAGCATTATCGGCAACACCTGTCTGTACGGCGCGACCGGCGGTCGTCTGTATGCTGCGGGTCGTGCGGGCGAGCGTTTCGCAGTGCGTAACTCCGGGGCTATCACCGTCGTCGAAGGTATCGGCGACAACGGCTGTGAATATATGACCGGCGGCATCGTCTGCGTGCTGGGCAAAACCGGCGTCAACTTCGGCGCAGGCATGACCGGTGGCTTTGGTTACGTACTGGATGAAGACGGCGACTTCCGTAAACGCGTGAACTCTGAACTGGTAGAAGTGCTGGACGTTGACTCTCTGGCCATCCATGAAGAGCACCTGCGCGGTTTAATTACCGAGCATGTGCAGCTTACCGGTTCACAGCGCGGTGAAGAGATTCTGGCCAACTGGCCGGCCTTCTCGGCGAAGTTTGCGCTGGTCAAACCGAAGTCCAGCGATGTTAAAGCACTGTTGGGTCACCGTAGTCGTTCCGCAGCTGAGCTGCGGGTGCAGGCGCAGTAAGGGGTTAAGATGAGTCAGAATGTCTATCAATTTATCGACTTACAGCGAGTTGATCCGCCTAAAAAAGCGCTGAAGATCCGTAAAATTGAATTTGTGGAAATTTACGAGCCGTTTTCAGAAGGCCAGGCTAAAGCACAGGCAGATCGCTGCCTGTCCTGCGGCAACCCGTACTGCGAATGGAAATGCCCGGTGCATAACTACATCCCGAACTGGCTGAAGCTGGCTAATGAAGGACGTATTTTCGAAGCGGCTGAGCTGTCGCATCAGACCAATACCCTACCGGAAGTCTGCGGACGGGTTTGCCCGCAGGACCGCCTGTGCGAAGGTTCCTGCACCCTGAACGATGAGTTCGGCGCGGTAACCATCGGTAACATTGAGCGCTATATCAACGATAAAGCGTTCGAAATGGGCTGGCGTCCTGACCTTAGCGGCGTGAAACAAACCGGCAAAACCGTCGCCATTATCGGCGCGGGTCCGGCAGGTCTGGCGTGCGCCGACGTATTGACCCGTAACGGCGTGAAGGCGGTAGTCTTCGATCGCCATCCGGAGATCGGCGGCCTCCTGACCTTTGGTATTCCAGCCTTTAAGCTGGAAAAAGAGGTGATGACCCGTCGTCGCGAGATCTTTACCGGTATGGGCATTGAGTTCAAACTCAATACCGAGGTGGGTCGCGATGTACAACTCGACGATCTGCTGAAAGGGTACGATGCGGTATTCCTCGGCGTTGGTACCTATCAGTCAATGCGCGGCGGTCTGGAAAACGAAGACGCCAGCGGCGTCTTTGATGCGCTGCCCTTCCTGATCGCCAATACCAAGCAGATCATGGGCTTTGGTGAAACGGCGGACGAGCCGTACGTCAGCATGGAAGGCAAACGCGTCGTGGTTCTTGGCGGCGGCGACACCGCAATGGACTGCGTGCGTACCTCGATTCGCCAGAACGCGACTCACGTCATCTGCGCCTATCGCCGTGATGAAGAGAACATGCCGGGCTCGAAACGCGAAGTGAAAAACGCGCGGGAAGAAGGCGTGGAATTCCAGTTCAACGTTCAGCCGCTGGGCATTGAAGTGAATGCCAACGGTAAAGTCTGCGGCGTGAAGATGGCGCGTACGGAGATGGGCCAGCCGGATGCGAAAGGCCGCCGCCGCGCGGAAATCGTTGCCGGCTCAGAACATGTGGTGCCAGCAGATGCCGTAGTCATGGCGTTTGGTTTCCGTCCGCACAGCATGGAATGGCTGGCGAAGCACAGCGTTGAGCTCGATTCTCAGGGCCGCGTGATTGCACCGGAAGGCAGCGACAACGCCTTCCAGACCAGCAACCCGAAAATCTTCGCCGGCGGCGATATCGTTCGCGGCTCTGACCTGGTGGTCACCGCGATTGCCGAAGGCCGTAAGGCGGCTGACGGCATCCTGAACTACCTGGAAGTGTAACGAAAAAAGCTTGCGGGTCCCGGAGCCCGCAAGCTTATTCATTCAGAGATAGACAATACTGATTACCGCCTCGCCGTCCAACGTCACCTTTTGCCCGCTCCTGAGATTACTTCCCACCGATGCGCTTATCTGCAGAGGCACCGTTGCCGCCGTGATTGGCTGCGGCACCGAAGAGCCTTTTTTAACAAAGGTATAGAAATAGTCCTGTCCCGTTGGGAGCGGTAAAAGCGAGGAAACTTCCCACGGTCCCTCCTTGCTGGCCGATCCGGCGATATCAACGGCAACTTTTTTATCATCAACTGCGATGGTATTGGCGGAATCGATTTGCATCGCATAGCTGCCAATAGGTTTATTTTCCATCGTCATACCCAGACCAAAAAGCCGTAATTTGTCGCTTATGTATCCGCCACCATTGACCTGAAAAAGCACTCCCTCATGGCCGTGTGTATCTTTTCCCGTGATAGCGGAACTGGATCGCGCATCTCTCGCCGTAATAGCGATCCCGGTGGAGGATTCGCAGGTAATCGTTAAGGTAATATCCCGCACGCCCAGCTGGGTAAACGCGGACGTTGATAGCGACCCGACATGCCGCTCACCGAAATCTACGATGCCGTTATGGCTCAGCGTTGGCGTGCACGCCGCCGCTTCTGCGGTCACGGTAAAATCAATACTAAGGTTGTCGCCGGCGTGAAGGATCGGACTGAGTAAAAGCGCGAATAAAACAAAGGCGTACCTCATGGAGTTACCACCCTGATCTGCAGATTCCCACGATACGTTACGCGATCCGTAATCGCCTGGCTCTCCATCATTGAAGCCACGTTCAGAACCACAGAGAGCTGACTGGCTTCAATCTCTTCTCCCTGTACAAAGGCGATCCCTTGATTGAGCGCAATGCGGGATCGCTTTGCTGCTTCCGCGGTAATCGGCGCCCCGGCGCTCCGTACAGGGACCAGCATCACGTCGCGATCGTCAGCCACCGCTTGCCCGGCGGTAATATTCATTTCCCCACGATTGCCAAGTGCGAACCTGCCGTTTTGCGCATAGGCGCTACCGAAGAAAAGCCGAATACGTTGTGGCTTATCACAATGTACATGCAGGACGAACTGCTTTTCCGGAAGTACCACAGGCTTATCTCCCGTCTGCTGACGTTCTGCCGGGCGAACGGGCAGATAGTCAACCGAACGCTGCGTGCTATTTAATTCGCATCCGGCCAGAAGGGCGCCGGAAAACGCCAGCAGGCTAAGGCCCAGCCATAGACGAATCATTGACATACCCCGCTGGCATTTTCATAGAACGCATCTGCGTCTGGCGCTTCAGGCAGCGTTATCGAGATGCGGCAACTTCCCTTTTCCAGTTTCGCCACCAATGTTTGTCTCCCTGTGAGGTTGTTCAAAAAAAGCACGCCGTCATCGACGGAAGTCGTTAAGTAATTGCCCGCTGAATCCGTTACGGCGACCCCCTTCGGCAGCGGATCACCGTTCCCCATCGTGACATCCAGCAGCACCCGGCGCTCCGTGATGGTAGAAAAGCGGATTTTGCCTACGGCCCCTCGGCCTTGCTTGAGCATTCTGAGCCCATTGCCAATATCCATGTTCTTTGGCAAAGTCGCGGTGTTGATTTCAACGGCTGCCTCTCGCCAGGCCGAAACGGAAGGAATGACTGCCTGACCGCTGAAGTCAGTCCACACCGGCCCCTGCGATGTCTCGATGCGCACTCCGGAAACCGGCTTATCCAGGCTGGCAATGGCAAAGGTGTCGCGAATCGCCCACGGTGTAAAAGTCACACCATGGCGGTGGGCGGCCATTCCCCCGCGCAGCGTTCCGGAATAGCTATGGCTCTGCGAACCGTTGGTACTCGCATTCATGCTTAGCTGCGTGTAATGCAGATTCTGATTTATCCCGCCGCTGAAGCTGTTCCGACTCTCGGTCTGGTCACGTTCGGCGCCGAGGGTATAAGTGGTATCATCGCTGATAGTGCCCGTTACCGAAGTACCGAATCTCTTCCGCCCTTTTTCACTGCGCGCGTAAGCGTTGACCGAATGCTGCTGGAAGGGAATATTCAGGTTCAGGTAAAAAATATTATCATTGCTTTGTTCGATACTCCCGCCGCTGAGCTGGCGCTGCCAGCTTGCCGATACGGAAAATGCGCTAAAACTCTTTCCCCAGTTAAGCGTCGCGTAGCGAGAATTATTTTGGCTATCGAACCCTGTTACATCATAGAAGCTGGCGCTCATCGTACCTATAACAGGGTGTCCCCAGCTCGCACCCAATGAGTACTCCATTTTATTGGTGGCGCTAAAACTCTTATCAATGGCCTGAGAAAACTCACGATACTTTTCAGAATATTTGCTCAACGAAGCATTCAGCCCAAAACCGGACTGTGTTGCACAGGAGGTCGATAGAGTGTACTTCTGGCCCTGCTGCGCATTATCGCGATCGAACGCCTGGTTAATCTGAAGAGAAAGCGAAATTTCCTGCGGCAGTACTGAGTCAACGCGTATTCCTAAGGCCTGGTAGCTCTGGGCAACGATCGCGCCGCTAGTTAAATTATGCCTGGCGTTCAGCTTCCAGCCGCCAGCCAGGCTGGCTACCCAGGGCTGCTGGCTATATGCATCGCTCACCCGGCCTAATGAAAATTGATATCCGCCCGCAGGCCCCAGCCCGGAGCGATACAATGAGGCGGGAACCACCTGGCTATGCTGGCTGCCATCGGTCTCAATAACGGTGACCGTCAGATCGCTGGTGACGTTGCGCAGGGGAATATCCGTTAAGGTAAAGGGGCCGGCAGGCACTAAAGTGGAATACACCATGATCCCTTGCTGGCGGATCTCAACCCGCGCCTGCGGGGTACTGGCGATCCCGGTTACCAGCACGCCGCTCCCGGCATCGTTAAGGGCGCTCTCCGGCATCAAGGAGATACCGTATAGCTCGGTGCCGTCGAGCAAAGGGTTATTCATGCCTATTTCACCCGCCTTGACGGTGCTTTTTATCTGCGTAAAGGTGCGCTGTAGGTAGGTCTGCGAATTTTCGCTGGTAAACTGATTATTCGCACGGCTTAATAGCTGATGGCTACGCAGCAGCCAGGTATTCACGTTTAGACCGCCGTCCAGCATCAGCTGCGAATACTCGGAATGACCGCCGCTATAATCGTTGCGCGAAGCGAAAAAGGTATAATTCAGCACCCCAGCCGTACCGCTCGTGTCGTATCCGCTGAGGTCGGTACTTTGGTGGACTAACTGCTCCTGCGGTAATATCAGATCGATTCGCCCTTTTCCGGGCGACGCTTTCAGGATCGTTTCAGGATGGGCCTGTAAATAGTCATAGCAGCCCTCGCTATCGACCACGGATTGGCGAATACCGGCCTGTTGCATAAACGCTTTATCGAAACACAGCTGGCCGTCATCATCAAAGTGGGCGACGATATTTCCCTTATCCTTACCGTTAACGCCCAGCATAACCGAGCTCGCCCCCGGCAGGAATTTGGCTTCTGAGGAGAAATAATGCGCAATTTGCGGATCGATGCCCAAAGACGTTAAGGTTTCACTATCAAATTCTATCGCGCTCTTTTTGGCCTCTTCAGCTACCGCCAGTTGAGCGCTTCCCAACCCGATAAGACAGGCCAACAGCTTTTTCCTGAGCATTCCGTTCATCCTTGAACATGGTCACTGCAACGAGGTGATGTAGCGATCTCCTTTATATCCATAGCGGCTTGCCGGGAAAAACTCGACTTTCGTATCCGCTCCCGCTTTAGCAGGTAATTTTACGCTGACGCTGGTGTGCGGCAGGAGATACGTTTTCGCTAACTCGCCGGGAGAACCTGAAGGCAAAGTATTAAACATGGATGTCATCCTGACGACATAGTCGCTCGGATTACTGATTTCCAGCTGGCCCCCCTTTTTGCGCCAGACCAGATGTTTCCACGGCGCGGGCTCCTCCGCCAGGCCAGCCGGATGGATAATGACCGGTAAATCCTGACGAATAGTGACCGTTGTTTTCAGTTTTCCCTTTTCCTTCGGCGTATTCCTTCAAAGGTGACCCGTTTAAACTCTTCCTGTTGTAGCGGTTTAGACGTTTGCAATATAAAGCGGATCTTTTGCGTGTCCCCTTGCTCTACGCGTACTACCGGCTGCGTGACAATTAAGCGGATAGATTTATCGCTATCGTCTAAATCAACCACTTTGGTATAAAGCAGAGATGGATGCGAATCGGAATTGGTGAGGTTCATCGACACCTCACCTTTTTGCTCATCAACGAGTAAAACCGACGTCTCAGGCACCATGCCGCTGGCATTGGCCCGGGTCGTCAATATCAATATCGACAACAGCAGCGTTTTTTTCATATTAGTGGTGTGTATTAAAATGAGATAGAGCTTATTAACAGGCCCAATAAATTTTATAAAAATATTTATTGGGCCGAATTTCAGAAGGACAGCATATAAATATTAGAGATAAACAAGACTCAGCGTGGCATTACCATCCAGCTCAATTTGCGTTCCGGCACCCAGTACACCATTGTTCTGAACGGCGGAAACGATATCCAGCGGCATCACTAAATCTTTAAACAGCATTGGGGTGGTTTTGCCGGTTTCAGCAACGGTAACGATACGGGTAGCGTCGGAGTAATATAAAGCACCGCTATTTGCATTCTCCCACGAGCTATTTGCCCCGCCTCTATTTTTCACGATCATATCCACTGCCGCGCCATCAGCAGTTAATCCATCCTTCATTGCCGTAACGGAATAAGCACCGATCTTCATGTCATTAACGGTACCGAGGCCAAACGCCGCAGATTCCGTTGTCATATTTTGCCCCGGGATATAGTCAGCAATATACGCCGAGCTTGAAATCTCAACTTTAGAACTGGCACGGTTATCCTTCGCCACGATGCCCACGCTGGTCGCCGCATCGCAGCTAACCGTTAATGTAATGGATTTTTTGCCCAACTGAACCAGGGTGCTACCGCTGACCGGCTTTTCGAGAACCGAGTTGTTCATAGAGCCGTAATCAACAACACCACTGTTGCTCAGCTCCGGGGTGCACGCAGCCGGAACAAAGGTTCCTTTAACGGTGAGAGTAGTATCCGTAGCAGCATTAACGCCCGCAGCAGAAACAATAGCAGCGCAAACGCATAGCGCAGAAAGCGACTTTTTAGAGAACATATCAATTTTCCTTAATGTATCGTACGACCGATATCAATAAAAATATCGGCACATCCTTTATCCAATTAAATCATTGCCACTAATCATCCCCTCAATAATTATTGAGAAAAGAATTAGTCACTGGAAGTAATGATGAAAGAGACTCCTCTCACCGCCGGCTAATCTACTTAATTGAACGACTAATCTCAAGAAAAATAATCGCAAATTTTAAAAAGTAAAAACCTTCAACAATTACAAGAAGATAGTAAATGAATTGCAGGTAAGTTAAATAAAACACGGGTCAGTTAATTAATCTGCTCTTTATAAATAAACGGCATCAATAGTAAAATAAGAACACATATTCATCATAGAAACACCTTAATTAAAGTTACAACAAATAAACCCAGAAAAATATGAATTCACACTCCCATTTCATCTAATATACCCTATCTCCTGTGCTGGATGACCATAGGGCACAGCAAAATAATCTGTGCAGACCCAGCCCACAGCAGAAACACACTTTGTCCTGACGGAGAAGTGGCTCGACGCCAGCAGTAAAGTTATAAAATGAAAAAAAGCGAAGCATAGCTATGGCATGCTTCGCTTGGAATAGGGGATGCTGTCTGATTCACATATGAATTCATATATGAATCAGGCCCCGCAGGGCCTGTTATTGATATCACTTCACAACGCGTAGCGCCGGACGTCCGCCACGGGGCGGCGGCGTATCATCCGGATCGTCGTCGTGATTATCTGGCTTATCGCCATCGATCACCGACATGACCGTTTCGCTGTCAGGCAGCTCTTCTTCATCGTTCAGGCTGGTGACATCTTCATCGTAAGCGGCTTCTGGTTCGAACATGGTCCCCGCACCGTTCTCACGCGCGTAAACCGCCAGTACGGCAGCCATCGGCACGGAGACATTGCGCGGCACGCCGCCGAAACGCGCGTTAAAACGCACTTCGTCGTTCGCCAGCTCCAGGTTACCGACAGCACGCGGAGCAATATTGAGAACAATTTGCCCATCACGCGCATACTCCATCGGCACAAGTACGCCCGGCAGAGTCACGTCAACGACCAGATGCGGAGTCAGCTGGTTATCCAGCAGCCACTCATAGAACGCCCGCAGCAGGTACGGGCGACGAGGCGTCAGCTGTGATACATCCATCATTTAGCCCCGACCGAGGCGCATTTCACGCTCGGCTTCAGTTAAAGAAGCGAGGAAGGAGTCGCGCTCAAATACGCGAGTCATATAGCCTTTAAGCTCTTTCGCGCCAGCACCAACCAGCTCGACGCCAAGAACCGGCAGGCGCCACAGCAGCGGAGCCAGGTAGCAGTCCACCAGGCTAAACTCATCGCTCAGGAAGTAGGGCTTCTGGGTGAAGACCGGCGCAATGGCCTGCAACTCTTCACGCAGCTGCTTACGTGCAGTATCGGCCTGCGAAGCGGTACCGGTCTGAATAGTATTCATCAGAGAATACCAGTCTTTTTCGATACGCTGCATGTAAAGACGGCTTTCCCCACGGGCCACCGGATAAACCGGCATCAGCGGCGGATGCGGGAAACGCTCATCCAGGTATTCCATAATGATGCGAGATTCCCACAGAGTGAGCTCACGATCCACAAGCGTCGGCACGCTTTGATTCGGGTTGAGGTCAATCAGATCCTGAGGCGGGTTATCCTTCTCCACGTGCTCTATCTCAAAACTAACACCTTTTTCGGCCAGCACGATGCGGACCTGATGGCTATAGATGTCAGTAGGACCAGAAAACAGCGTCATTACCGAACGTTTGTTGGCAGCGACAGCCATGAAAACCTCCAGGTATATTCAGAATTTTGTACTGCTGCCGACCACGGATGGCCAGCCAGATGTAAAAACCCCATTTGCGTGATATCACTTTTGCTTATCATCCAAACAAAAAATGAACAATCACCTGCATTTGGGCAGAAAATTGGATGATAGTTTACCAGATTTTGAAGACGTTGTGGTGAGGGTATTCTGGAAATGCTGAAAAAGTGGTAATAATGGGGCGTTTGTAGAGTGAAAATGGCAAATTTATCCATAAAAAAACCCGCCGAAGCGGGTTTTTTCGCAAATTGTTCTGCATAAGCAGAGGACAATTAACGTTTGGAGAACTGCGGACGACGACGTGCTTTACGCAGGCCGACTTTCTTACGTTCAACCTGACGAGCATCACGAGTAACGAAACCAGCTTTACGCAGTTCGCCACGCAGGGACTCATCGTACTCCATCAGAGCGCGGGTGATACCGTGACGGATCGCACCAGCCTGACCAGAGATACCACCACCTTTAACGGTGATGTACAGATCTAATTTCTCAACCATGTCGACCAGTTCCAGCGGCTGACGAACTACCATGCGGGCAGTTTCACGACCGAAGTACTGTTCCAGAGAACGCTGGTTGATAACGATTTTACCGTTGCCCGGTTTGATGAAAACGCGAGCTGCGGAACTTTTGCGGCGACCGGTGCCGTAGTATTGATTTTCAGCCATTGCCTATAATCCCGATTAGATGTCAAGAACTTGCGGTTGCTGTGCCGCGTGGTTGTGCTCGTTACCCGCGTAAACTTTCAGCTTACGGTACATAGCACGACCCAGCGGGCCTTTTGGCAGCATGCCTTTAACCGCGATTTCAATCACACGCTCAGGACGGCGGGCAATCATCTCTTCAAAGGTCGCTTCTTTGATACCACCGATGTGGCCGGTGTGGTGATAGTACATTTTGTCTTCGCGCTTGTTGCCGGTTACAGCAACTTTTTCTGCGTTCAGAACGATGATGTAGTCACCGGTATCAACGTGCGGAGTGTATTCCGCTTTGTGCTTACCGCGCAGGCGCAGAGCCAGTTCGGAAGCCAGACGGCCCAGAGTTTTACCGGTCGCGTCAACAACATACCAGTCGCGTTTTACGGTTTCTGGTTTAGCTGTAAAAGTTTTCATTAAAAGCTTACCCAAATAAATAAGTTACACGTTGGTGAACACCCAAACGTTTAGTCAGTTGAGGTTCACACGACATTGTCCAGCAAACCTACCCCTTCGAATAGCCTATGCCGGCACATAGAAAGTTTTGGGAAAAAAACCTTCTCGTAACGTGGGGTCGCAAGATTATAGAGAAGTCGGGGTCAAAGATCGACCCCTTTATGTGATTTGTACCCGGTTTTACCCCGCCAGGTGTTCTCGCTTCAGATACTCCTCGCTCTGCATCTCCTGCAGGCGCGATAAACAGCGCTGGAACTCGAATTTTAATCTCTCGCCCTGATAGATCTCATACAGCGGAACCGCCGCACTGACCACCAGTTTGACGTGGCGTTCGTAGAATTCATCGACGAGGGCGATAAAGCGCCGCGCCTCGCTCTCCATCAGCCCGGTCATCACCGGCACATCAAAGAGCATGACGGTATGAAACAGACGCGAAAGCGCAATATAGTCGTGCTGGCTACGCGCATCCACGCACAGCGTCGCAAAGGAAGCCGCCAGCGTCTGGTTCTCAACGCCTAACGTCGGCAGCGGGCGGTGGTTTATCTCCAGCGTTGGCATCTGCTCGCGCTTTGCGCCCGCCAGCGCCAGCCACAGTTTGTCCATCTGCTGGCGGGTCTCAGCGTTCAGCGGCGACAGCCACAGGTGCGCCTGGGTCAGCGTGCGCAGACGATAATCGATGCCGGCGTCGACATTCATCACATCGCAGTGCTGCTTAATCGCGTCGATCGCAGGCAGGAAGCGGGCGCGCTGCAGACCGTTACGGTACAGTTCGTCAGGAGGAATATTCGACGTCGCCACCAGGGTTATCCCGCGGGCAAACAGCGCTTTCATCAGACCGCCCAGCAGCATCGCATCGGTAATGTCAGAGACAAAAAACTCATCAAAGCAGAGCACATCGGTTTCAGCTTTAAAACGGTCCGCAACGATTTCCAGCGGATCGCTGTGCCCCTGCAGCGTGGTTAACTCTTCATGTACCCGCAGCATAAAGCGATGAAAATGCAGACGTTGTTTACGTTCTCCCGGCAGACTTTGAAAGAACAGATCCATCAGCCAGGTTTTCCCTCTGCCGACCCCACCCCACATATAGAGACCGCGAACTGCGGCCGTTTCGACAGCGGGTTCACGCTTGCCCAGCAGCTTGCCGAATTTCGCCCGCAGACCGCCGCCGGTTTGCGGCGCTACCGAAGGTTTATTCTGCAATTCTTGATAAATCGTATCGAGGCGGCTGACCGCTTCTCGCTGAACGTCGTCAGGTTGATGGCTTCCCTCTTTGAGAGCGGAAAGGTAACGCGATGTTGGGGACAGGCTTTGCATGATCTAATTGTTATTCCTTGAAAACCGTAATGCCGTAGCTCACGATTGACGAAAAAAAGGCTGCTCTACACTACGTGATGATACGCCAGGATTCCACTTCTGTGGAATTAGCGGTTATAGTGGCACTATCGGGCGCAGGCGGAGAGCCTCATAGCCACCCTACGGAACCACAAAACAACGGGAGATGTTCATGACCTGGGAATACGCGCTAATTGGGCTAGTTGTCGGCATCATTATCGGTGCCGTCGCGATGCGTTTTGGCAATCGTAAATTACGCCAACAGCAGGCGCTGCAGTTTGAACTGGAAAAGAATAAAGCAGAGCTGGAGGAGTACCGCGAAGAGCTGGTGAGCCATTTCGCCCAGAGCGCCGAGCTTCTGGATAACATGGCGCATGATTACCGCCAGCTGTATCAGCATATGGCGAAAAGCTCCAGCAACCTCCTGCCGGACACCATGGCGGACGCTAATCCGTTCCGCAATCGTCTGGAAGAGTCCGAAGCGGGCAACGATCAGGCTCCGGTCCAGATGCCGCGCGACTATTCTGAAGGCGCATCCGGTCTGCTGCGCGGCGGTGTAAAGCGCGATTGATTCGGCAACGCCAGTAAAAATATTTTCCGGGCGCACCCTCTGCGCCCGTTTCAACCTCTCATCCCAGCTACAATTTAACTATTGCCCACGTTGTTACCGGGTCGAAAATTCAATAACATCGGGCCATTCGGGACGTTTCCCATACACCTCAGGTTACGAGAGCCAGCAACTAATGAATAAACCAACTTTGCTGTTGAGTGCGTTAGCGTTAAGCATTGGGTTGTCGTTGTCAGCCTTACCTCCGGCAGCAGCGTCTTTACCGACACAAGTTCCGGGCCAGGGCGCGCTGCCAAGCCTCGCGCCAATGCTGGAAAAAGTGTTGCCGGCGGTGGTGAGCGTACAGGTTGAGGGTACCGCGTCACCCGCGCAGGATATGCCGGAAGAGTTGAAAAAATATTTTGGCGACAACGCGCCGCAAGAGCAGGCGCAGCCTTTTGAAGGACTGGGTTCTGGGGTCATCATTGATGCCGCAAAAGGCTACGTGCTGACCAATAATCACGTCATTAATCAGGCCCAGAAGATCAGCGTCCAGCTCAACGACGGGCGTGAGTTCGATGCCAAACTGGTCGGCAGCGACGAGCAGAGCGATATTGCACTGCTGCAGATCCTCAAGCCCAGTAATTTGACGCAAATCGCTATCGCCGACTCGGACAAGCTGCGGGTTGGCGACTTCGCCGTCGCCGTCGGTAACCCGTTTGGCCTGGGTCAGACCGCCACATCCGGGATTGTTTCCGCCCTTGGCCGCAGCGGCCTGAACCTTGAGGGGCTGGAAAACTTTATCCAGACCGATGCTTCCATTAACCGCGGCAACTCCGGTGGCGCGCTGCTGAATCTCAACGGCGAGCTGATTGGCATCAACACCGCCATTCTGGCCCCGGGCGGCGGCAGCGTCGGCATTGGTTTCGCCATTCCCAGCAATATGGCAAAAATCCTCTCTCAGCAGCTTATCCAGTTTGGCGAAATCAAACGCGGCCTGTTGGGTATTAAAGGAATGGAAATGAGCGCGGATATCGCCAAAGCGATGAATCTTGACGTCCAGCGCGGCGCATTCGTTAGCGAAGTCCTGCCAAACTCGGGGTCGGCTAAAGCGGGCGTTAAATCTGGCGACGTTATCGTCAGCCTGAACGGCAAACCGCTCAACAGCTTCGCCGAACTGCGTTCACGCATCGCCACGACCGAGCCGGGAACCAAGGTGAAATTAGGACTATTGCGTGAAGGGAAACCCGTTGAAGTGGAGGTCACGCTGGACAAGAGCACCTCGTCTTCCGCCAGCGCAGAGCTTATCGCTCCGGCGCTACAGGGCGCATCGTTAAGCGACGGTCAGATGAAGGATGGGACCAAAGGCGTCATCATTGATAACGTCGATAAAGGCAGCCCTGCCGCGCAGGCCGGCCTGCATAAGGACGATATCATTATTGGCCTCAATCGCGAACGCGTGCGCTCGATTGCCGAACTGCGAAAAGTACTCGAAAGCAAACCGACGGTCATTGCACTGAACGTCGTTCGCGGCAGCGAAAGCATCTATCTACTGCTGCGCTAACTCGCCTTCCGGACATCGCGTGCAGTGCGATGTCCGGACAAGTCGTGTTATGCTTCGCCTGTCTATCCATCAAAGATATCTGCATCATGCCTGCAAAGCTTTTACGTTCGATACTTATCGGTTTGATCGTCGGCGGTTTGCTGCTGGCCGTCATGCCTTCCCTGCGCCAGTGGCAGCTTTCGCCGACCACGCAATACGATAGCGCGGATGAATCCCCCGCCAGCTATAATTCCGCCGTCCGTCGCGCGGCGCCTGCGGTCGTCAATGTCTATAACCGCGCCCTTAACAGCACCAGTCATAATCAGTTAACGCTCGGCTCCGGCGTGATCATGGACCAGCGCGGCTATATTCTGACCAACAAGCACGTCATCAACGATGCCGATCAGATTATTGTTGCCCTGCAGGATGGCCGGGTCTTTGAAGCGCTGCTGGTCGGCTCAGATACCCTCACCGATCTGGCGGTATTAAAAATCAACGCCAGCGGCGGTCTGCCGGTTATTCCGATTAACCCGAAACGCGTGCCGCATATCGGTGACGTCGTGCTGGCGATTGGCAACCCGTACAACCTCGGGCAAACCATTACCCAGGGCATTATCAGCGCCACCGGGCGTATCGGTCTGAACCCCACTGGACGCCAGAACTTCCTGCAGACCGATGCGTCAATCAACCACGGTAACTCCGGCGGCGCGCTGGTGAACTCGCTGGGCGAGCTTATGGGTATCAATACCCTGTCATTTGATAAAAGCAACGATGGCGAAACGCCGGAGGGCATCGGCTTTGCGATTCCTTTCCAGCTGGCGACCAAGATTATGGATAAGCTGATCCGCGATGGCCGCGTGATTCGTGGCTACATTGGGATCAGCGGCCGCGAAATTGCGCCGCTGCACGCGCAGAGCGGCGGCGGTATCGATCAATTGCAGGGGATTGTAGTCAATGATGTGGCGCCGGAAGGCCCGGCAGCCCAGGCAGGGATCCGCGCCAATGACGTGATTATTTCGGTTAACGATAAACCCGCCGTTTCCGCCCTGGAAACCATGGATCAGGTCGCAGAGATCCGTCCGGGCTCGGAAATTCCGGTGGTGATTATGCGTGACGATAAAAAAATTACGCTGCATATCGCCGTACAGGAATATCCTGCGACCAACTAACAGGCTCCCCGAACGGGGAGCGCTATTTAATCAGCAAAAATCGGCCCGGCCGGGAATTTCGCCAGAAACCCGGTGACGGCCAGCAGCGACCACAGCCCCGGCCAGGCAAACTGCCGCTCCCGCAGCTCGTCATCGAGCGTCATCAGCGCAAATTCGCCGTTATCACCCAGTACGCCGCCCTGCCAGAGCAACCGTTGAGCCTGCTGCCGCGCCCAGGGTGATTCGCTCTTCCAGGCCAGCAGATGCAGCAGCGACTGCTGCAGGCAGACGCCATGAGGATGCTTGTCCCGCAGCAGTCGCCGGTAAACCGGCAGCGATATGCTGCGCACGGTATAAAATCCGCTGCGGATTTCAGCATCGGCATCCGCCGCGCCGGCACAATACTGACCGGCCAGGTCGCACAGACGATTGTGCGTCAGCGCCAGCCCCCGGGCATCCAGATGACCCGCTGCGGCACACAGCAGCCCACTTCTTTGCATCCACGGCGTGGAGTCCCGAAATACCGTATCAGGTAGCGCCGGTTCTGTTTCAGCTGCTTTATTTTGCGTACCCGCCTCATAGCAATGGACAAAAAAATCATGGCCTCCGCGGGCAACCGATGGGTGCGCTAACAGGTTAAGCGCGGGCTGCAGTTGTTCAACTTCATCTACTGATGCCAGCATGTAATCGATAATGACATCTTTTGTCGATGCCCTGCTTTCGGGGCGTAATGTTATGGTTTCATTCATCAAAGCCTCCTTATAGGAAATCTCCCGGTGGCGCTGCGCTGACCGGGCTACGGGTCCGTGCAGTCTGGTAGCCCGGACAAGGCGCGTTAAGCGCCGCCTCCGGGAGAATCCCCGGGTTGCGGCTGACGCCTTATCCCGGGCTACGGGTTTACAGCCGTCTGCGGGCCGGTAGCCCGGATAAGCCGTTTACGGCGCAATCCGGGGAAAGGTAACGATTCACATCGCCAGCACGTACTTGAGCATCACCCCGGCGGCAATCGCCGAGCCAATCACCCCCGCCACGTTCGGCCCCATCGCGTGCATCAGCAGGAAGTTCTGCGCGTCCGACTCCAGCCCCACCTTATTCGACACCCTTGCCGCCATCGGCACCGCCGACACCCCGGCGGAGCCAATCAGCGGGTTGATTTTGTGCCGGCTGCACAGGTTCAGCAGCTTCGCCATCAGCACGCCCGCCGCCGTGCCCACGCAGAACGCTGTCACCCCCAGCACCAGTATCCCCAGCGTCTGCGGCTGCAGGAACTTGTCCGCCACCAGCTTCGCCCCCACCGATAATCCGAGGAATATCGTCACGATATTTATCAGCCCGTTCTGCACCGTGTCGCTCAGGCGCTCCACCACCCCGCTCTCGCGCATCAGGTTGCCGAAGCAGAACATCCCCAGCAGCGGCGCCGCGTCCGGCAGCAGCAGCGCCACCAGCAGCAACAGCACCGCCGGGAAGAGGATTTTTTCCCGCTTACTCACCGTGCGCAGCTGCACCATGCGGATTTTCCGCTCCTTCTCGCTGGTCAGCGCCTTCA
>NZ_JAIFJY010000008.1:0-243639 GCF_051835185.1 Klebsiella sp. K5-306
AGATAACATCATGGCCCGGATACGACGGTATCGTAAGAGAGGCCGGATATACGAACGCAACTTACCCCGTTACACAAAATGCAGAGATGGCTTGCATAACGGGAGGTGTCCATATACGGCAAGGCGCTTTGCGCCGCCCCCGGGAGCAAAGCGCAGAGTGGCATAATTTCCCGGAGGCGGTGGTCAACCCGTTGTCCGCAGATATTGGTGAATCTGTAGCCCGGCTAAGCGCAGCGCGAGCCGGGAATCTGGTAGGGACGGCGGGTTACTTGAACCCCACGATCGGGTGAGGTTTATACGGTGCTTCCAGCTTCTCAATCTGCTCTGGCGTCAGCGTTAAATCGACCGCATGCAGCAGTTCATCCAGCTGTTCCTGCCTTGACGCGCCGATAATCGGCGCGGCCACGCCGGGCTTGCTCAATAGCCAGGCCAGCGCGACCTGAGCGCGCTCGGCATCAAGCTCTTCCGCGACCTCCGCAAGGTTTGCGGCAATCTGCTCGTCATTCTCATCCATGGCATTATAGAGCGACTTACCGAATTCATCCGATACCAGGCGGGCGGTGGTTTCTCCCCAGGGACGCGTCAGACGACCGCGCGCAAGCGGGCTCCAGGGCATTACCGCGACCCCTGCGCGGCTGCACAGCGGTAACATCTCATTCTCTTCTTCACGGTAAATCAAATTGTAATGATCCTGCATGGTGACGAAGCGAGCCCAGTTATTTTGCTCCTGCAATGCCAGCGCCTGCGCGAACTGGCGCGCATGCATCGACGATGCGCCGATATAGCGGGCTTTACCCGCCTTGACGACGTCGTTGAGCGCCTCGAGGGTTTCTTCAATGGGCGTGGTGTAATCCCAGCGATGGATCTGCAGCAGGTCGACATACTCCATGCCGAGACGGCGCAGGCTGTCGTCAATAGATCGCAGGATCTGCGCCCGCGACAGTCCCTGCGGCAGATCGCCCACCTGATGATAAACCTTGGTCGCGACAATCACGGAATCGCGTCGGGTATATTCGCGCAGCGCGCGGCCGAGGATCTCTTCGCTGCTGCCGTCAGAGTAATTATTAGAGGTGTCGAAAAAGTTAATCCCGCCTTCGAGGGCGTATTTAATGAGCGGGCGGCTGCTCTCTTCCGGTAAGGTCCATGCATGGTTGCCGCGGTCCGGTTCGCCGAAGGTCATACAGCCAAGGCAGAGCCGGGAAACGCGGAGATCGGTATCGCCAAGAGGGATATAGTGCATAGTGCGCTCCTGCTACGGATAAAAGTATCCCTTAAGCATAGCAGGAGCGGTGACGGCAATTATGCTAGCCAGGCGTGGATTTTGGCTTCAATTCCTGCGGCGTCGAGGCCGAGATCGGCATACGCTTCTTCCTGGGTTCCCTGCGGGATGAAGAAATCAGGCAGGCCGAGATTCAGCACCGGCACCGCGCGACGGCGAGACATCAGCAGCTCATTCACGCCGCTGCCCGCGCCGCCCATAATGGCATTCTCTTCCAGCGTAACCAGCACCTCGTGTTCTGCGGCCAGCTGTAGCACCAGCGCTTCATCCAGCGGTTTGGCAAAGCGCATATCCACCAGAGTGGCGTTAAGCTTCTCCGCGACTTTGGCGGCCTGTGGCAGCAGCGTGCCGAAGTTAAGGATGGCGATCTTCTCGCCTTCGCGTTTCACCACGCCTTTACCGATAGGCAGCGATGCCAGCGGTTCAAAGGCAGCACCGGTACCGGAGCCACGCGGATAGCGCACTGCGCTCGGGCCGTCGTTGTAGTGATAGCCGGTATAGAGCATCTGGCGACATTCATTCTCGTCGCTTGGCGTCATGATAACCATATCCGGGATGCAGCGCAGGAAGGAGATATCGAATGCGCCCTGATGGGTCTGACCGTCAGCGCCAACGATTCCTGCGCGGTCGATAGCGAACAGCACCGGCAGCTTCTGGATAGCGACATCGTGGATCACCTGGTCGTAGGCGCGCTGCAGGAAGGTTGAATAAATCGCCACCACCGGCTTATAGCCGCCAATCGCCAGGCCAGCGGCAAAGGTGACCGCATGCTGTTCGGCGATAGCCACGTCGAAATACTGGCTGGGATACTTTTTCGAAAACTCGACCATTCCTGAACCCTCGCGCATCGCGGGGGTAACGGCCATCAGCTTGTCATCCTTTGCGGCGGTTTCGCACAGCCAGTCGCCGAAGATTTTCGAGTAAGTTGGCAGGCCGCCGCTGCTTTTAGGTAGCACGCCGCTGGTGTGATCGAACTTCGGCACCGCGTGGAAGGTAATCGGGTCTTTTTCGGCGGGCTCATAGCCGCGGCCTTTTTTGGTCATGATATGCAGGAACTGCGGACCTTTCAGGTCGCGCATGTTCTTCAACGTGTTAACCAGACCGATAACATCGTGGCCGTCCACCGGCCCAATGTAGTTAAAGCCCAGCTCTTCAAACAGCGTCCCCGGAACCACCATCCCTTTGATATGTTCCTCGGTGCGTTTGAGCAGCTCTTTAATCGGCGGTACGCCAGAGAAGACCTTTTTGCCGCCTTCGCGCAGCGTGGAGTAGAGTTTTCCGGAAAGCAGCTGCGCCAGATGATTGTTTAGCGCGCCGACGTTCTCAGAGATCGACATTTCGTTATCGTTGAGCACTACCAGCAGGTCGGGTTTGATATCACCAGCGTGGTTCATCGCTTCAAACGCCATCCCGGCGGTGATCGCCCCGTCGCCGATCACGCAGACCGCGCGACGCTGCTTATCTTCTTTGGCCGCGGCGATGGCTATGCCGATGCCGGCGGAGATAGAAGTGGACGAGTGGCCGACGCTAAGAACGTCATACTCGCTCTCCCCGCGCCAGGGAAAGGGGTGCAGTCCGCCTTTCTGACGGATAGTCCCGATTTGATCGCGGCGTCCGGTCAGAATTTTATGCGGGTAAGCCTGGTGGCCGACGTCCCAGATAAGGCGATCGAAAGGCGTGTTATAGACGTAGTGCAGCGCCACGGTTAGCTCTACCGTGCCGAGGCCGGAGGCAAAGTGCCCGCTGGAGCGGCTGACGCTGTCCAGCAGGTAGCGCCGCAGTTCGTCGCACAGTTTCGGCAGGCTATCTTTCGGCAACAAACGCAACTCCTGGGTGGAGTCCACCAGCGCCAGGGTCGGGTATTTGGCAATATCAAAACTCATCAGAGACTCATTTATTGTTTATTTATCACGCTGAATTATGTAATTCGCGAGCGCTTCCAGTGCCGTGGTATCCAGAGATTGCGCGGCCAGCTCGTTTAACGACCGGCGGGCGTCGGTAATCAGGTCATGGGCCTTTTTCCGGGCTTGCTCAAGTCCCAGAAGGGCGGGGTAGGTACTTTTGCCCAACTGCTGGTCGGCTCCCTGACGTTTGCCAAGGGTGGCAGTATCCCCTACCACGTCGAGAATGTCATCCTGGACCTGGAAGGCGAGACCGATATTTTCTGCGTATCGATCGAGAGCGGGCAACGCTCTGCGTCCGGCTTCACCTGCGCTCAGTGCGCCCATTCGTACCGCTGCGCGAATCAATGCACCGGTCTTATGGCGATGAATACGCTCCAGCGACGGCAGGTCAACCTGATGACCTTCCGCTTCCAGATCCAGCGCCTGACCGCCGCACATCCCGGCGATGCCGCTGGCCTGCGCCAGTTCAGAAATCATCGCCAGACGATCGCGATCCGGTACTTCTGGCATCGGCGCATCACTCAGTATAGAAAACGCCAGCGTTTGTAGGGCGTCTCCAGCAAGAATTGCGTTCGCCTCACCGAATTTTATATGGCAGGTCGGCTGTCCACGGCGCAAATCATCATCGTCCATTGCCGGAAGATCGTCGTGCATTAGCGAATAGGCATGGATGCATTCGACGGCGGCGGCGGGAGCGTCCAGCGTAGCGCGGCTAACGCCAAACATGTCGCCGGTCGCGTAAACCAGAAACGGGCGCAGGCGCTTGCCGCCCAATAGTGCGCCGTACTGCATGGCTTCGACCAGCGGAGTGTTCTGAAAGGGCTGCGGAGCGATAAAACGACGCAGCGCTTCGTTAGCCTGCTCAACGCACGACTGTAGCTGTTGCGGAAAATCCATTTATTCAGCGTCCGGCGTAAAAGGCGTCAGCGGCGCATCTTCGCTATCCGCCAGCAAAATTTGCACGCGCTGCTCGGCCTGCTGCAGCTTTGCCTGCCCCTGGCGCGCAAGCTGTATGCCGCGCTCGAATTCGCCGAGCGCTTCTTCTAGCGGCAGCGAGCCGCTTTCCAGACGATTAACAATCTGCTCCAGCTCGCCCAGGGCGGTCTCAAAGCTGGCCGGGGCCTCATTTTTCTTTGGCATAGTGAATATAGACTCTTGTTATGTCTCGATGGCTATCAATATGGTAACGAAGTCGCGCGGTTAATCAAATAACGCGCAATGCCAGGTGAAAAGCGTCCAATAGTGGTATACTCCGCGCCCTGGATGCAGACGCCGATCGCGCCTGTACAACTTTTTATGCTTAAAGCCCCGTCGGGCTTGCCAACGAATATTGTCGCCATGAAGTTTATCATTAAATTGTTCCCGGAAATCACCATCAAAAGCCAATCTGTGCGATTGCGCTTCATTAAAATTTTAACCGGGAACATTCGTAACGTTCTCAAAAACTATGATGAGACGCTTGCCGTCGTTCGTCATTGGGATCATATCGAGGTTCGGGCAAAGGATGAAAACCAGCGCCTGGCTATTCGCGATGCCCTGACCCGTATCCCCGGTATTCACCATATTCTTGAAGTCGAGGACGTTCCTTATACTTCCCTGCACGATATTTTCGAGCAGACGCTGCCGCTGTGGCGTGAAGCGCTGGAAGGTAAAACCTTCTGCGTGCGCGTTAAGCGCCGCGGTAAGCATGAGTTTACCTCAATCGAAGTCGAGCGCTACGTTGGCGGCGGTTTGAACCAACATATTGAAACGGCGCGCGTGAAGTTAACCGACCCCGATGTGACGGTGAACCTCGAGATTGAAAACGATCGCCTGCTGCTGGTTAAAGGGCGCTATGAAGGTATTGGCGGTTTCCCGATCGGCACCCAGGAAGACGTGTTGTCGCTTATTTCCGGCGGTTTCGACTCCGGCGTCTCCAGCTATATGCTGATGCGTCGCGGTTGTCGCGTGCACTACTGCTTCTTTAATCTCGGCGGCGCTGCGCATGAAATCGGCGTACGTCAGGTGGCGCACTACCTGTGGAACCGTTTCGGCAGTTCCCACCGGGTACGTTTCGTGGCGATTAACTTCGAACCCGTGGTTGGCGAGATTCTGGAAAAAGTCGATGATGGCCAGATGGGCGTGGTGCTCAAGCGTATGATGGTTCGCGCGGCGTCAAAAGTCGCCGAGCGCTACGGCGTGCAGGCGCTGGTTACCGGCGAAGCGCTGGGACAGGTCTCCAGCCAGACGCTGACCAACCTGCGTCTGATCGACAACGTCTCGGATACCCTGATTCTGCGTCCGCTGATTTCACACGATAAAGAGCACATTATTAATCTGGCGCGTGAAATCGGTACCGAAGATTTTGCCCGTACCATGCCGGAATACTGCGGGGTTATCTCGAAGAGCCCGACCATTAAAGCGGTAAAGGCGAAGATCGAGGCGGAAGAAGAGCACTTCGATTTCGACATCCTGGAAAGAGTGGTAGCGGAAGCGACGAATATCGATATCCGCGATATTGCTCAGCAGACAGAACAGGACGTGGTGGAAGTGGAAACCGTCAGCGGCTTTGGCCCGAACGACGTAATCCTCGACATTCGTTCTGTCGACGAACAGGATGACAGGCCGTTAAAGGTGGAAGGCGTGGATGTGGTCTCTCTACCGTTCTATAAGCTCAGCACCAAATTTGGCGATCTCGACCAGAATAAAACCTGGCTGCTGTGGTGTGAACGCGGCGTGATGAGCCGCCTGCAGGCGCTGTATCTGCGCGAGCAGGGCTTCCAGAACGTGAAGGTGTATCGCCCATAACAAATTGATAACAAGGATGTTATATGATTCCTGAACAACCCGCAGGCCAGGATGGCGTGCCGTTGACGATTTATATTCCGGGACAGTGTTTGTCGTTTTCCCAATACCAGTGGGGAGCGAGGCTGGCCCGGCTCGCATTGCCAGAACGTCGCCGCCGTTTAGCTCCTGTACCCGCATTTCTTATTAGCACACTTATTATGTGGCTGATTTTTGCCTTTTTTGCGTCATTGAGCGATGGTCATTATCAGTTCAGATTAAGCGCCTGGTCCATTAGCGATGGGGCGGGCGAGTATCTTTTCAGGTTACGCAATTCAAAGGTGATAGCCGTTTTTCTGGGATGCTACATTGTCGGCGTGTTGACCATCCGGCTTCTTTATCGCCGATTTCAGAGATGTTGGTCCCGTCGCTTTTATGACGCCAATGAAGCTATTCGCAGCGGATATTGCCTTCAGCTGTGGGAGGAGGGCGTAAGTTGGATGGATCACTCTAATCAAAATTACCGGGCTTTTCTGGCGTGGAGACACGTTAAGGGGATCGTAAGTCACGGAAAAATGGATTATTTAGATTTAGGGACCTTAGGATTTTTGTGGATCCCCGTTGATTTAGATGCGTATCCGCGAGCGCAGGTATTCAGGTTTATTGAACGTCATATGTGAAGGTAACGGCGGAAATTTCCGCCGTTGGCTCACGCTTCGTAGTAGTTATAAATTCCCGCCGCCATGACCAGCTGTGATGCGACTTCATGGGCTTTTTCACGCCCAACCAGCAGATCAATTATCTTTAAAGCGAAATCAATGGACGTCCCGGGCGCCTGGCTGGTAAGTAGCTTAACGCGAGCATCCCAGACGACGCGCCTGTCCTGCCACTGCCCGGCAGGAATGCGATCTTTCAACCCGGGAAATCCGGTCATATTGCCGATGGGGAACAGATTATGCGGCACCAGTACGGTGGCCGCCGCGGCGCAGATCGCTGCGACGATACGCCCGGAAAGGTGAAACTGACGCACGGTCTCAACCAGCAGAGGGCTGTCGCGGAAGCACTCGGCGCCCTTAATGCCGCCAGGAAGAATGATGATATCGAAGTCGCCATCGGCCACTTCTACCAGTGGCACATCGGCCAGCAGCTTGACGCCGCGCGAGCAGACAATCGTCAGATCGCCATTGCTGGCGACGCTGGCGGTTGTGACCTTTATGCCGCCGCGAACGAGTAAATCTATGGTGGTGACCGCTTCGGTCTCTTCGCTACCAGGGGCGAGGCAAATCAGTGCCGACGCGCTCATATTCATTCTCCTTACGCTTAACCAGTTCAAACAGACGGGTATTTTCAGGTACGGCTATACCGTGGGCTCGAGCACGCTTTAGCAGAAAACCGGTAATATAGTCGATTTCCGTGTGGCGCTGGGCGAGAATATCCTGCAGCATTGAAGAAGTATTTTCTGCCGTACTTTCAATAACCTGATGAACATAGAATAACAGGTTTTCCGGCGAGGTATGCATCCCCTCGCGCTCCATAACCGCCGCAACTTCATAGCAGATGTCAGCGACTTCCTGAGGATATTCGCGTAAGGCGCCGTTCTGGCAGTTCTTCAACGCCGTCAGCGGGTTAATCACGCAGTTTACCGCCAGCTTACTCCAGATTGCGGGGTAGATATTATTATGCCAGGCAACGTCAGGTAGCACGCCCTGGAGCACATCGGCAAGATAACTGTAGTCCTGCGGATAATTTTTCGCCGGACCAATGTGGCTGGTGCCATTGGCAACGTGGACAATGACGTTGCCGTCGCGGCGAGCAGCCTGGGTTGTCGAAGCCATCAGCAGCGGCTGTCTGATGCTTTTAAGCTCATCCACGGTTCCCATACCGTTATGCATGAGCAAAACAGGCGATGATGAGGGCAAAATTGCGCTCAGGTTTTTCACCGCGTTGGAGACCTGCCAGGCTTTCAGCGTGACCAGCAACAGGTCGCTACTGGCGAGAAAATCAGGATCGTTAGCGATAAATGATTCATTAAACACGCTACCGTCGGTATCAATGACATTGACGCTACAGAATGGCTGGGGGACGCGTAACCAGCCCTGGACTTCATGCCCGTGTTTGTACAGCGCAGTTAGCCATAACTGTCCCAGTGCACCGCATCCGAGTACGGTTACTTTCATTATTCCTCCTCACCTGTGAGTGCTGCATCAGGTGCTCATGGCTAAAGTATAGCGTTATCAGTTATCCTTTCGGGATAACAAGTTGAGTTATGTCGCGTTGCAGGTATTATGCAACGCAAAAGAAACTGAAGGAGAGGAAAAGATGCCATCTTTCGATATTGTCTCTGAAGTTGATCTTCAGGAAGTTCGAAACGCCGTAGAGAACGCGACCCGTGAAGTTGAATCGCGTTTTGATTTTCGTAACGTCGAAGCGAGCTTTGAACTGAACGAAAAGAACGAGTCTATCAAGGTCCTCAGTGAATCTGATTTCCAGATTAATCAACTGCTGGATATTCTGCGCGCCAAGCTGCTTAAACGCGGAATTGAAGGCAGTTCTATTGAAGTTCCGGATGAGTTCGTACATAGCGGTAAGACCTGGTTTGTCGATGCAAAGCTGAAGCAGGGGATTGAGAGCGCGACGCAGAAGAAAATCGTTAAGCTTATCAAGGACAGTAAGCTGAAGGTGCAAGCGCAGATCCAGGGTGAAGAAATTCGCGTTACTGGAAAATCTCGTGACGATCTGCAGGCGGTTATGGCGCTGGTACGCGGCGGTGATTTAGGTCAGCCGTTCCAGTTCAAAAATTTCCGCGATTAGTCAGCATGTTCAGATAGTACGCGCTTATCCGGCCCATTAGATCGGTCGGATAAGCCGTCGCTCATTTTGACTCACGTTCTGAATCATGACTTTTAAATGTGAAATAAATGAGTTCAACTACACAATAATATTCCCTTTAGTTAATCAATCTCCTCTCAGCCTCGCAACAGCGGCTTGCTCTCAGACATTAAACCCGCATATCGATTATGACTGGTAAGCGGTATAGCACGCCAGTTGCATAATAGTGGCGATAGCCGGCAGGGTTATGTCCTTGAGCTTGCATTCAAATATATTTCATGTTTTGCCATGCTAACTCCTTAATAGACTATTCATTGACTTATTAGCGTTTTTACCCATCAAAGAGTTGGTTGAATTATTCGACTTTCACTATGCTGCCGCCATATAAAATTTGTACGGTCGAGGAATATGGAGATGTTTTTATTCATCGTGCTTATTATTTACCTGCTTGGTATTTTTATAATTTAATGTTCAATAACACATCGCATAAGGTATCAGAAATTGATGAAAATAAAATTAAAGCGATTTCAGATAGGTAACACTAACATCCGGATGTTTACCAGAACCCTCACTTTATTAATATTGTGAAATGAGTTTTCGAACGAATAGCGCCTGGCCGAATGGTGTGTTTATCTGAGGTTGCTGCTAAAATCCAATAAAATCAGATTATTGAAGCCCGGCTTTGAGCGGTGTTATTCTTTTTGATTTCGCATGAAACAATAGTAAACACAAAGTTGAGGATATTAGAAATCTTCCGATTTAAATTAAAAACAATATTCGTTCTTGATCTTCATCATGAAGGTCTGGAAGTTGATATAACGGGTAATAATTCACTTTTGTTTATGAAACTATTCGAGGAAAGTATAGCGAAGTCAGTTAAGTGTTGTATGAAAGCTGTGGCCGGCAGGGATAATATCAGCGGCCTAAACCATAAGGTGCAGAACAGAGATAAGCTTACGCGGATGCAACCTCTGCAGAGGGTAAAATTCGTAAATTAAAAATATAATTGACTAAATATTTTGCTTAAAAATACTAAAGTTTATGCTTCATATATTTCATAAATCATATTGGTTGCTGTATACAAGATGTTGATGAATTGGATGTGATTTACACACAAGGATCGGTGCACTAATTAGTGTGCTAAAAATGGCCTGATGTGAATGATGATGCTTGCACATTGTGTAATTCCATTAGGCTGTGCTCTATCAATACTATCTGAAAAGGTTTATATGAAACATTACGCGAATAAAAAAAGAATGCTAAAATTAAATCCTGTTGCTGCTTCAATATTACTGCTTTTACCGGTAATGGCCCAGGCTGATATCTCAATCATTAATGGGAACGTCACGTCAGCAAACGGTGTTCCTGTTGTGAATATTAAAGAAGCAAATAGCAAAGGACTCTCACATAACGTTTACGAAACACTAAACGTGGGCAAAGAAGGGGTGATTTTCAATAACTCCGCCAGCGCCGTGCAAACGACTCTGGCCGGGCAGATTGAAGGTAATGCTAATCTCGCGGGTGGAACCGCGAAAGTTATTCTGAATGAAGTAACTTCAAAAAATGCAAGTACCATCAACGGGATGATGGAAGTGGCCGGCGACTCTGCTCATCTGATCATTGCTAACCCAAATGGGATTACCACCCAAGGGGGTGGTTTCATCAATGCGGAAAAAGGGACGCTGACGACCGGTACGCCAAATGTAAAAGATGGTGCATTAACCGGTTATACCGTGAAGGGCGGCAATATTACTGTTGGTAACTTCCAAAGTGAATCACCCACAGAAATTTTAGCCCGCAGCGTCAAAGTGAACGGAAGTCTAAGAGTTGATGAGCTATCAGTCACCGCAGGCAACAACGTTTTCGATGTCGATGGTTCTATCACCGGCACAGTGGAGGCCATCGATAAAGCTGCTTCCTATGGCGTGGATGTCTCTAAACTCGGCGGTATGTATGCCAACCGCATTAATTTGATTAGCACTGAAGGCGGCGTTGGGGTACGTAACGAAGGGACTATTGCCGGCGGTGCCAGTGGCCTTAATATCACTAGCAACGGTAAGCTAATAAATAACAGCGCTATGATCCAATCTAGTGGCGACATAGCTGTAAATACCCATGGTGCTCTGGATAATATAAACGGTAAAATTAACAGCGGTAGAAGTATTACAATTGATACTGCCAAAAGCAGCATCAATAATACCACTGGGGGAAATATTTCTGCTGCATCAGATATTAACATTCTAAGCGGTGCACTGGATAATGCCAATGGTAAGATTGCATCTGGAGGAATGTTAACGGTTAATACCAACAATAATAAGCTGAACAACTCCGGAAGAAGCAAAAACGCTGGTATCGAAGCGGCAATAGTACTTATCGAGAGCGGAGAACTCAGCAATAGTAATGGTCAAATACATGGCAATTATATTAATCTAAAGAATAGCTCTATGGCTAATAACTCTGGCGTTATTGATGCCGATGGAAACGTAGAGATTAATAGTGCTGGTAATATAGAAAATATAACTGGCTTGATTCGCTCCAGTGCAGCTAATGTGAAAATAACAACTACTAAAGCTGTTAAAAATAACAATAATAAATCACTCGATCCGGCCGGTGCGGAAGCCAAAGGTATAATTTCTGGAAGCGGAACAGACATCTCGGCAGATTATGTCTTTAATAATGCTGGAACAATTGCCTCAGCCGGTGATATTAAATTAAAGACCACTAGAGATATCGATAACTACCAGGGGAAAATTGAAAGTAGTCAGAATATTTCAATCGAAGGTCGTGAGCTGCGGACCAGCCAGGCAGGAATCAATGGTATAAAAGGTGTTAATATCGAGCTTAGCGACAAATTTGATAGCCGTCTTGCTATGGTAACGTCTACCGAGGGTGACGTATCGATTAAAGCTAACAAAATTATTAATGACAGCTCGTTGATTCTCGCCAAAAATATCAACGTTGAATCAGGCTCATATCTGGACAGCAAGTATTCAATGATGTTCTCCCGTGAAAACCTGACGTTAAAGGCGGAAGGCGACATTAATGTTAGTTCTAGTAACATGTTTGGAGCTTATGCAGGACAATATTTCGGTTACATCAACCAGGAAGGCGGTGTAATCGCCGGTAAGAATCTGAATATTACCGCAAAAAATGTCAACAATACTTCTGGACGTATTATCTCTCAGTCGGGAGATGCTAACATTAACCTTTCTGGTAACCTGACAAACAACAAAGGGCAGGTGGTTGCTAATTCTGGCGACATGAACATCGCTGCCAAACATGTTGCTGCAGATTATTCAACTATTTACAGTGCAGGCAACATGAATATTAATGTTGACTCGCTGTCTTTAGAAGGTAGCGGTTCTATCGCTAAAAATACCGCAACTGGTATTATTTCCTCAGATAGGGATATTTTCATAAATGTTAATGGTGATTATTTCAATAATGGCTGGATTAGTGGCAAGGGGGATGTGACTGTAAAAAGCACCGGCTATTTAAGAAATTCTCATACCATTAATGCTGACGGGAATCTTAACGTTAGTGGATATACTATAGCTAACAATAAAGATATCGTTTCTGGCAAGGCATTGACAATTACTACCAATACTGACTTGACCAACAATGCTAATGGTAATATCACTGGGTATACGACCAGGGTCGATGCTAATAATGTCTCTAATATGGGTAACCTGGTTGCTTCATCCCAACTCAATTTGAATGTGGCAAATAATATCTATAACTATTTGAATATCTATACCGAAGGAAAAGCCGTAATCAATGCCAAAAAAGTTATCAATACTGGCTTTTGGGCTGTCTTTGGTGGGGCTCAAGGACTTCAGACAGCTGCAAATATAACAAATATATTTGGTACTGTGGTTGGTAAATAGATAGAACGCTAAATATAAGGTAAAGGCAGCAAGGGATTGCTGCTTTTACCTGTCAGGAAACGAAATGGATATTCGATATATTTTCAGCGCGGCCTTGATATTAATGAGTTTCAGCTCGAAGACGTTTGCAGACATGCCGCTCGGGCGTATGATAAAAGAACAACAGAGTAATGATAATACATCAATCAAAGAACGGAAGATTGAAAAAAAAGATGTTTTTTCGCAAGCCGTACAGGAAATAGCGGTGGATAGCGATTTTCCACAAGAGACGCCATGCTATGATATTGACGAGCTTATTCTCGAAAATGACTTCCTGAACGATCGCTGGATCCAAAAAATTAAAAAAAGAATCACCGGTAAGTGTTTGGGGGTCAAAGGATTACAAAAAGCAGCTGTCGTTTTGCAGGATCACTTTATAAATTCCGGGTACATAACAACCCGAGTCGAGATACCTTCTCAGGATCTTTTGACTAAAAAACTAAAGCTGCGAGTTATTCCTGGGCGAATATCACAAGTTATTATATCTGATAATGATATAAGTACATGGGGGTTGCCCTTTAAGGAAGGAGATATTCTGAATGTCAGGGATATTGAGCAGGGGCTGGAAAATATACAGAGGACGCCTTGGGTTGATGTTAAGATAAATATCATACCTGGCGTTAACAACGGTACCAGTGAAGTTGAGATTAAACCTCAGCGTACTAAAAGATGGAATTTAAGAACAACATATAACAATATTGGTGATAAAAGTACTGGCAACCAACTCTTAGGGACAACCGGTTATGTTTATAATTTAACGAAATCTAGCGATCTTTTTTATTTGGCCGGTACCAGTAGTCAGACAGGAGGGTATAAAAATGTTAGCACCTACTATAGTATCCCTTTTGGATACTCTGAATTAAGCCTTTTTTATAGTAGTAGTAAATCAAAACAGAGTATTGATGTTGGCCCCTATGATTTTGACTATGTGGGGAAGACGCAGTACTTCAGCCTTAAGGGATCACGAATGCTGCATCGTGATGCGAGTTCAAAGCTTTCCGCCAATGCAGAACTTATCAGACGCAAGTATGATTATACATTAGGGGGGGAAGAATTAGTTTTACAAAAACGCGATATGAGTAATTTGAAGCTCGGGGTAAATTACAAGAAAAATTTCCCCGGGGCCGTATTAGATTCCAGTTTAAGCTGGCAGCGTTTTATCAAGGCCTTAGGAAGTACAGAAACGCCGGATATGCGTAACGGAGATGTAAGTCGCCAGAGTCAGATCATGAATCTGAATGTGAATTATATGAAATGGCTAACTTCATTACCTGTTGATGCTTATTATGAACTTAATCTCGGTGTACAGTATACGCCGGATAATCTTACTCTACAGGATCAGCTTACTATAGGCGACCGTTGGAGTGTTCGTGGCTTTGATGATAGTGGAGGAATTTATGGTAATAAGGGATTTTATATACAGAACACGCTCAATCTTATTACAGGTTATAAAAACATAACTCCCTATTTTGGTCTGGATTATGGCCAAATCATCGGTAAGGTCCCGGTGCAGGAGATTGAGAGTAAAAAAATAATGGGCGGCATAACCGGTTTAAAAGGAGTTGTTTATGGTTTGGAGTACGATTTATCCTTATCGAGCCCTTTTGTCTACCCCGATAATTTAAATGTAGATAAGTATAAAGTTAAGTTTAACTTTAATTACCAATTATAACTATCGTAGCGATAAATCATGCGTGTTGGTACGGATATTGTTGAAGTGGAAAGAATTATTCAGGCCTTGACGAACAGCAATTCTTGCTTTTTACAGAGAGTGTTTACTCATGCTGAGATTAATAAAATTAACCCGCACGACCCAAATTATGAGCGCGCTTCTGGGTTCTGGGCGGCAAAAGAATCAATTGTAAAAGCAGTAGGTTATGGGTTTAACAATAAAATCCGCTTTCATGATATTGAGGTCACGCATGATGAATATGGAAAGCCAGCGTTTTTGATAACCGGAAGACTGAAGGAAATCCTCGATGAGCAAGGAGTTGCTAATATCTCCTTAAGTATCTCTCATTGCCGTACTCATGCAATCGCAGTGACTATTCTTTGTTAATTAAGGTGATCAATAGATATGTATAATTATAATGACCTCGTTGATAAAACCGTATTAGTCACAGGCGCCAGCGGTGATATCGGTCACGCCATTTGCGGCAAATTTCTTGAGCAAGGATGCGTCGTTTATGCACTTTACTGCACCAATAAAGCGCAGTTGAAGGAGCTTCAATCACATCATCCTGCTGGAAAAAAACTTCATCTCCTGCAGGGGGATCTATCGAATCAGGAAGATGTTGCGGCCATATGTGCACAATTATCCAGTGATAAAGGAAAACTGGATGTTTTAGTGAACAATGCAGGAATAGTGAAAGATAACCTCTTTGCTGCTATGACTTTTGATGATTTTAGCTCTGTTATTAATACTAATCTTCTGGGGCTTTTTCGCTTGACTAAAGAGGTCTTACTTTTGTTACGTTCGGCCCAGAACCCTGCAATCATTAATGTTGCATCTATTGCTGCTATTGTTCCGAGTATTGGTCAGGTTAATTATAGCGCTTCCAAAGGTGCCATTTTAAGTTTCACACGAACGCTGGCCGCTGAGCTTGCGCCACGGGGCGTACGAGTAAATGCCGTTGCGCCGGGAATGATCGAATCAAAAATGGTTAAAAAAGTGTCTCGTACGGTAGTGCGTGAAGTCACTAATTCAATTCCGCTTAAGCGCCTTGGGAAATGTGAAGAAGTTGCAAATACTATTGTTTATTTGAGCTCTTCTGCTTCAAGTTATATTGTCGGGCAAACCATCGTCATTGATGGTGGTATGGTTATGCGGTGATATATGTCAAAATTTAAGATCCCGACAAAAGTTTTTCTGGCTATGGGTGGGTGGCGCCAGCCATTGTTAATGGTAGATAGAATCGATGATTTTAAGTATGGCGAGAATGGGTATGTTAAAGTGATAAAGCATGTCACTTATAATGAACCGTATCTTCTTGGCCATTTTCCTGAAGATCCTATCATGCCAGGGGCTATTATTTCGGAGATATTTGGCCAAGCTAGTGAATATTTCTCTTTTTTGTGTGACATTTGCGATATTTATCAACTACGCACAGGGCGAGAATTTCTAACTCTGCGTGATATCCACACATATATAGATCAACCTGATATGCTTGAAGTTATACATAAGCGTCGGGCACAGGTACGTGGAGTACTGGCTGCGCAAAATTTGAAGTTTAAAGCCTCAGCTTATCCGGGGGATACTATTGAAGTGGTAAGTAAACTCGCGTTTTCTGACAATAATGGCTTTAAACATTACTCGGTTATTGCCAATGTAGGTAAGAAAATTATAAGCCAGGGCACCATTATCAATTTTCGGGAAGTTTTATAATTTATCGTAAGGGAATGTTATGACTGATATTAATGAGAAGATCGATCAAAGAAAATCAATACTTGTGACTATAAAAGCGGAGCTTATTCATCGGCTTAATATTCAACGTGAAGAGCATCAAATTGATGACGATACTCCTTTGTTTGGTAATGGACTGAAGTTGGACTCTGTTGATGCGACGGAGATTATCGTCATGCTTGATAAGGCTTTTAACATTCAAGTGCAAGAAGGGGATGATCCATCATATATGAGAAGTATTAATAGCCTTGCTTCATTTATTATTCAGAAAAAACATTCCTGATGTCAATCATGTTAATTTATAAAGGTGTTTTATGAGCTCGCTTTTCGATTTACATTTAGAAGATAATGCTGTGATGGGCAATTATAACAACCGGAGCATACCTTCATCCTATCATGATATTTTAGATGAATATAAAGCGGTGAGAGAGAATGCTTTGCTGGTCGACTACTCTCATATGGCCATTGTTAGCGTAACAGGTGAAGATGCATGGATTCTTGTAAATCACATTGCCTCTGCTGACATTTCAATTGTACGAGATGAACAAGGAATTTATTCACTCGTCTTGAATGACGACGGGACTATCCTTGGTGATATGTATGTGCTGTGTGCTATGGATGGTTATTATATATTGTCTGAAAATATTTCTGTTGCCAGGATTATAGAAGTCCTTAAGTTCGCAGCGGAAAAATATGATGATTTAGGTATTCAGGAGATCCCGGAAATAAAATCCATGGAAGACGATAACTGGGGGGCTATCATGCTTGAAGGGCCATATTCCTGGGAGTTGATGTCCGAGATCTATGGATATGATATCATCGGTCTTCCTTATTGCGAATACATGAATACTGAAGATGACTTAATTGTCTTCCGCTGCGGTAAGCATGGGGAGTTTGCCTATCAAGTAATTGGCCCTCAAAGTTTACTCGTTGAACTATGGGTTAAATTACAAAAGATAGGAGTTAAGTACTTACTTAAAACTGGCGGTTTGGATTACCAGCGTATAGTTCGCGTAGAAAATCCTGGCTGGGATCAAAGCATTTACGCAGAATATTCAACAAACCCTGTCGAATTACAATTGCAGTGGGCTATCCAGTATGACAAGGAAGATTTCATCGGCAAAGCTGCTGTTGAGCTGATGTCTGCCCAGAGTGCTGCTCGCAAAGTTGTTGGCATTGTTCCGTGCGTTAATTGCGCGTCGCTTAGCAAGGATGATAAAATCCTTGTTAATGGGCAGACCGTTGGGTTTATTATTAATGCTGTATATTCTCCGGCTGCGCAAAGTTGGATAGCGTTGGCGTTTATTAATACCCCTTATGCACTATCAGACATCGACGGTTACATAATAAAAACAGCGCACGGTGATATTGCGGCAAAAACTAAAACTTTACCATTTATATATAATTTCAGTTTGCTGGTTAACCCGACAACGCATAGCTATATTGATCCATCGAAAGCGAAAAGTGTTTTATAAAGCATAGAGTATTAAAGTTAACTTGCTAAACACGGTCGTTATTTTTTATTTGCTGTTTAAATCAAGGGTTTTCCGGATATTATGAAAACAAACAGGAAAAGAGTAGTTATTACAGGGATGGGCATCCTGTCATCTCTTGCGGATAATATTGAGGATTTCAGGCTAGCCCTGCTACAGAAGGAAAATGGTATTACTGATAGCGCACGTTTTTCAGAATGGTTTGAAAACGCACGGGCGGCCGAAGTACTACATGAAATCGATTGTCCTGAATTATCTGAGGAGATTATTGCCTCGCTCGATAACGCTGCGCTGTGGGCATATAAGGTTGGCAGGGACGCGTTGATACAGGCCGGCCTGGTTAACTGCCCTCGTTGCCTTGATGAGATGGGCTTAATAGTTGGCGTTTCCTCTGCGGGTACAGAAGCCTTCCTGCCGCTTTTTGAGCAGCGAATTCAGGATTTTTCCTTACGTAAGGCGATGTATTCCGGTGGCTTCTCTTCCTGCTGTTCCAGCGTTTCGACATTGTTAGGGCTGAAAGGTGGAGTCGAACTTGTTGCCACGGCCTGTACAGCAAGCCCTAATGCCGTAGGTATGGCATTCGATTATATTCAGAATGGCAAGAGTAGCGCTATGCTGGCAGTTGGGACGGAGCCGATCTATTTACCGACCTTTGCTGGCTTTTATGCTCTCAATGTCATGCATCCCGTATCCTGTTCACCTTTCTCTGGCCAATCCGGTATGTCAATTGGCGAGGGGGCGGGGGCTATTGTACTGGAAGAGTATGAACACGCCATTGCACGCGGCGCTACCATCTATGGCGAGATTCTTTCTTATGCCACATCCTGCGACGCTTACCACGAAACAGGGCCCGATCCGCGAGCCAGCGGAGCAGTACAAGTTATGTTAAAGGCCATGGCTAATGCGGGGATTACACCCGATCAGGTTGATTATATTAATGCGCACGGAACAGGTACTGAAGCTAACGATCAAATCGAAACGTTGGCGATGAAAAAAGTGTTTCGCGACATTGAAAATATTCCGATCAGTTCTACGAAATCCTACTTTGGCCATAATATTGGCGCTGCCGGAATCGTTGAACTTATAGCTTGCCTGGTCACTTTGCCTGACCAACAGGTACTACCTACCCTTAATTTCACTGAGGCACGGCCTAACTGCGATCTGGATTACGTCCCGAATGAGTTCGTAAAAAAAGATATTAATATCTTTATGAAGAATAACTATGCATTCGGGGGTAACAACTGCTGCATGATTGTAAGCACCAGGCCGGGCTCGGTTCCGGTGACTTCATATGAGGCCAAAAGGGTAGCGATAACTGGCATAGGAGCTGTATCCGCTATTGGGCATCGTATCAATGAAATACTTACGAATATTAGTCAAATTGAAAGCAGCGCCGTCGAGCTTGAGGTGATCATTTTCCCTCAAGATGTATTAATTGAAGCTGAAGAGCTGCTGCATGTTTTAATAAAGAGCAGGCAGTTTGAGGAGCTTTTTGGGGCAAATTATGGCATTGCCAGCTGTGAAGCATCGCATGAACCATCCACCTTTAAAACTTTCCAGGTCAAAGGGCTTGAGCCGCGTAAACACCTGCGTCGCTTCGATTCGCGTAAGGCTACTCGCGGCGGTACCTTCGCGCTAATTGCGCTTACGGAAGCGCTAAATATGGCTAAGCGACGTATTAAGCGCGATGGAGAAGAACTCGGTCTGGTTATGGGCATGGCGCGCGGGCCACAAGAGACAACTTATAAATATTTGCAGAGTCTGAAGCCAGACCCTGGAAAGGTACGTACGTCGGAGTTTCCTGGTTCACTGATGAATGCGATTGCAACTTTTTGCGGTATTTCTGAAGGGGTAAAAGGGTACACCACTACTCTTGCAACCGGTGAAAATGCGGCTCTTGGCGCATTAACTTATGGTTATGAGATCATTCGCCAGCAGCTTCAGCCGCAAGTTATTGTCGGGGGCGCTGATGAGTATTTCCCTTCCATGTCTCTATACATGGATGGGGTGACGCAGAAGATTCACGCGGCATCTGATGTCAGGGACTATCAGGTCTATGCTAAAGAAGCGAAGGGCTACGTACCTGGCGAAGGCGCCTGTATGTTAATGCTCGAAGATCTGCTTGCGGCCGCTGCGCGCGGCGCTGAGGTTTTAGCGGAAGTTGTCGGGTATGGTAAATCATGCAACAACAGCTATTTTGATGTTACTCAAATTGATGAAAAATCCAGCGCAATGGCCTTAGCCATCGAACGCGCGCTTAATGATGCAGGAATTTGTGCCAGAGATATCGATTTGGTGTGTGGCACCAGCAACGGAAGCATTGAGAATTCAACAATTGAGTTGAATGCCATATATGAATCATTTCGTCAGGTTAATCCAATAGTCCCGGTAGTCAACTACAACGCCTTTTTTGGCTTCGTGGCTTCGTGTGCAGGCTTGTTGAATCTGATCATACTTCTTGATTGTATTAAAAAGCAGGCAGTTCCTGCTATACCGTATACCAGTGACTTTGTTGATCAGCGTATAAATTTTGTGCGTCAGCCTCTGAATATCAAAATTAAATATGTATTGCTGGTAGGGGCGACGGAAGGCGGCAACTATTACGCAATTATTATCAAAGGATAATACGATGGACAGGAAGTCTATTATTTCTGGTTATAGCGTTCATTTACCATTTGCCGATGATGGTTCACAGCTCATTGCAAATCTGAAACAGGGAAAGCGTGTCAAAACCGCGCCTTGGTTCAAGTCGAATGATGAAGCTATTAAATGTGGGCTTCGTGGTAATGTCAATGTTGCAAAGATGAAATATAGTAATGATAGCATTCCTGAATTACTCTATCGCCTAATTGATGAGGCCTTAAGGCAGTCAATGCTGGATGAGAATTGTCTTCGAGAAGATAATATCAGAGTCTATATTACTGGTATAGGGCCTCGAGTTGATGCTATAGATTATCGTTCTTTCGCTACTTATAATGATATTGAAGATCTCGCGCTGACTCCTTCAATAACCAATTTATGCGCCAAAAATATGTCTCAGGATATAATTGCAGAGCTTTTGGCTAAAAAATATCGTTTGCGGTATCTACCACCGAATATTAATTGCACCAGTAACTCCGGGCTTACAGCCGTTCATCTGGCAAGCCATGCAATTGAGCGCGGTGGTATAGAGCTTGCTCTCATTATTAATATATCCCAGGTAAAATCTCAGGATATTTGGTTTCTCTCAACTCAATCAATGTTGGATACGGATCTTGTTCAACCGTTTGGTGTAAATAGCAAAGGGGTGATCTTTGCTGAAGGTTATAGCGTTCTGGTACTTGAAAGTGACCATCATCGCCTGGCTCGACAACTTGTTGATGGAGTGAGTATCAAGACGGCTTATAAACAGATTAATGCCAGTAGAAGTAACGATGTTTACTGGCAGAGTACCTGTATATTAAAACTAGTCAACCAACTCTTGAATGATACGAGAGTTAAAATTGAGGACGTGTGCGCTTTTATCCCTCATGGTAATGGTACAGCGTTCAGTGACAGCATTGAAGCGAAAGCTATTGCTATTCTGGCAGGGGAGAATATGCTACCAGTCCTCGCTTACAAAGGGCAAATAGGTTATACCGCTACTGGTTCTGGATTGGTAGATTTAATAATTGGTCATCATTCAGTAAGTTGTCATGAGTTAATAAAACCGGTAATTAATGAACCCATTGTTAATGGTATAGCTCACCACTTTCTTACCGGGCCGGGAGTAATAAAACATCACAAGAGTCATTTGCTTAAAACCGGCTTAGGGGTAGATGGTTCTATTATCGCAGCTTTGCTGTCCAATACCGCCAGGGAAGCTAGCTAAATGGATGATGCTATGCATTTATTATCGTTGTCTCTTATGGAGCCCGAGGCACCTTTATTTTTATACAGTCCCAGTTGGCTAAATGTTTGGGAAGCACATTCCTATGATATAGCTTTGAAAAATACCGATACAAATAGCTGGGCTTTTAAACGATTTGGTACTCGCGCAGATGCCTATGACAAAGAAGTAGTGAACAGAACTAATTACATGGCGTATATCTCTGCGTTAGAAAAAGTATCCGATGTCGCAATGCAGGCGTTGCCTCAGAAGGAACGTATGCTATTGATGAAATCACGAACTGCTTTTATCTATGTTGACTCATGGGGAGAAGCGGCTGGCTTTGAATATGATATAAGTACGCTGCATTTATCTACCATTGATACACTACCAAAAAATTTAGTAAAAAAGTTTTCTGTAGATAATGTGACATGCAAAATCCGCGGTGAAAAAAATGCGCTGATTCAGGCAATGCGCCTGGCGCAAGACTATTTAAGCTGGGATATCTTTGATTTTGTCATTGTTTGTGGTGGTTATCGTGCCATACCATTGTTAGCGTTTACCGCAACAAATATTAATCCTCGTAGTAAAATGAAAGAATCTCGAAAAATTCCTGGGATGAATTTATCAATCGAACGCGTAGGATGTTTTATTTTCAGTCAAACAACTGGTGATCTAAAAGTAAACTGCGGGCCCTATTTTAGCGCAGACTCATCACAGTATCAAAAAAATTATGCATCAGATATTGATCTGGTTGCATTTTCCGGCAGGGCCAGTTCGATAACGCCATTTTTTAACCATCCTGTAAAATTACTCGATCTTGAAAAGAAATATGGTTCTAGTGGTTGCATAACGCCTGCTTTGAGCTGGCATCATATTTTTCAGCACGCTTTTAAGGGTGGTCGCATGAGAACAATCTTGCCCGATTATAATGGCGGCTTAACTTATTTTGATACCTGGTATTAACCATGAGGCCACAGTGAGAGCTAATATTAAAGAATTGCCAGCTATTTCTTTGCATGGTATTTATAAAAATTATGGAATGGGCGAGAACGAGGTTGTTGCACTTAAAAATATCAATGTTGATATCGCTGCTGGCGAGTTTATGGCTTTATGTGGGCCTTCTGGGAGTGGTAAAAGCACATTGTTAAATATATTATCCGGAATTGATAAACCCTCCGCAGGGCATGTTTTCTTTCTCAATAAAAATATGAATGCATTGACAGAGAGAAATCTGGCAGCAATACGTAGTAAGCATCTGGGATTTATTTTCCAGTTCTTTAATTTAATCCCGGTACTTAACGTGTTTGATAATGTTTTTTATCCATTGATACTTAATGGCCATTTCGATGCCAGAACTGCAAAGGAGCGAACCCTCCATTTTCTGAATAGCGTGGGTTTATCCGGCCTGGAAGACCGGAAACCGGGGCAGCTATCTGGCGGGCAACAACAGCGTGTCGCCATAGCAAGAGCACTCGCACATGAACCTCAGATTGTCGTTGCAGATGAACCTACGGGAAATCTCGACCTGGCGACGGGAGACGCAATTCTGGATCTTTTACTAGATATCAATCATCAAACGGGCACCACTTTTATTATATCGACCCACTCCACCCAGCTAACGGAACGTGCGCGCCGAGTGGTGGAAATCCGTGATGGAGAATTAGCTTATGATTCATATGAATAATTTCTTCAGGTTACTGTGCCTGAGCCTGTCTCTGGTTATTGTAGCCGCCACGGCGGCTCCCACTTATACGCCTGTAGTTGAAAGCATACTCCATAATGGGTTTCCAACTCAGCCTGACGTGTTAGCAAAAACTACTCAATCTCTATCCGATGAGTTCAAAAAGACCGGAAATATTGCTTCGCTGGTTTTTTATGCCTACGGGATGTTGAGGCAAGCAAACTATTTTTTGGCCACTAATGATATTATTAAGGCTTCAGAGTATGCTAAAACAGGCTTCTTTTATCTCGATGAAGCTGTGGATTTAAATCAAAACATACCACTCATCAGATATCTGCGTGCCAAGGTCGATGCGTACCTACCCGCCGAGTTGGGACGCTGCGTTATTACCCTCGAGGACACAGACATACTGCTAAAACAAGAATTAAGTAGCAGAATTCGAGATAACGTCAATGATATGCGCTACAGAGCATTTTATAACTGTAAACTTTATCAACAGGCTGGCCAATTATTATCAATATTACAGGTGGATAATCCAAATAAAAAAATTGATATGGCTTATAACGGTTCATCTACCTGGGAACTTGATGAAGTTACGCAAATTATTATACCCCTTATGAGGGCCAAATAAATGTCAATGAATATGATCTTTGTAAATGGTTTTGTGCTTATAATTGTTTTATTTATCATCTATTGTGTCGTTTTCCGCTTCCGTGATGCTAAGTTTTCTTTTTTGAATTTATTAAGGCATCGCAGAAGAACTTTGTCAACAATTTGTGCGATAATTCTTGGTGGTGTTGCCATATTTTTATATGGCGGCTTTATTAATTATTCTTTCTGGATTCTCCAGCAGCAAACAATCCGCACAAACATTGGTCATGTACAAGTTTATAACAAGGAGTACTTTGATACTGCAAACAAGAGTAAACATCTCATCAATAATTATGCTGCTCTAAAAAATGATATTATGCATAATTCTTCGCTAGCTAATGATATATCCACCCTTTCAGGGCAGCTTGAGTTTACAGGAGTTATTTCTCAATATGAAAATGAAACCTCAAGCTATTTTTCTGCTCAGGGGGTCGAGCCTTTACCTGCCTTGAAACTGGGTGCCTTTGATAAAATCATTTTAGGCAGTGATTTATCGCGCGTAAAACGTAATGAAATCACAATAGGCAGCGGGCTGGCAAAAACTCTTGCCGCGGGTTATGGCGACTGGCTTGATGTGATGGTAGTTAATACATCAGGTGGCCAGGGAGCTTTATCGTTAAAATTGCGTGGGATATTTGCATCCGGTATTAAAGATTATGATGATGTAGCATTGAAGGTTCCGCTAGATACAGCACAAAGGATTATGGGCACAGATGGCGTGAGTAAAGTACTTATATTGCTGAATAATAATAATGTTGATGAATTTATAGTTAAGTTGAATAAATATATTGTTGACAATAAGTTGCCGCTGGTTGTGAAGGACTGGAAAGAAACATCTATTTTTTATCAACAGGTCGAGGGAATGCTCTCAGGCATATATTTCTTTATCAAACTTATTGTCGCGCTTATTGTCGTGTTTATGATTGGTAATTCAATAACGATGAATATTGCTGAGAGAACGCGTGAAATAGCCACCCTGAGAGCCATTGGTCTTGAGGCCTCCCATGTGACATTATTATTTTGGCTGGAAGGTGTTTTTATTGGCGTGTTTGGTGCCATGGGGAGTGTTTTGGTGGGATATTGTTTAGCTGCGATGATCAATGTTTATGGGATTGCTATGCCGCCATCCCCGGGTCAATCGATAGGATATACTGCGTTTATTAAGATCGATAATGTCGAGCTTTTCTGGACTACGCTGGTTTTACCGATTTTAACATCAGCTCTTGCGTCTGTTCTTCCTTCGTATCGCGCATCACGGCTCAATATTTCTGCGGCGTTTAAATATTCCTGAGGAATGAGTATGAAACACCTGAAACTGCGCTTACTTATTCTTATTACTTTTTTTTCTTCGTCCTGGGTAATAGCCGAGACTCCGGCACCTCAGGCTATAGATATTATACGTTTGGCTGATGATATACGTTCGCCTAATGTACCTTTCCGCTATACGGTAACTGTTCTTGAATATAAAGAGGGTGGCGAGCAGCCGGAGAGTAAACAAATTCTCGATGTGTCAATGCGTTTTATGAAACCTGAAAATGGCTCGCGGGCAGATGCGCGTTCTTTAGTCCGGTTTATTTATCCTCCACGGGATAAAGGGAAGATTATGCTTTCTGATTGGTACGATCTCTGGTTTTATACACCTGAACTACGAAAACCGATACCTATTTCACCGGCACAAAGGTTGAGTGGCCAAATCTCAAATGCAGACGTTATCGTCACTAATTTTGAGTACGCCTACGATTCTACAATCGAAGGTACTGAACCTTGCGGACAGAAAGTCTGTTATAGACTATCACTGATACGCAAATCGGATAAGGTAACTTATCCAAAGGTGATATACCTTGTAGAACAAGGAGATGATTTCAGGCCTTACCAGGCATCTTATTACTCCCTTGATAACCAATTGCTCAAAAAAGTCTCCTATAAAAATTACCAGAAAATTTTAGATAAATATCGGCCATCTGAAATTGTCGTACAGAGTGCTCGATATGCAAAAGGCTATTCAGTGATGAAATATAGTAACGTAAGACTGGAAAAATTACCTGAGTATTTTTTTACAAAAGAGGCGATATTAAGGGGGGGGCAATGAAAATATCTCTCTACGTCCTTATTCCCTTTTTTACTTTAGTCTCTACCTTGGTTCAGGGACACTGTCTGTCCGCAAGTGTGTTGCAAGATAATATGGATGTTACTTTGGCAGCGCAGATTTCATATGTAAATAAAGAACCGTCAATCTGGAAAATTGATGGTCGCAATCCGTACGTGGCCGACAATGTTTATAATGATATTGCGTTAGGCATAAAAGGTCAGTGCGATCTAGTGGATAATAATCTCAATATGGATTTTTCATTTTATTCTTTAGGTTATTATCCGATTCGCAGTCCCGGAGTCTTTGAAAAAGATAAAAATCGTGCAAGAATAATGATAGATCGACTGCGTTTTACCTATGCTTTATCTGATACAACACGCCTGGAAGGAGGGAAGCTGAGACCTTCAAAAGGGGCCTTTTTCTTAAGATCCCCCGCTACATTGCTGACAAATTATTATTCCGGTTTTAAAACAAACCGAATATATGGGCCAGCAATGGAATCAGCTTATAGCGAATCATTTTGGGGGGGTACATTATCTAAAGAGTATCAGGATTATAATTTTTTACTTACGCTAGCTCCCAGATTGAGCAGTATCGATAAGTACTATGAATCATCAGGCAACTGGTCTGCAGCACAACGCTCAAATAGCGAAGAGCGTTACCTATTAACTTATAATGATTACCGACTAGCTAGTCATCGCCTGTCCGCTAATTTACTATTAGGCGATAATCCGGCGTTTTCATTATCAGAACTATATAATTATACATCACAGTTTTTAATTAATGCTGAGTTTTCCTGGCATAAAGGCCAGCAGTGGCGTCACTTCTCAAATGATAAAAAAGAGGCCGTACTGGCTGGCGCATTTCCATCCTCACTCTATTCTGTGGAGGATAAACAAGGCGTTGAGTTTGCGCTTGGCGGGCAGTATACAACTGATAGCTTTAGCGTATTCGGCTTAGAATACTATTTTCAGAGTGAGGGATATTCGAAAAAGGCCTGGCAGGAGCAGATTGATTTCATTCGCTTGATGGGATACAGGACTGGCTACGATTTTTTAGACCGGGCGTTTGATAGCTATAAGTATCTTATGGCCTCAGAGATTGGTAACACTTCAAATAAAGGCATGCTGTTATCCAAACATTACTTTAATACCTATTTTAGTCTGCGTAATCATGACCAGTCCACCCTGCAACCCTATGCAATGATAAATATAGCGGATGGCAGCGTATTATTTGGGGCCCATTTTATTAAACCCTTGCAAGGTAAGTGGGCGCCGTTTGAGTTATATGCCGGCGCATACAGCTCCCTGGGAGGTTCTGAATCAGAGTTTGCGCTATTTGGTGAAACACTAAGCATTTATGTCGGTTTTAAATACTATTTATAAGGATATTTTATGGTATCACAGCTATCAACACCTTCTGTCGCTCTTATCTTTGCAGGACAAGGTAACCCTGTTATTGGAATGGGGTCTGATTTGTGGGATCTGAATGCAGTCACAAAAAATATTTGGGACTGCGCGAGCGATATTACCCAAATTGATATTCGCCGTTTATGCGAGCGCGGGCCGATGAGTCGCCTGGTCCAGACAACGGCTCAGCAAGTTGCCGTTACGGCTATTAACGTGACGCTCTATTGCCTCTGTCTGGAAAAAATGCCTGATTTGCCAATCGTGGGTTCTTGCGGGCATAGCGTTGGCGAGTACAGCGCGCTTTTCGCTGCGGGTGCATTTAACCTGGAGGCGCTTTTTAGGATGATACATACCCGTTCAAAGATTATGAATGATTTAAGTAAAATTCATAAAGGAGCTATGCTCGCGGTTAAGGGCGCTGATTTTGAAACCTTAACTAACATGATTTCCGCATCTGGTATACCTGTCGAGGTGAGTTGTGATAACAGCTGTCGTCAGCAGGTTATCGGTGGCACGACTGCTGATCTGGGCCGTATCTCACAGATCCTTTATGGTGCCGGTTTAGAGGCGGTTAAACTGGGGGTTAGCGGCGCATGGCATACGCGTCTGATGGCCGATGGTGTTCAGATGATGCGCGATTTTTTGCAAAAAATCGATATTTGTTCGCCTAAATACAGCGTGCTGATGAATGTTACCGGGCAAGCAGAATTCCTTCCTGAGCAGATCAAAGAAAATCTGGCTCTACATCTGACGCATACGGTGCAATGGACAAAATCTCTTGCGGCTCATTTACAGAATTCTCAGCCGGTAACTTTTCTGGAGTTCAGCAATAAAGCTTATTTAGGACAACTCCTTTATGACTTCCGGCGTTTCGCGCCAGAAAATGTCATGCATTGTAGAAAGCTGATTGGCTTGTAATGGAGGTGCTATGATCCCTGACTATTTAACATTTACTCGTTATCAGGATAAACGAGTGATTATTTATCTTTATCTTTTAACTATGTTTTTACTTTTCCTTTTCTGGAAAAACAATGGTTATAACTTATTGCCGAGTAATGTATTGAGCCTGAGCGTTATCCTGGCATTAATTGTCTTTTCTTTTATTTACGAGCTGAAAAACTATTGGGGTTATAAATGTGTCATGAAGCATATAGATTTTTCCTGTTTTCAGGGGAAAGCTATATCCTCGTATGAGGCGTTTTTGTGGCATCCGGCAGTGGTTACCTTCTCATACTTTGCGATGTTTTATCTTCTCATTACGAGCTGCCTGTCGTTTATGTCATCGGGTCATGCACTACTTTGTATTGCTATTATTTCGCCATTGGCTATTTACCTGGCGTTTAAATATGCACGTTATAGCTATGTGAAGCGAATGAAGGATTTTACTGCCCAAAAGGCAGTCTGGCGCAATCTACATCATTACGTCGGTTTTAATCTTTTTATCACCTTTTTAATGAATAGCTTGATAGTCAGCCCGTTAGCAAATGAGGATGATTTTTCTTTGGCGGATGGTTTTTTTTCAGCCAGATTAATGATAGCGATGTTTATTCTTTGCGTTATTGTTTTGTTTTTAGATATGATCTTCATCCGTCCATCGAAACGCTACATTTTTCTTGGGCGATTGTTCCTGAGGGAATTTGACTTCCATCTATCAAAGTCAATCCCCTGGCCATGGCTCTATAATAAAGCGATGTGGCTTAGATTATTCATGGTTTTAATCACTCAGTTTATTTGGATTGTATTGCTCAATGTCATTTTGGCATTTTCGGGATTGAGTATTTATTTTGAATTTTATTTTTTATCCTGCTCTCTGCCTTCATTTTTTTATTTCTATCTACATGCTTACTGGCATTGGCATAATGATTATATCGTCGCATGTGATATGTATTTTCGTTGCGATCGAATTGAACGTTAAAATGAAATAAAACTTACTAAGGAGATATGCACGACAGCATTGCAGTTTACAATCCTGAATGAGCGGATGTAGATTATATGTGAATGTTAATCTGAAAAGATGTATTGTTGAATGGATAAAGCCAGTCAGTTCCCTGACTGGCTTGGTTTTTTATTTCTGTAAAGAAGAAACTACGTCGCCCCAGTTCGTCGCTGCATCATAGACGAAGTTTGACCAGATACCTGATTTTTCATACATCATTGAATTCAGGTGATCTGCCAGAATGCTACCAATACTGGATGGGCAGCCACTCAGCAAGTTGCTAAGCATATCCAGAGAGGTTTCCAGCGCCGTTTTGGCAATGGTAAGGGAGCCATCAAAGCCGACTTTCATCAGTCCAAGTGCGGATTGAATAGTGAAATCAACCAGGGCACAAGGTAGGTCAAAGAGGCCAGCACCCGAGATATTTTCCATTTCATATTGTGTTAATTCTTTCATTTTTTATTCCTGTGCTATTACTATTTATAATTACTTAGTTGCGGGCAAGCTGAGTACACCCTCGTAAATATTAACCAGGGCTTTGTTTTGATAATAGTGAATATTTAAATGAACCGGTAATTCATTATGAATAGTTAACGTGATGATAAATTCGTGCTTCTAATAAAAATTCCGAATAATTGCGTTTTTTATAATTGATTGATTTTATATTTTATGGATATGGGTTTACTACCAATCTTTTATCTCTCTTACTGAAAGTAATGGCTATGTGGCATTTTTAGAACGTAATTTTTAAATTTTATGCTGCGGGTATTATGAATTCACATAGTGATGTTAGATTGTTTTATGTGAATGGCCCTATACTGCTATCCATAAAAATAAGCTATCTATAATTCACCGTCGCTTTCTTCGTTCTAATATAGATAATCCCTCAGGCAGTTCATGTTTGTCCTTTACCTATTTCAAAAAAGTTGTTTTTGATGTTTATCACCAGGTCAGAACAGCTGCACGGTGATAATCCCAGAGACTGAGCGGCGCTGCTATCCTCCCGGTGCGTTTATTGCGAAGCATCTCATGCCGCTTTCTGCTTGTCTGCCTGGGCTCAGCCCTCTTATGGGGAGGTGAAGTGGGGATTTGAAACGTAGCGTTAGCTTAAAGAAGATGAGAGGGATAACGCTAAACCAACGCTTAAAGCGGCGAAGATAATTGGGAGGGGAGACCGTCACGCAAGCTTTCGCCAGTACGCAGCAGGGACATCATACCTGCCACGTACCATGTCCCTGGCTGCTTAACCACTTTACGCGGGAACGGTCTGAACTGCCCCCTGCTTAATCACCTGCTCAATCTCAAAGCGGTTAGTCACCTTACTGTCGATTTTGATATACACCGAACGTTCGTTGTTAACTACCAGTACCTCTTTAACTCCTGCTTGAGCCTGTAGCCGTTGCTGTAGCATTTCATCCGCCACCACGTCGGCAGGGATCTCGACCCGCAGGCTACTAACGTAAGGCGGTTCGCTCATGGTGCTGGCCACCAGTAACCACAGCATTGCCAGCAGGGCGCCAAGCAGGAAAACGGTTTGTGAATCAAAAAAGCCGTCTACCCAGCCGCCTAGCGAACCGCCAATCGCGACTCCAAGAAACTGGCTGGTAGAGTAAATCCCCATCGCTGTTCCTTTGTAGCCGGCAGGTGATTCTTTACTGATTAACGAAGGCAGTAACGCTTCGAGCAGGTTAAACGCGAGGAAAAATAGCTGAACGCCGGCAACCAGTTCCCAGAAATAGCCTCCCGCTCCCCAAAGTACGATCTCGGCGATCAGTAAAATGGCAACGCAGAGCAGAAAAACGCGCTTCATTTTGCGCTTTACTTCGGCGTAAATAATAAACGGCACCACGGCAACAAAAGAGACCAGCATGGTGACCAGATAGATTTTCCAGTGCTCAGCTGCGGGAAAACCGGCAGCTTCCAACTGACCCGGCAGGGCAACAAAGGTGGACATCAGCATAATATGCAGGCACATAATGCCGAAATTGAGCTTCAGTAGTTTTGGCTCGGCAAGCACTTTGCTAAAGCAGCCTTTCACCATACCGGATTCACGGTTAAGCACGTGATTATGGCTATTTGGCACAACCCACAGCGTAAGCAGAATCCCGAGCATCGCCAGAGCGGCAATCATCCAGAATAAGGCGTGCAGGCCTAACTGGTGGGTGATAATAGGTCCGAGGACCATGGCGATGGCGAAGGTAATACCAAAGCTGACGCCGATAAACGCCATGGCTTTAGTGCGATTCTGTTCGCGGGTTAAGTCGGAAAGCAGCGCCATTACCGCTGCGGCAATCGCTCCGGAGCCTTGCAGCGCGCGGCCAAGAATAATGCCCCAGATCGATTCGGAAAGCGCGGCGATAATGCTGCCGAGAACGAAGATTAACAAGCCGCCGACGATAAGCGGTTTACGGCCAATGCGATCGGAGAGGAGGCCAAAAGGAACCTGGAATATTGCCTGCGCCAGTCCATAGATGCCTATAGCCAGGCCAATAAGGGCTTCACTTGCGCCCTGGAGCGCCATGCCATAAGTGGTCAGAACCGGCAGGACCATAAACATGCCGAGCATGCGCAGAGAGAAAACGGTCCCCAGACCCCAGGTTGCGCGCAGTTCGCCTGGCGTCATTTTGTTATCGTTCATTACCACCTCAATCTAAAAACTGCGCCTAGTGTAGTGGGGGGAGCCAGAAGCGTAAATAGATGTTTGTTTAACAGATATTACTGCTGTGTTGCACGATGAGGTGAGGGCGGTAGACAAAAAGAAACCAGCGGAGCGGGCTCCGCCGGCTAGCGGAGATTATTGGCAGTTAAAATCAACCCATTGGCCGCCTGCATCGGCGGATTTGACGCATTGCTCAACCCAGTAGACCCCGTGGAGCCCGGCTTCGACGTCCGGATACCAGAAGTTATCCAGAAACGCCTGGTCACGGCGATCCATTGCATCGATAGCGATGGCGTAACGGCGGTAAAGGTTAGCCCATGCCTCAAACAGCCCTTCCGGGTGGCCGCCGCCGATGCGGTCGTCTGCCAGCGCCTGCGGACTTAAATAGGGCATTCCACGTTCAAGAACGCGCGCGGGTTCGCCCTGCACCTCATAGCTGAGCTGATTTGGACGCTCATCCCACCACTCAAGGCTGGCTTTCTCGCCAATGACGCGGACTTTTTGTGAGTGCATAGCGCCGCTGTTGACTGCGCTGGTCCACAGTGAACCGACGGCGCCATTATTATATTCCATCAGCACGAAGGCGTTATCTTCCAGCGGCGCGCGCGATTTGACGAAGCTCTGACGTGCGCACATCAGCCGGGTTATATTCAGATTTGGCACCATGGTTTCCGCAATAAATAGCGGGTGAGTCGCCAGATCCCCCAGCACGTAGCTAGGGCCGGCATATTTGGGCGTTACCCGCCAGCGGGTAGATTCAGCCTGCAGTTCAACGGCTTCATTATGAAAACCGTGGGCAAACTGCATATTGATAATGCGGATCTCCCCAAGCATACCCTCCGCGATCATCTGCCGCGCCTGCTGAATCATCTGGTGCCCGGCGTAGCCGTAGGTAACGCCGATTATTTTGTTCTGCTTTTTGCTCAGCGCCAGCAGCTCGCGGGCCTCGGCGGCGGTAAAGCACAGCGGTTTTTCACAGATAACGTGCAGCCCCGCTTCCAGCGCTGCTTTGGTGATCGCGAAATGGGTATTGTTCGGCGTAGTGACCGAAACGGCTTCAATGCCGTCAGGGCGTTTGGCTTCCTCTGCAAATAGCGTTTGATAGTCGGCGTAGCAGCGCTCGGGGGCGATTCCGAGTTGCTCGCCAAATTGACGGCCGCGTTCGGCATCAATATCGAGCGCGCCGGCCAGCAGGGTAAAGACATTGTCGCGCAGTGCTGCACAGCGGTGGCTGTAGCCAATCTGGCTGGTGCCGCCGCCGCCGACCATTCCCCAGCGCAGGGAGCGAGATAAGGGTTTCATGCCGTTTAACATGATGATGCACTCCTCTAAAGAGAGACTTCGGATTTCAGATGTTCTTCTGGATAGCCCGCACCCGGAGAGGCGCGGGCCAGGTTTCGGGCTTTACATTTCTCCACGCGCTTCGCGCTCTTTCAGCTCTTGCATAATCTGTGGGTACTGTTTATCCAGCCGATAAAACAGCAGGGTGATGATGACCACAATCCACAGGAAGAATGAGCCGTAGAGATAAACGTTATTAATCATGTCGATAGCGCTTTGCGGTTGAACGCCGGATCCACTGCTGGAACTGACGTAGCCCGAGAGGCTTAACAGGCCGGAGATAACCGCGGCGGCAATGCCTGCGCCGAGCTTCGTACCGACAGACCCCGCAGAGAAGATCATTCCCTCCTGGCGGACGCGCGTTTTCCACTGGCCGTATTCGACGGCGTCACCGCAGAAGCCGAATAGCACGGCATTCAGCGGCGCGAAGCCGATACCGCGAATAATGGCGTTGGCCAGCGCCCAGTGGTAGTCGTCAGAATTAAACATAAACAGCACCTGGCCTATGGTCGCCAGCACAATGCCGCAAAGGGCCACGTTGCGTTTACCGTATTTTCGAATGGGGATGGAACTCAGGAAGGTGAAAATAATGATGCAGGCGGTTTCGGCCACGAAAATGGAGCTGTAGAAGGTATCGTCGCCTAGCACGTAGCGGCAGTAGTAAGGTAGCGCGATACCAACCACGGTGTAATAAACGCTCTGGGCTGTCCAGAGGATCGCGCTGGCCCAGAAGTACTGGTTACGGAAGAGGGCAGAAAGCTGCGTTTTTACCGCTACGTTTCCCTGCTTTTCCCGCGCTTTGATAACCACTTTTTCTTCACATTTGTAGAAGCAAAACAGCAGTAACAGCAGCGCCAGAAAAGCCCAGATGGCCATGGTTTTAATCCATGCTGCCTGATCGTCGCCGAAATATTTCACCAGCGGCAATGTACAAGCCACGGCGAGAATGCGGCCAAATGGCGACATCGACATGCGGGTGATGCTAAGCATATCCCTTTCCCAGGAGGTCCGGGTCATCATCGCGGAGAGGCTGCCATAGGGGAGGTTGATCGCGGTGTAGCACACGGTGGTACAGAAGTTATAGGCTACCAGCAGGTAGAGAAACTGCAGCGTTCCGGTGGTTTGGGGCACGGTAAAGAGCAGAATCGCCGATACGGCGTAGGGGGCGCTCATCCACAGCAGCCAGGGGCGTGATTTTCCCCAGCGAGAGTTTGTGCGCTCAACCATCAGACCCATAATGACATCGGAAACACCGTCAAACAGACGTGAGATCAGCATTACCAGACCGACCGTGGCGATACTGATGCCGACATAATCCGTATAGAAAAGCGTTAAAACTGTGCCGATCATGCCGAAAACGACGTTACAGGCGGTATCGCCTCCACCATAGGCTATCCGGGTCGTCCAGGTTAACTTATCGCCGCGTGATGCTACGGGAGAAATAAGGATCTGCTGTTCACTCATGGTCTATTCCTTTGTCGGGGGGACAAGTAAGGACCTCAGCGCCAGTTCCACCGGCACTACCTTATCCTGATGTCAGCCAGAACATAAGGAAATGTTTGTTTCGTTTCAATGGTTATATGAAATTTAACTTCTGTATATGAGAGGCGGATCGAAAAATAGAAAAGATTGTGCGTCCGATGTGGATCGGGGAATCATCAAGTCATTCTGATTAATAAGGTTATTTGCTGCCTTTTTTGACGCTCATTGATTCATCTTGTATATGCAATTTGTGATTTTGAGTGCTGATTTTGTGAAGTGAATCGATAAGGCATCAGGTTTTTATTTTTCATTATTAATTAAATTGAAATTAATTTTTCTTTTTTTTGTGGTCGGGCATGCTGCAGCATGCCCGACTGATTAACGCATTTAACCGGTATTGCCGAACGCGGCGGTGGAGGAGGTGGATTTTGGCGCCGAATCAGCCGCGAAAATTCCTTTGGCCGCGAGCCCGGCGACGGTGATCGCGGCGGGGATGCCAAGGATCAGAAAAACGCTTTCGAAGCTTATATTCAGCGCCAGCATCTCAGCTCCGGCAAAAGCGCTGAGGATGGCGCCCATGCGGCCCACGCCGTGCATCCAGCTGGAACCTGTAGCCCGCGCTTCGGTAGGATAGTAGCGGGCGGAAAGCGCATTCATACCGGTATTGGCGCCGTTTAAACAGGCTCCGCTGATAAACGCCAGCAGGCAGATGAGCGCAAAGCTTGCCGCTGCATATCCCATTGCCATCGTAAACAGGCCGCCAACGGCGTAAATCATTCCGAGCGCCCGATGCGGATTAATCCGGTCCATCAACCAGCCCGCAAACAGCGAGCCAATGGTTCCTCCCGCCTGGTACATTGCGGTCATCACCGCCGCCTGGCCAACCGTTAATCCCACCTCTTTCACCAGCGTCGGTAACCAGCTACCGAGAAGATAGACCAGAAAGAGCCCCATAAAATAGACCAGCCAGAGCATCATCGAACCGAAGCGATACTGGCGGGAGAGAACGATGCGCATCGCATTTGCCTGCACGGGCTGGGCTGGGAGAGTGAACTCGGCATCATCGGCGATTTGGCCCGGATAGAGGCGCTGCAAAATCAGCCGAATACGTCGGGCTGGCGCGCGCTTAACCACCAGAAAACGCACCGATTCCGGTAACAGCCAGATCAGGAGCGGCGCGAACAGCAGCGGGAGGATGCCGCCGAGCAGCATCAGCGAGTGCCAGCCAAACTTCGGGATTAGCCATGAGGCGGAGAATCCTCCCGCCGCGGCGCCAAAGGTGAAGCCGCAAAAAATAATCGTAATCAGAAACGAGCGCTGACGCTCAGGCGCATACTCCGACACCAGAGTGCCGATATTCGGCATGGCGGCGCCTAATCCGAGCCCGGTCAGAAAACGAAAAAGCACCATCTGTTCGATGTTTTGCGAAAGGGCGGTGGCAATGGTCCAGAAGCCGAAGAAGAAGACGCTATTGATGATGATTTTTTTCCGCCCCAGCCAGTCGGCGAGCGGCCCGGAGAATATAGCGCCCAGCGCAAGGCCTATCAGCGCGGCGCTGATGACAAAACCGAGTTCATGGTTGCTTACTCCCCATTCCTGCTTCAGCGTCGGGGCGATAAATCCCATGATGGCGATATCAAAGCCGTCCAGCGCAATCACGCAGAAGCCTAAAAACACCACCAGTTTTTGAAAGCGGCTGAGCGGATTGGCGTTGATTAACTCCCTGACGTCCAGGCGTTGAGTCTGTGTCATGGGATGCTCCTTATGCGCAAGGGCGCAGGTAGGACTGCGCGGCGTTAAACAGCAACTGAGCGCGAGTGAGCGCCGGCAGCGCGCCGCGTTCGCCGCTTAGCGGAACCTCGATAGAAACCGGCAGCGTCGCCGGAAGCGCCGCCATCAGTCCATGCAGATCGAGCCCGCCTTCGCCGGGCACCTTACGCGCGGCGCGGGCCTGGTAAATCAGCTCCTGTTCATCTGCGGGGATCTGCGGCGAGGCATCGCAAAGCTGCATATAGTTGAGGCAGTTTTTCGGCAGCGCGGCGAGCGTAGACAGCGACTCGCCTGAGCGCCAGAAATGAATCGCGTCGATCAAAATACCGATATCCTGGCGGCCGCTGGCGGCGATAAGCGCCTGGGCTTCGGCGATGGTGCGCAGCTGTGTCCAGGGCATGGGCTCCAGGTTCATGGTTAAACCATACTCCTGGCCAGCTTCGGCAAGCCGGGCCAGATTTTCCGCGCTGCGAGCGCGGTTGTCATCATTTCCGGCGACTAAAACCTGTCTGGCGCCCAGACGCGCGGCGGTATGGAGAAAGAGCTGCAAACGAGCGTCCAGCGAAAAATCTGGCGTCAGGCGGACTATCTCAACGTCCGAGACGCGAATACCGGTTTCCATCAGCGCTGCCAGGGTATCGCGGACAGCGGCAGTATCGCCCAGCATGCCATAGTCAGGGTCGGTCGCCGTGGCGGGAAGCAGGCGCAGGCCGACGTGAGTAAATCCGGTTTGGGCCGCGATCCGCACCTGTTGCGGTGGCGGGACGTCGAGTAGGGTAAGCGCGGCGAGTGACAGGGTTCGCATGTTCATAAAGGACTCCAGTACAGTTGCAGGTGATTGTTGTTATGCGTATTGCCGTCCCTGGTAAAATGCTTTACTGCGTTGCTTTATTAATGTTTTCTGCCAGTTTTTTACCGACCATGTAGCCAAAGGTCATGGCCGGACCAAGCGTGATACCGCCGCTGGGATAGAATCCCCGCATCACGCTCGACATATCGTTGCCGATGGCGTAAAGGCCCTGAATCGGCTGCTGCTGCGCGTTGAGAACGCGCGCATTCTCATCGGTAAGTAAACCGCTGAAGGAGCCCAGCGAACCGGGCAGAATGCGTACCGCATAAAAAGGCGCGCGGCTGAGTTTCCCAAGCGTAGGGTGAGGGGAACGGCTGGCGTCCCCCTGCGCGCGGTTGTATGCCGACGCGCCGCGCTGATAATCCTTATCCTCTCCCTGGTCTACAAAACCGTTAAAACGGGCGATCGTTTCCGCCAGCTGCTGCGAATCGATAGCGCATGCTTTCGCCAGCGCTTCCAGCGTCTCGCCGACGTACAGATAGCCGGTGCGTCGCCAGGACTCCGGGGCAAAAGGAAAAGGGCGGGCATGGCCTAACCCATAGCGCCGAAGCGCACGGCTATCGCCAATCAGCCACGCCTGTGGCGCTTCGCCAGGCGGCGTGGCCTCCAGCAGCGCGGCGATAAAATCGTGGTAGGAATCAGCTTCATTGGTAAAGCGTTTACCGTTGGGCAGTACGGCAACAAAGCCGGGCTTGGCGCGCTCAACCAGATGTGGGAAGACCAGCTGCAGACCGCTGGCCTGCGTCACGCGCGATACGGGCGCCCAGGCCATCGCATGCCTGAGCGTGGTATCAAACTGGCCGCCGACCGTTTCGCCAAGGCGGATGCCCTCCCCCTGATTACCCGGAGGCGCGGCGGAGAAGTGGCCATAGCCGCTGGCGGCGTGCGGCACGTTTTCGGCCAGGCGCTGTCTGTCGTGAGGAAAGCCGCCGCAGGCGAGGATCACCGCACCGGCCCGAACCTCTATCCGGCCGTCGTCGCTGCGTAATATCGCGCCCTTTACTCCGTTCCCGGATGCGAGCAGCCGTTCAACCGGCGCATTAAGCTGAAAAGTCACTCCTGCATCCAGCGCCGAGCGCAGCAGCCGGGCAACCAAAGCGTTGCCGTTAACCAGATACTGTCCGCGTCCGGCGCGCAGCCGCTGCCAGCCGTGGCGCAGCAGGCGACGGCTGGCATACAGCGCCGATCGCGGAGAGCGAGTGGCGTTGAAAAAGTGTGCCATATCCGTGCCGCCGGCAATGCCCATCCCCGCGAGGCTGATAGTCTCCAGAGGCGGGCGCAGGCGATGCAGCCAGTCGCCGAGCAGCCGCCCATCGAAAGGCTGCGCCGTGACCGAGCGCCCTCCGGCGGCCGATCCCGGCGAATGATGAAAATCGGGCATTTTGCTGCCGGAAAGAAACTGCACGGCAGTATGGCGGCGGAAAAAGTCTATCATCTCCGGTCCGTGCCGTAAGTAGGCAAGCAGGCGCGCATCGGCGGGTTCACCGTTCATTTCATGCTGCAAATAAACCAGCGGTGCGTTGGGCTCTTCCTTAATCCCCTCTTCACGCGCCAGCGGATTATGCGGGATCCACAGCCAGCCGCCGGACCAGGCGCTGGTGCCGCCAATCACCGACTCTTTCTCCGCAACCAGCACGCTGGCGCCGCCAATGGCGGCAGTGACGGCGGCGGAGAGCCCCGCCGCGCCGGAGCCGACCACCAGAACATCCACGTTCATCTGCCCGCTCATAACCGACTCCTTATTGCAGCGGTGAAAAATCAGTAGGGCGCAGAAGAACCGACTCCAGGCGCTCAACGGCGGCCAGTTCGCGGTTCTTGCGTGAAAACGTCAGCCAGCGTTCGTCCTGCGCCATGCGCGCCCGACGCACCAGGCGATCGTCCAGGCTTTCATAGGCCCAGATATGCACCACTTGATTAACCACCCCAATTTCAGTAAAGAAAAAGCCGATGAGTTTGCCGAGATATTCGGTTTGTACGGCGTAAGCATCGCTTTTATATAACGCCAGCCAGTCTGCCATTTTCAGCGGATTAATGGTGTAGGTACGTTTTTCATAGATCATAATTTTCTCCTGTTGAGAGTGCGTGTTGTTGCGCCATATGGCTGGCTGAGAGATAGCCGAAGGTGAGCGCCGGGCCGAGAGTAATGCCTGGACCGGGATAGGTGCCTGCCATAATCGAATCCATATCGTTACCGACGGCATAGAGTCCTTTAATGGGGCGCCCCTGCTGGTTAATGACCTGAGCATTGGCGGTAGTGACCAAGCCGCGCGAGGTGCCGAGATCGCCGGTATAGAGGGTAATGGCGTAAAACGGCGGGCTGCTCAGCGGAGCGTTACAGGCGTTTGGCCGATGGCCGGGATCGCCCATCGCGCGGTTATAGCTGTTGCCGCCTTTGGCGAACTCCGGGTCGTGGCCCTGGGCGGCATCGCGGTTATAGCGTGCCACCGTTTCTGCCAACGTCTGCGGGTCCAGCCCGAGCTGTTGCGCCAGTTCCGCCAGCGTTTCGGCCTGGTGCAGATAGTCCGCCTTCACCAGCGCGTCGTTATTCACCGGAGCAGGGCGCGCAAGGCCCAGGCCATAGCGCTTCATGGCCAGAGCGTCACAAATCAGGAAGCAGGGGGCGTTTTCTGCCCGGCTTTGCATGGCGCTGGCGAAATGGTGATAAGAATTTGATTCATTCACGAAGCGAACCGCTCGCTGGTTAACGGCAATGATGCCGGGTTTCGCGCGGTCGGTGACCAGGTGAGGGAAGCGCTCTTGCGTGCCGTCGGGACGCCGTAGAACCGAGACCGGCGCCCAGAAAAAGTTAGACGGCAGATCGGCGCCTTCGCGGGCATTGACCGCGGCGGCAAGGCGCAGCGCGGCGCCGTCGTTGGCGGCGGGCGACATGGTGTAGTGCTCGCGAGTAGCAGGGCGATAGCGTTCAGCCAGTTTGCCTGCGGCAAAACCTCCCGCCGCCAGCACCACGCCGCAGCGGGCTTCGAGGAGCTGTGGCTGCCCATCGTTCTCGATTTCCACGCCGGTTATTTCGCCATTGCGTTCGCTTAGCGAAAGCACATTCACGTTGAGCCTGAGCTGCATTCCTTTGCGAAAGGCGAGCGTCGCCATGCGCGCTATCAGCGCGTTACCCATCGCCAGCCGTGTTCCTCGAGGGTATTTGAGCCGATCGCGGCCGTAGCGCAGCAGCAGCTTGCCGCAGTGGGTGATAGAGCGCAGGGAGCGGCGCAGATCGAGAAAGTGCTGGATATCGACCCGATTAACCATCATTCCGCCAAATAGCAGCATCCCCGGCGGAGGAGAACGGAGATCGCGGAAATATTCGCCCAGCTTGCGCCCGTCAAACTCCACCACCTCCAGCGCCCGGCCGACGTCGACGGCACCGGGTTCATCCGGGTAATAATCCGGAGAAAGCGGACGCAGGCTATATTTCACCGCCCCCTCTTTTTCAAGAAACGCCAGCGCCTCGCGTCCCGAAGAGATAAAAGCTTCGATCAGATCCTGACGATAGTTGGGCTCGCCGATGATGGTCCGCAGATAGGTTTTGATTGCCTGCTGACTATCGTCTGTAGTCATTGTTCGCGCCTGATCGCTATCGTGGATCCATACCGCGCCGCCGGAAATGGCGGAGGTGCCGCCAAACTGCGGTGCTTTTTCCAGCATCAGCACCGACAGTCCTTTACAGCAGGCGGTCACCGCCGCGGCAAAGCCTGCTGCGCCGCTGCCGATAACGATGACATCCCAGCTTTTCATGCTGCCGCTCCTTGTTCCTGCGGAATGGCGCCAATGAACTGCCCCATGAGTTTCATCTGCGCCAGCGCCATCTCCGGCCCGGTCTGGATAGTGCAGCCGCGATCGCGGGCGAAGGCCAGAAGCGGGGTGACGATCGGCGCGGTTACCACGTCAGCGACATGCGTTGCTGCGGGAAGGGTTTCCAGCAGCGCCTGCGGCAGCGGTAAAGAAGCGAAACCGGTCATTCCCGCCGGAGAGCCATTCACCACTAAATCCAGACCAGTAAGGGTAGCGGGCAGGTCGCTGAGCTGAACGTGGGGAAAATGGGCTGCCAGTCGGTTATGCAGTTGCTGAAGAGTAGCGGGATTCTGGTCATGCAGGGCCAGCTGAAGGATGCCCGCTTCGCATAATCCCCAGGCAATTGCGCTGCCGACGCCGCCGCAGCCGGAGAGCAGCGCCTTTTTACCCGCGGCATTAAATCCATGCGCCTCTGCGGCAAGCTGGAAGCCGACGCCATCCAGCATATCGCCTTGCAAACGGCCATCGGCCAGCTTACGGATGACATTGACGGCATTCAGGTGTCGGGCTCGCGGCGTTAACTCATCAACCAGGGCAGCGGCACGCTGTTTATGCGGAACGGTAACCAGCACGCCGCTCATATTGTGCCAGCCGCGTAGCGTATTGAGATAATCAGCAACGGCATGCGGAGCGATATCCACCGGGATCATGACGCTATCCATCTGTCGTTCGGCAAAGTAGCGGTTGAAGTTCTCCGGCGATTTAACCTGGGTAATCGGGTGGCCGATAACGGCGACGACCTGAGTGAATCCACTGACCATTTCCAACCTCATTTTGTTAAATGAATGTTGTGAAAGTATTTCAGCGGAAGCTGAGAGCGACAACGCAGAATTCGGCCATACTGGTTGTTAATCGCACCACCACTGCGATAATCGCGCTAAACTGATCATATTGTTGCGAAAGTGTGAACAGCTATGCAAAACCAGATTCATTCCCGCGATCTAATCGTCGGCCTGCAAAAGGGGCTGGCGCTGATCCAGCTATTTTCGAAAGAGTTTCCACGTCTCACGGTGCCGCAGGCGGCGAAAATGAGCGGTCTGACGCCTAGCGCCGCACGCCGTTTTTTCCTCACGCTGCTGCATGAGCGCTATCTGCAGACCGACGGACGTCACTACTGGCTGACGCCCAAAGCGTTAAGGCTGGGGCAGGCGTATGTGGATTCGGCGCAGTTTCCGCGGATGGTGCGACCGATCGTGGAGTACATCGCCAGCCGAACGGAAGAGCATGCTTCGGTAGGTGTGATTGATGACGATGAGCTGGTTTATATCGCCCGCAGCAAGCATACGCCGTTTAACTCGACTTCAGTGCGTCTGGGAGAAAGGGTGCCGATTTACTGTACCGCCGGAGGGCGGCTCTGGCTGGCTTCGCTGGCGGAAGATGAATGTGAAACCGTTTTGCAGCGGATCCGCCGCGAACAGCGCACGCCCTATACGGTAACGGACGTAGCGGCTTTAATGGAAAAGATCGCTCAGGTGCGTCGGCAGGGCTATGCCGCGATTGAGCAGGAGTTTGAAATTGGCATGCTGGTGCTGGCGGTGCCGCTGTCCGACAGGGAAGGGCTCTACTGGGGGGCGCTGAGCTTAACCAGCCATCAGTCGAGAACCTCGCTGGAGGCGCTGTGTCGCGATCATCTGGATTTACTCTATAGCGCCCAGGCGATGCTGGTGGGCTAACCCGCGTCGCAGCGCGGAGTAGAAATGGGCAGGCTGATAGCCTGCCCGCATAATTACGCTTTCGCGACGTCGATAAAGCTGTTCCAGTCGGAACCTGCGTTGTTAACGAAGGTTGACCAGCTGTTAGAGGCCGTATTAACGAAGCCATTCCAGTTATCCAGACCTGCGGAGACAAAAGCGTTCCAGTCCACTTGACCGCTGAGGAATTTGCCAAACTGTACCGTGCTATCGATCACGAAGTTAGCGAAGGCTGCGCCGGAGGTCGCGACAAAAGAGCTGAAACCAACTCCCGAGTTGACCACGAAATTGGTAAAGCTCGTGGCAGCATCGACGAGGTTGAAACCACCGGAAACGCATTCCATTTCGCAAATATTTAATTCTTTCATTTTTTATTCCCTTATTGGACATATTGTAAATTGCGAGCTACTTGCTCGAGCGAAAGGCTAACACCATGGGAAAGAGAGAAACCAGATGCCAGGCTGAGGGATATGCTTATTTTTCTATCAATTTTTAATGAATCTAATACATATGATGTACATCATTCACCTGTTAGAAAATGAAGCGAATGGCCAGTTTCTTTAAATAATGTGAATTAGAAGGAAGGGTAGATAAAAAAACAGCCCCCGATCTTACGAACGGAGGCTGTAGAACGATAGCTGACCTGCGAGTTATCTCGCCATTGCCAGCAGGCTATGTGAATCCGGCACCATAAAGTCAACGGACATCATCACCGACAGCGCGGTAATGGCGACAATCGAAAAGACGAACAGCTTACGCGCCCAGACTTTATCATCCGCCACTTTATAGCCGCGCAGCGCCATACCGAGCCACCAGACGCTCACGGCCGCAGCGACAACCAGATATTTATATCCGGCGTAGCCGCCCAGAGAGAGCATCAGCGTAGCCACGGTGAAGGCGATGATGTAAACGGTAATATGATTTTTGGCGACTGAAATGCCTTTCACCACCGGCAGAACCGGAATATTCGCTGCCTGATAATCCTTAAAGCGGAAGATCGCGATAGCGTAGGAGTGGGGCATCTGCCACAGGCTGAAAATCGCCAGCAGAATCGCGGCACCGCTGTCAAAATCACCGGTAACCGCGCAGTAGCCAATCACCGGCGGCGCAGCGCCGGAGAGAGAACCAATCAACGTGCCGTAGACGGAGTGGCGCTTCATGTACAGGCTGTAAACGCCGACATAAACCACGAACCCCATCACCCCCAGCCAGCAGGCCAGGGGATTAGCGCCAAACCACAGGAGCATGAAGCCAGCAATACCCAGCACGGTGGCGTATACCAGCGAAGCTTCTGGCGAGATCAGCCCTTTGACCAGCACCCGGTTTTTCGTCCGTTCCATCTTACGATCGATATCACGGTCGATATAGTTGTTGAAAACACAACCCGAGGCGACCACCAGGGATACTCCGAGGAGCGTCCAGAGAAATAGCGGATAGTCGATGTGGCCTTTGGAGGCCAGCAGGAAACCGCCAATCACGGAGATCAGGTTGCCAAAAATGATGCCTGGTTTCGTTACTTGCAGGTATTGCTTAAACATACTCGCCGCTCTTAGTGCATCATCATGTTGTAGTTCAGGTTCCACATAATCCAGATGGAGCCAACGACTACGATAGCAATGATGATTACGGTGAAGATAAATGCGGTCAGGTTCCAACCTTCGTCCGATTTACTGTTCATATGCAGGAAGTACACGAGGTGTACCACAATCTGCACAACTGCAGTAACCAGGATGGTTCCCAGAATTGCCGCATGCGATGCGGAGCCACTCATCACCATTGCAAACGGGATAACCGTCAGAATGATCGACAGAATAAATCCTGTCATGTAGCTCTTCACGCTGCCGTGAGAAGCGCCGCTATGATCGGTAGAATGACTCATTACATCGCCCCCATCAGATAAACAACAGAGAACACGCAGATCCACACGACGTCCAGGAAGTGCCAGAACAGGCTCAGGCACATAATACGGGTGCGGTTAGTGCTGGTCAGCCCACGACGGGAAACCTGAACCATCAGCACCGCCATCCAGATCAGACCTGAAGTCACGTGCAGACCGTGGGTGCCGACCAGCGCGAAGAACGCTGACAGGAAGCCGCTGCGATCCGGACCCATACCTTCAACAATCAGATGATGGAATTCATAGAGCTCCATCGCGATGAATCCTGCCCCGAAGAGGAAGGTCAGCGCGAGCCAGGAAACGACCTGGCTCTTGTTGTTTTTGTACATGGCGATAGCCGCCATGCCGTAGGTGATGGAGCTGAACAGCAGCAGCGCGGTTTCAACCAGAACGAACGGCAGTTCAAAAATATCTTTACCGGTCGGACCGCCCGCCGTGCCGTTCACCAGAACGGCATAGGTAGCGAACAGAGTGGCGAAGATAATGCAGTCGCTCATCAGGTAGATCCAGAAACCGAATACCTTCATCGGTCCTGTATCATGGTGCCCGTGTTCGTGCGCGTGGGCGTTATGCGCAAGAGTATCAGTTGCCATTTTTCAGCCCTGCTTTGTTAATCTCATCGAAATGCTGATTTTCCAGTTTTTCGACTACTGCAACCGGCACGTAGTAATCCACGTCCTCGTCAAAGCTCTTAATGATCCAGGTCGCCAGGATGCCGACGAAGCTTGCAATCGCCAGCCACCAGATATGCCAGATCATTGCGAAACCAAACAACGTTGCGAAAGCTGCAATGACAATGCCCGCGCCGCTGTTTTTCGGCATATGAATCTCTTCATAGCCAGCCGGTTTCTTATACGCTTCGCCTTTTTCTTTCATTTCCCAGAACGCGTCACGCTCGTGAACGACAGGAACGATAGCGAAGTTGTAGAACGGCGGAGGAGAAGAGGTTGCCCACTCCAGCGTACGGCCGCCCCATGGGTCACCGGTGAGGTCGCGGTTCTGCTCGCGATCGCGGATAGACACGTAGAACTGAATCAGCTGGCAGAGGATACCGCAGGCGATCAGCGCCGCACCGCAGGCTGCAACAACCAGCATCGGATGGAACTGCGGGTCAATCTGCTGGCTCAGGCGACGGGTCATACCCATGAAGCCCAGCACGTACAGCGGCATAAACGCCACGAAGAAACCGATGATCCAGAACCAGAAAGCGCGTTTGCCCCAGGTTTCGTTCAGCGTGAAGCCAAAGGCTTTCGGCCACCAGTAGGTCAGACCTGCGAAGCAACCGAACACCACGCCACCGATGATGACGTTATGGAAGTGCGCGATCAGGAACAGGCTGTTGTGCAGCACGAAGTCTGCGCCCGGTACCGCCAGCAGAACGCCGGTCATACCGCCTACGGAGAAGGTCACGATAAAGCCAATCGTCCACAGCATTGCTGAGTTGAAGACGATGCGGCCCTGGTACATGGTGAACAGCCAGTTGAAGATCTTAACCCCGGTCGGGATAGCGATGATCATGGTCGTAATACCGAAGAAGGCGTTTACGTTCGCGCCCGCACCCATAGTAAAGAAGTGGTGCAGCCAAACGATGAACGACAGAACGGTAATACATACTGTTGCCCATACCAGCGAGGTGTAGCCAAACAGACGCTTACGCGAGAAGGTTGCGGCGATTTCGGAGAAGACGCCGAATACTGGCAGAACCAGAATGTACACTTCCGGGTGACCCCAGGCCCAAATCAGGTTGATGTACATCATCATGTTGCCACCCATATCGTTGGTAAAGAAATGGGTGCCCAGGTAGCGGTCCAGGGTCAGCAGCGCGACGGTGACGGTCAGAATTGGGAAAGAGGCGATAATCAGGATGTTGGCGCACAGAGATGCCCAGCTAAATACCGGCATCTTGAACATGGTCATGCCAGGGGCACGCATCTTGATAATCGTAACAAAGAAGTTAATACCAGTTAACGTTGTACCAATACCGGATAGCTGGAGAGCCCAGATCCAGTAATCGACCCCGACGCCTGGACTGTACTCAATTCCCGATAGCGGCGGATAGGCCAGCCAACCGGTCTGCGCGAATTCACCGACGCCCAGAGAAAGGTTAACCAGAATCACGCCCACAACGGTGAACCAGAAGCTCAGGTTGTTAAGGAATGGGAAGGCAACGTCGCGCGCACCGAGCTGAAGCGGAACCACCAGGTTCATCAGACCGATAACAAACGGCATCGCTACGAAGAAGATCATGATAACGCCGTGGGCGGTAAAGATCTGATCGTAGTGATGAGGCGGCAGGAAGCCTGCTTCCCCGGCTGAGGCCAGCACCTGCTGGCTACGCATCATAACGGCGTCAGCAAAGCCACGCAGCAACATGACGATTGCTACGATAACGTACATGATACCGAGACGTTTGTGGTCAACCGAAGTCAGCCACTCGTTCCAAAGGTAGGACCACTTACCGAAGTAAGTGATGGCAGCCAGAAGCGCCAGCCCCCCAATGATAATTGCAGCCACCGTAACCACAATAATGGGTTCATGGTAGGGCACTGCATCCAGTGTAAGTTTTCCGAACATCGTTTTCTTCCTCGGCCCCTTAGTGAGCGGTTTCCGCGTGGCTCATGTCCATGCCTTCCATTCCTTCGTGCGCTGCATGCTCGCCCTCGGGTTGGGTCATATCCATGCTCTTACCGTGAGACATAAATTTGTTCACCACATCTTTAAACAAATCAGGTTTCACGTTAGAGAAGTATTCCACTTTGTTGTATTCGCTAGGCGCAGCCAGTTTGTCGAACGTTTCCATGGAGTCCATAGCGTTCGCAGACTGTTTGGCTTTCGCTACCCACTGATCGAAGGTTGCACGATCCGGCGTGGCGATAGCTTTGAACTTCATTCCTGAGAAGCCCGGGCCGCTATAGCTGGCGGAGATACCGTCGTAAGTACCAGGTTCGTTCGCGATGAGGTGCAGCTGAGTCTGCATCCCGGCCATTGCGTAAATCTGGCTACCTAAACGTGGGATAAAGAACGAGTTCATCACGGAGTTGGAGGTCACTTTGAAGTGTACCGGTACGTTCGCCGGGAAGGCGATTTCGTTGACGGTAGCAATGCCTTGTTCCGGATAGATGAAGAACCATTTCCAGTCCATCGAAACGACTTCGATGGTGATAGGTTTTTCATCGTGAGCAAGCGGTTTGCTCGGCTCTAATGCGTGAGTTGTTTTCCAGGTCAGAACGGCCAGGAACAGGATGATCAGAATAGGAACCGTCCAGACCACAGCTTCAACTTTGTTGGAGTGTGACCAGTTCGGGCTATACTTCGCATCTTTATTGCTCGCACGATACTTCCAGGCAAATCCTACTGCCATCAAGACGGCTGGAATAACGACGATCATCATCAGGCCAAAGGCCGTCAGAATCAGAGAGCGTTGCTCCAGTCCAATCTGTCCTTTTGGGTCGAGGAGTGCAGAATCACAACCACTGAGTAATACAGTGCCTGCGATTAATGACATCCATCCCAAACTTTTATTGTATTTCCTAAGTCTCATTGAACGACCTCAATTCCACGGAATCTGGTGGCGCTTAAAGTGTACGGGCATTTTACGGGAAGGTTGCATTACTGTAAACATAGTTGGAGCTGTGTCTGTTCTATGTTAGCGGCTTCTGCTTGCCTTGTCACATATGTTACGGAGTGTGACATTATAGCTTGCAAACCTTGATTTACGCGGGATTGATAACGAAAGGGATAAGAACGAAAGGGTTTATAAGAGAATGAGCATAACCACCTGCAAAACAACACAAATAATTAACAATTAATTATCAAATTAAAGACATCATAAAAGCCGAAAATAAAACCAGCTGAGCTGAATCGGTTAAATTATTTATAGATTCGCATAAAAATTGTCAATAATTTCCAGAAATCTAAAACGCACAAAACAACAAATCAGGTACATTGAATATAAAATCGTTAATAAGACGTTATAATTACGTTTAGTAATTACAACGTCCATTTACGTTCTTGCGCTGATTTAAATCAACTCGGTTTTGCGCAATGCGAGGTAGTCAAGGAACGCGCCGAGCAAAATACCCGCAACGGCGGTAAGAACGGCAACCTCAAGCAGGCCCGCGAGGAAGGAAAAGGTGGTGTAATCCAGCGCGTTGAGGACCAGCAGCAGTAGCCATATCGCCAGTATCAGGCAGCCAATCGCCAGAATAACTAATGCCAGCCCGTAGGCCTGAGGAAAAAGCGTGCGCGGCATAAAGCTCTCCGAACGTTGAGTATGTTCAAGCGTACGACGACAAATTAACAGCAGCAAAATCCCCGGAACCGCAGCAACAACGGAAAAGAGATAGAAAGCAGGCCATCCGTGAGCTTCGACAAACCAGCCGGCGATAGGCCCCACATATACGCGCCCAACGGCGGAGAGCGCTGAGAGCAAAGCGAACTGGGTGGCTGAAAATGACTTATTGCACAGCGTCATCAGCAGCGCAACGAATGCCGCCGTGCCCATTCCGCCGCACAGGTTTTCGAAAAACACCGCCGTCGCCATGGAGAAAAGGTGTTTATCGGTAATTGAGAGCAGCCAATACCCGGCGTTGGATACCCCCTGCAGCAGGCCGAAAATCAGCAGCGCGCGGAAAAGCGTCAGGCGCTGCATAAGCACGCCGCCATAAAGCGCACCGACAATCGTGGCGAACAGGCCGAGCGTTTTATTGACCATGCCCACTTCGCCCGCATCAAAACCGACGCCGCGAATCAGGAAGGTGGTGGTCAGACTCATGGCAAACGCGTCGCCAAGCTTATAAAGGACGATAAGCAAGAGAATAAGCCAGGCATTATTGCGGCCGAAGAAGTCGCGCAGCGGTGCGGCGACGGCCTGCTCCAGCGTCTTCGGCACCGGAATGACGTCGCTGGGTTCCGGGGCCAGCAGAGTAGCAATAATGCAGGGGATTAGCAGTGCGGCCATCAGCCAGTACATTCCCTGCCATCCCAGCCAGCGATCGGCCAGCCATAGCGCCAGCCCGCCGGAAACCAGCATCCCCAGACGATAGCCCAGCACGCTGATTGCCGCCCCGGTGCCTCGCTCTTCAGCGGCCAGCACGTCGGTCTTCCACGCGTCAAACACGATATCCTGCGAGGCGGAGCAAAAGGCGATAACGACCGCCAGCGCCGCCATCCAGCGTAGTTGCGTGGAAGGTTCAAGGAATCCCATCGCCGCAATGGCAATAAGTAGCAGGATCTGGGTCGCCAGCAGCCAGCCGCGTCGACGACCAAGAAACGGCGGCGTATAGCGGTCCATTACCGGCGACCAGAGGAATTTAAAGACGTAGGCCTGCCCGACGAGCGAGAAAAAACCGATGGTTTTGAGATCGATGTTTTCAACGGTCATCCACGCCTGTAGCGTGCCGGAGGTCAGGGCTAGCGGTAATCCAGAGGCGAAACCGAGAATCAGCAGGATAGCTGATTTTGGCTGCGTGAAAATGCGTAAATAATGATTGGACATAGCATATCGTGCAGACCCGACGCGAGGCCGGGTCTGCAACTCAAATTAACGCGCGTTTTGCTTGATGAAATCGTGAATGCTGGTGTCCTGCGCCATGTCGGCGATGGTATCGGTCATGACGCTGTTTACCGCATCGGCGATATTTTTGTTCGAGGCCTGGAAGGCGCCTTCAACAGAGTAGCTGGCACGGTAGTTTTTCGTCATCTTATTGCCGTTGGCGGCGGTCGCGATAATCGCAATATCCGCTTTGGTCGCAATGTTGTAGCGTACGTTGCCTTGAGAAACGTCGGCGTACAGTTTGTTGACGATGATTTGCAGGTCAACCGCGCCGTTTGGACCAATCATGTAGCCACGCGAGGTCATCTGCTTCTCAAGCACTTCCTGCAGCAAGAAACGCAGATCGCGGGAGGCGGTTAGCGTAACCTGCTGATTATCACGGGTGACTTTCGCCAGCGCCTGATCCGGACGCTGATCGGCGCCGTTAATGCTGACGGTCACGCCCATCAGGCTCGGATCCTGCTGCGGCAGCGTGATTTTCGGCGATACCTCAATAGTGGTCGGCGGAGTGGCGCATCCGGCCAGCATAAACAGCGCGACCAAAGGAAAGAGAATTTTCTTAAACATGTTCAGGGTCTCAACGCATGGTGGAGTGGTAATGAGGAAAATTCCCGCCATCATAACATCGCCAACGGCAAGGGGAAGTGGCAACGCATGTAAATTCATCGTCTTGTGCGTTTTCTGGCCTTGCCATATCGGTTATCGCCATCCGGACGGGGCTTCAGCGAGACAGAATCAGTAAACCTGATACTTTTGCCGCAAAATATCAGAGGAATGCTAATTTTTTGTTGTTTTCGCCCAATGGAAGCGGTAAAAGCGGCTAACATTTAAAGGGAATGGCGGCAATACAGCGTTGTCGGAGGAGAAAATTCATGATGATACGTGAACAGATCGAAGCAAAACTTAGGGCAGCGTTCGACCCGGTGTATCTTGAAGTCGTGGATGAAAGCTATCGCCACAACGTTCCTGCGGGCTCTGAAAGTCATTTTAAAGTGGTGTTGGTAAGCGATCGCTTCCTTGGCGAGCGTTTTCTTAATCGTCACCGTATGATTTACGGAACGTTGACTGAGGAACTATCAAGCACCGTGCACGCTCTGGCGTTGCATACCTACACAATCAAAGAGTGGGAAGGGCTACAGGATACCGTCTTTGCTTCTCCTCCTTGTCGCGGAGCTGGAAGTATCGCGTAGAAATCACATTTGCAACCGCTGGAGCTTTTCCAGTATGTTGCGTGGAGATTTATGAGAAAACGGCCTGCGGGCCGTTTTGTTTTGCCTGAAAATTGTGCGATGCGCGCATTTGGGCAGGCAAATTTGCTCGGGAAATGTGAAAAAAGCCGCAGCAGTGGGCGACAACCGTTCTCGACTCACAAAAGTGATGCCGCTATAATGCCGCGTCTTTTATTATGAATGTCTTCGGGATGATTCTGACGACAGGGAATGTGTTTCTGATTTGAAGAGGGCATCCCGGTTCTGCGAAGCAACCAGTTCGCGCTTCCAGAGTTGACCGAGCACTGTGATTTTTTTGAGGTAACAAGATGCAAGTTTCAGTTGAAACCACTCAGGGCCTTGGGCGCCGTGTAACGATTACTATCGCCGCTGACAGCATCGAGAATGCTGTCAAAAGCGAGCTGGTCAACGTAGCGAAAAAAGTTCGCATTGACGGCTTCCGTAAAGGCAAAGTGCCGATGAATGTTGTTGCTCAGCGTTATGGCGCATCTGTTCGCCAGGACGTGCTGGGTGATCTGATGAGCCGCAACTTCGTTGACGCGATCATCAAAGAAAAAATTAATCCGGCTGGCGCGCCGAACTATGTTCCGGGCGAATACAAGCTGGGTGAAGATTTCACCTACGCGGTAGAGTTCGAAGTTTATCCGGAAGTTGAGCTGCAGGGTCTGGAAGCGATCGAAGTTGAAAAACCGGTTGTTGAAGTGACCGACGCCGACGTTGATACCATGCTGGATACTCTGCGCAAGCAGCAGGCTAACTGGAAAGAAAAAGACGGCGCAGTTGATGCTGAAGACCGCGTTACCGTTGACTTCACTGGTTCCGTTGACGGCGAAGAGTTCGAAGGCGGCAAAGCCTCTGACTTCGTCCTGGCGATGGGCCAGGGCCGCATGATCCCGGGTTTTGAAGAGGGTATCAAAGGCCACAAAGCTGGCGAAGAGTTCACCATCGACGTGACCTTCCCGGAAGAGTACCACGCTGAAAACCTGAAAGGTAAAGCGGCGAAGTTCGTTATCAACCTGAAAAAAGTTGAAGAACGTGAACTGCCAGAACTGACTGAAGAGTTCATCAAACGTTTTGGCGTTGAAGATGGTTCCGTAGCCGGTCTGCGCGCTGAAGTGCGTAAAAACATGGAGCGCGAGCTGAAAGGCGCCGTGCGTAATCGCGTTAAGTCTCAGGCTATCGAAGGCCTGGTAAAAGCTAACGATATCGACGTACCGGCTGCACTGATCGACAGCGAAATCGACGTTCTGCGTCGTCAGGCTGCTCAGCGTTTTGGCGGTAACGAGAAACAGGCTCTGGAACTGCCGCGTGAGCTGTTCGAAGAGCAGGCTAAACGCCGCGTTGTTGTTGGTCTGCTGCTGGGCGAAGTGATTCGTACCAACGAGCTGAAAGCTGACGAAGATCGCGTAAAAGGTCTGATCGAAGAGATGGCTTCCGCTTACGAAGATCCGAAAGAAGTGGTCGAGTTCTACAGCAAGAACAAAGAGCTGATGGACAACATGCGCAACGTTGCGCTGGAAGAGCAAGCCGTTGAAGCCGTGCTGGCGAAAGCTAAAGTGTCTGAAAAAGCCACTTCCTTCAGCGAACTGATGAACCAGCAGGCGTAATTTCGCCTCAAGGTTTAAGGTTTGAGTAAAAACCCGTTGCCGAAAGGCTGCGGGTTTTTTTATTGCAATGATAGCCTTAGGATGAGTGCGAAAAGGCGATTTCAGTGATAGCGTTACGGCAAAAGATTGTTATGCTTGAATTATGGCGACGTCATCCCCATAACCGGGAGACGTAACTGCATTGGCATAATCATGCGCCGTAATGAAGCGTGCATCTATGCACTTCTGCCCGACAGCAGAAATTCTGGCTGATAATCCGTCCGTAAGGTTACAATCAGTGCAGCGGTTTTTTTCAAATTAATCCAGGAGACGGAAATGTCATACAGTGGCGAACGAGACAACTTTGCACCCCATATGGCCCTGGTGCCGATGGTCATTGAACAGACCTCACGCGGCGAACGTTCATTTGATATTTACTCCCGTCTGCTCAAGGAGCGCGTCATTTTTCTGACCGGCCAGGTAGAAGATCACATGGCTAACCTGATCGTGGCGCAGATGCTGTTTCTGGAAGCGGAAAACCCGGAAAAAGATATCTATCTGTACATTAACTCTCCGGGCGGCGTGATTACCGCCGGGATGTCTATCTATGACACCATGCAGTTCATTAAACCAGACGTGAGCACCATTTGTATGGGCCAGGCGGCCTCTATGGGCGCATTCCTGCTCACCGCCGGGGCGAAAGGCAAGCGTTTCTGCCTGCCGAACTCACGCGTGATGATTCACCAGCCGCTGGGCGGCTACCAGGGCCAGGCGACGGATATCGAAATCCACGCCCGCGAAATCCTGAAGGTGAAAGGTCGCATGAATGAACTGATGGCACATCATACGGGTCAATCTCTTGAGCAGATCGAGCGTGACACCGAGCGCGATCGCTTCCTGTCTGCCTCAGAAGCAGTGGAATACGGCCTCGTCGACTCCATTTTGACTCATCGTAATTGATGCCCCTGGCGCAAGGGTGCCGCTATACTTGGTTGTAAGAGGGCGGCACAACGCTTCATAGCGGTTTGCGCCTGAGAATGGCATTTGCGTCGTCGTGTGCGGCACAAAGAACTTAATAAGAGGTTTGGACTCATGACAGATAAACGCAAAGATGGTTCGGGCAAACTGTTGTACTGCTCTTTTTGCGGCAAAAGCCAGCATGAAGTGCGTAAGCTAATCGCCGGGCCATCCGTGTATATCTGCGACGAATGCGTTGATTTATGTAACGACATCATTCGCGAAGAAATTAAAGAAGTCGCGCCGCATCGCGAGCGCAGCGCGCTGCCGACTCCGCACGAAATTCGCCACCATCTGGACGATTACGTTATCGGCCAGGAGCCGGCGAAAAAAGTGCTGGCGGTGGCGGTATACAATCACTACAAACGTCTGCGCAATGGCGACACCAGCAACGGCGTAGAGTTGGGTAAAAGCAACATTCTGCTGATCGGACCGACCGGTTCCGGTAAAACGCTGCTGGCGGAAACGCTGGCGCGCCTGCTGGATGTGCCTTTCACCATGGCGGATGCCACCACTCTGACCGAAGCCGGTTACGTGGGTGAAGACGTTGAAAACATCATCCAGAAGCTGCTGCAGAAGTGCGACTACGACGTACAGAAAGCCCAGCGCGGTATCGTCTACATTGATGAAATCGACAAAATTTCCCGTAAATCGGATAACCCGTCGATCACCCGCGATGTCTCCGGCGAAGGCGTGCAGCAAGCGCTGTTGAAGCTTATTGAAGGCACTGTTGCCGCGGTTCCGCCGCAGGGCGGGCGTAAGCATCCGCAGCAGGAGTTCCTGCAGGTTGATACCTCTAAGATCCTGTTCATCTGCGGCGGCGCCTTTGCAGGACTGGATAAGGTCATTTCTCACCGTGTTGAAACCGGTTCTGGTATCGGTTTCGGCGCGACGGTTAAGGCTAAATCCGACAAGGCCAGCGAAGGCGAGCTGTTGTCTCAGGTTGAACCGGAAGATCTGATTAAGTTTGGTCTGATTCCTGAGTTCATCGGGCGTCTGCCGGTGGTGGCGACCCTGAGCGAGCTGAGCGAAGAAGCGCTGATTCAGATCCTCAAAGAGCCGAAAAACGCCCTGACCAAGCAGTATCAGGCGCTGTTCAGCCTTGAAGGCGCTGAGCTGGAGTTCCGCGACGAAGCGCTGGATGCTATCGCTAAGAAAGCGATGGCGCGTAAAACCGGCGCTCGCGGCCTGCGTTCTATCGTTGAAGCCGCGCTGCTCGATACCATGTACGATCTTCCGTCAATGGAAGATGTGGAAAAAGTGGTCATCGATGCCTCGGTTATCGATGGTCAGAGCAAGCCGCTGCTGATTTACGGCAAACCGGAAGCACAGCAGGCATCTGGTGAATAATTAACCAATTTGCTCAAGCAGTTAACAAAAAGGGGGGATTTTATCTCCCCTTTTATTTTTCCTGCATTCCCGCCGTTGAATGTATGGAATACATCCCCATATACTGGTTTACATATTAACGGCGACGCGTCGTTGAGTTGCGTCGTCGGCTACCTGGCGGACTTTAAACTAAGAGAGAGCTCTATGAATCCTGAGCGTTCTGAACGCATTGAAATCCCCGTATTGCCGTTGCGCGATGTGGTGGTTTATCCGCACATGGTCATACCCCTGTTTGTAGGGCGGGAAAAATCTATCCGTTGTCTCGAAGCAGCCATGGATCATGATAAAAAAATCATGCTGGTTGCGCAGAAAGAAGCCTCGACGGATGAGCCGGGTGTAAACGATCTTTTCACCGTCGGGACCGTGGCGTCTATTTTGCAAATGCTGAAGCTACCGGACGGTACTGTCAAAGTGCTGGTCGAAGGTTTGCAGCGCGCGCGCATCTCTGCGCTATCTGATAACGGCGAGCATTTTTCGGCGAAAGCTGAATATCTCGAATCGCCGGCGATTGACGAACGCGAGCAGGAAGTGCTGGTTCGTACCGCTATCAGCCAGTTTGAAGGCTACATCAAGCTGAACAAGAAAATCCCACCGGAAGTGCTGACGTCGCTGAATAGCATCGACGATCCGGCGCGCCTTGCGGATACCATCGCAGCCCATATGCCGCTGAAGCTGGCGGACAAGCAGTCCGTGCTGGAGATGTCCGACGTTAACGAACGTCTGGAATATCTGATGGCGATGATGGAGTCAGAAATCGATCTGCTGCAGGTTGAGAAGCGCATTCGCAACCGCGTGAAAAAGCAGATGGAGAAATCTCAGCGCGAGTACTACCTGAATGAGCAAATGAAAGCCATTCAAAAAGAGCTCGGCGAGATGGACGACGCCCCTGACGAGAACGAAGCGCTGAAGCGTAAGATCGACGCGGCGAAAATGCCGAAAGAGGCAAAAGAGAAAACCGAAGCGGAACTGCAAAAACTGAAAATGATGTCCCCGATGTCGGCGGAAGCAACCGTCGTTCGCGGCTACATTGACTGGATGGTGCAGGTACCGTGGAACGCCCGCAGCAAGGTTAAAAAAGACCTGCGTCAGGCTCAGGAGATCCTCGACACCGATCACTACGGTCTGGAGCGCGTGAAGGATCGCATCCTTGAGTACCTCGCGGTGCAGAGCCGTGTTAACAAGCTCAAAGGGCCAATCCTGTGCCTGGTTGGGCCTCCGGGGGTTGGTAAAACCTCGCTGGGTCAATCTATCGCCAAAGCAACCGGACGTAAGTACGTGCGTATGGCGCTGGGCGGCGTGCGTGACGAAGCGGAAATCCGCGGTCACCGCCGTACCTACATTGGCTCAATGCCGGGCAAACTGATCCAGAAAATGGCCAAAGTGGGCGTTAAAAACCCGCTGTTCTTACTGGATGAGATCGACAAAATGTCTTCGGACATGCGGGGCGATCCGGCATCGGCGCTGCTGGAGGTGTTGGATCCGGAACAGAACGTGGCTTTCAACGACCACTATCTGGAAGTGGATTACGATCTCAGCGACGTGATGTTCGTCGCGACCTCTAACTCCATGAATATTCCGGCGCCGCTGCTGGATCGTATGGAAGTGATTCGCCTCTCCGGCTACACCGAAGATGAGAAGCTGAACATCGCCAAACGCCATTTGCTGTCAAAACAGATAGAGCGTAATGCGCTCAAAAAAGGCGAGCTGACGGTTGATGACAGCGCGATTATCGGCATTATCCGTTACTACACTCGTGAAGCGGGCGTGCGTGGTCTGGAGCGCGAAATCTCGAAACTGTGTCGTAAAGCGGTCAAACAGCTGTTGCTGGATAAGTCGCTGAAGCATATTGAGATTAACGGCGACAACCTGCATGACTTCCTGGGCGTGCAGCGCTACGACTATGGCCGTGCGGATAGTGAAAATCGCGTGGGTCAGGTGACTGGCCTGGCGTGGACGGAAGTGGGCGGCGATCTGCTGACCATTGAAACTGCCTGCGTTCCGGGTAAAGGCAAGCTGACCTATACCGGTTCACTGGGTGAGGTTATGCAGGAATCTATCCAGGCTGCGCTGACCGTGGTGCGTTCGCGTGCGGATAAGCTGGGTATTAACTCAGATTTTTATGAAAAACGCGATATCCACGTGCACGTACCGGAAGGCGCAACGCCGAAAGATGGCCCAAGCGCCGGTATTGCGATGTGTACCGCACTGGTTTCCTGCCTGACGGGTAATCCGGTGCGCGCCGATGTGGCGATGACCGGGGAAATCACCCTCCGCGGTCAGGTGTTGCCAATCGGTGGTCTGAAGGAAAAACTGTTGGCTGCACACCGTGGCGGCATTAAGACTGTTCTGATTCCTGATGAAAATAAACGTGACCTTGAAGAAATTCCAGATAACGTTATCGCCGATTTAGATATCCATCCGGTGAAACGAATCGAGGAAGTTCTGGCACTTGCACTGCAGAACGAGCCGTTTGGTATGGAAGTCGTCACGGCAAAATAGTGATTTCGCGCAAATAGCGCTAAGAAAAATAGGGCTGGTAAGTAAATTCGTACTTGCCAGCCTTTTTTTGTGTAGCTAACTTAGATCGCTGGCAGGGGGGTCAATTACAACTCTGTTGTAAGGGCATGACAGTCCTGATATAACTGCTGCGCGGTCGCGCCACGAAGGATTCTGGTGCGATATAAATTATAAAGAGAGGAAGAGAACAGTGAATAAATCTCAACTGATTGACAAAATTGCTGCCGGTGCGGACATTTCTAAAGCCGCAGCTGGACGTGCGTTAGATGCTTTAATCGCTTCTGTTACTGAATCTCTGCAGGCTGGGGATGACGTTGCGCTGGTAGGGTTTGGTACTTTTGCTGTTAAAGAGCGCGCTGCCCGTACCGGTCGCAATCCGCAAACAGGCAAAGAAATCACCATCGCTGCTGCTAAAGTACCGGGTTTCCGTGCAGGTAAAGCGCTGAAAGACGCGGTAAACTGATCGACTTCCCCACTGGGGTCTGTGACGAAGTACAAGGGCGCATCGCAAGATGTGCCTTTTTTATTTGCCAGAATGAGACTTAATGTGACTTTATACGCACTTGTGGGCTGACAATCACCCCGTTTTCTTGTCAAAATACGTCCTCACGCGCGGCGGCCATCACATGCTATGCTGCGCGAGCAAAAGTCATCTACAGCGGAGCGTTGTTACACCATGATGGACAACCTACGCACGGCCGCCAACAGCGTCGTGCTCAAGATTATTTTCGGTATCATTATCGTCTCGTTCATTTTGACCGGGGTGAGTGGTTACCTGATTGGCGGTGGAAACAACTATGCCGCAAAAGTTAATGACCAGGAGATTGGTCGCGCACAGTTTGAAAATGCCGTTGCCAGCGAGCGTAACCGCATGCAGCAGCAGCTTGGCGATCAGTTTTCTGAACTGGCGGCCAATGAAAATTACATGAAGACCATGCGTCAGCAGGTGTTGAACCGTCTGATTGACGAGGCGCTGCTCGATCAGTACGCCCGTGAACTGGGCCTTAATATCAGCGACGACCAGGTCAAGCAGGCTATCTTCAAGACCCAGGCTTTCCAGGCGGATGGCAAATTTGATAACGAGCGCTTCAGCCGTATCGTTAATCAAATGGGGATGACGACGGACCAGTACGCTCAGGCATTACGTAATCAGCTGACGACTCAGCAACTGATTAACGCCGTTGCCGGTACCGATTTTATGCTGCCGGGCGAATCCGACCAGCTGGCGGCGCTGGTGTCGCAACAGCGCGTCGTCCGTGAAGCGACGATTGACGTAAACGCGCTGGCGGCGAAGCAAACCGCCACCGACGATGAAATCAACGCGTTTTACCAGCAGAACCAGGCGCGTTTTATGGCGCCTGAGCAGTTCCGCGTCAGCTACATCAAGATGGATGCTGCGAGCATGCAGGAAAACGTCTCTGACCAGGAAATTCAGTCATGGTACGACCAGCATCAGGATCAGTTCACTCAGCCGCAGCGTAATCGCTACAGCATCATCCAGACCAAAACCGAAGCGGATGCTCAGGCGGTGCTTGATGAGCTGAAAAAAGGCGCTGATTTCGCCGCGCTGGCCAAAGAAAAATCAACCGATATTATCTCTGCCCGCAACGGTGGTGATATGGGCTGGCTGGAAGATGCGGCTACCGTGCCGGAGCTGAAAGAGGCCGGTCTGAAAGAAAAAGGCCAGCTTTCAGGCGTAATTAAATCTTCCGTCGGTTTCCTGGTGGCGCGTCTGGATGACGTTCAGCCCGCTCAGGTAAAACCGCTGGCTGACGTTCGCAATGATATCGCGGCGAAAGTGAAGCAGGAGAAAGCTCTGGATGCTTACTATGCGCTGCAGCAAAAAGTCAGCGACGCGGCGAGCAACGATAACGAATCCCTGGCTGGCGCGGCTCAGGTTGCCGGTCTGAAAGTGGTTGAAACCGGCTGGTTTGGTCGCGATAACCTGCCGCAGGAGCTGAATTTCAAACCGGTTTCTGACGCTATCTTCAACGGCGGTCTGGTTGGCGAAAACGGTACGCCGGGCAGCAACTCCGATATCATCACCGTCGACGGCGATCGCGCATTTGTTCTGCGCATCAGCGAGCATAAACCGGAAGCGGTCAAACCGCTGGCGGAGGTGAAAGCGCAGGTGAGCGATATTGTTAAGCACAACAAAGCGGAGCAGCAGGCGAAGCTGGATGCCGATAAGCTGCTGACTGCCCTGAAAGAGGGTAAAGGTGACGAAGCGATGAAAGCCGCCGGACTAAGCTTTGGTGCGCCGCAGACGCTGTCGCGTACCGGTCAGGAAGCGTTGATCCAGTCTGTCTTTGCGCTACCGCTGCCGCAGGCGGGTAAGTCCAGCTACGGCGTGGGCACGGACATGCAGGGCAATGTGGTACTGCTGGCGCTGGATGAAGTGAAAGCGGGTACGATGCCGGAAGAGCAGAAAAAGGCGATGATTCAGGGCATCACCCAGAATAACGCACAGATCGCCTTCGAAGCGCTGATGAGTAACCTGCGTAAAGCGGCGAAAATTAAGCTCGGCGACATTATCGATCAGCAACAATAATTACGTGCTGCTTCGCAAAAGCAAGTAACGTGATGCAATTATCAAAGGCCGCTTTCGCGGCCTTTTCCATTTCTGCATTTTGCCTTTTGTACTCTTTTTCCCTCATCGCTATCGTGACCTTGCTGTCTACAAACAAGGAGATAACAGCATGAAACGAGGATTGAAAACGCTTCTTACCGTCGCCGTACTGGTTTGCGCAGCGGGAAGTCAGGGCGCTTTTGCCGCGCCTTCCAGCGGGAAGACGTCGCCGGCAACAAAGGAGAGCGTGCAGACGCCGCAGGCAAAGGCACCTGATGCGTTGAACGCGCCCGATAGCGAAGGTACCAGGGTGAGTATCAATAACGCCAGCGCCGAAGAACTGGCGAAGGGGCTGAACGGCGTTGGCCTGAAGAAGGCGCAGGCTATTGTCAGCTATCGTGAAGAATATGGGCCATTTAAAACCGTTGACGATCTTAAGCAGGTGCCGGGGATGGGCAATTCGCTGGTAGAGAGAAATCTGTCACATTTGAAGCTGTAAATTTTCTTCACAAGTTTGCACAGTCGTTATTATTTGCCAGACTGAAGAGGTCACACCAGTGGTGTGACCTCTGACCTCAAAACAACAATTAAAGATAAGGCATTTGCGCTATGCAGACACAAATCAAAGTTCGCGGCTATCATCTCGACGTCTATCAGCATGTCAATAACGCGCGGTATCTGGAGTTTCTCGAAGAGGCGCGCTGGGATGGCCTGGAAAGCAGCCCGGCCTTTCACTGGATGACCGCTCGCAACATCGCCTTTGTGGTGGTCAATATCAATATCAACTATCGCCGACCGGCGGTACTGGGCGATGTATTAACCGTCACCAGCAAGCTCGAACAGCTGAACGGAAAAAGCGGGACGCTAAGCCAGGTGATTACCCTTAACCCTAACGGCGAGGTGGTCGCCGATGCGCTTATCACTTTTGTCTGCATTGATCTAAAAACGCAGAAAGCGCTGCCGCTTGAGGGCGAACTGCGCGAAAAGCTGGAGCAGCTGGAGCCTCGCTAACAGGCCAGCCGGAGGGGGATGTCCCGGAGGCGGTGCTGCGCACCTGTCCGGGCTACTTCTCCACAACCACCTGCGATCTGGTAACGCGGGCTACGCGTCCTCAGCAGCCTGCGATCCGGTAGCCCGGGTAGGCGCATCGCGCCGCCCCCGGGAGCAAGCGCACAGAAAGGGGCAGAACTATCCCCGAAGGCGCTGCTGCGTATCAGACCAGGCTATGCATCGTGAGCCGCCTGCGATCCCGCCACGCCGCCGGGAAATAACCGGCTACTGCAGTCCTGTTTTCTGCTTCATGTCAGTCATCACCCCAACCTTATCGCCCAGATACTGGCGCAGCCCGTTGGCGCGGAGGTTACAGGAGGCGCACTGCCCGCAGCCGTCGCCTTTAATGCCGTTATAGCAAGTCAGGGTTTCATGGCGTACCAGGTCCAGCTGGCCCCAATAATCGGCCAGGGCCCACGTCTCGGCTTTATTCAGCCACATCAGCGGCGTCTCAAAGCGAATATCTTTCGCCATTCCCAGACTGACGGCCTGGTGCAGCGCTTTGACGAACTCATCGCGGCAGTCCGGGTAGCCCGAAAAGTCGGTCTCGCAAACGCCGGTGATGATAGCTTCCGCTTTAACCTGATACGCGTAAATGGCCGTCAGGGTTAAGAACAGAATGTTGCGACCGGGCACGAAAGTGTTGGGGATGCCGCTGGCGTCCGGTTCATAATCCGGAACCGGAATGCTATCGCGGGTCAGGCTGCTGACCGCCAGTTCGTTAAGCAGCGTGACATCAAGGACTTTGTGGGCAACGGCGCCCAGCTTTAGCGCCAGTTCGCGAGCAACGTCAATCTCCGCGCGATGACGTTGGCCATAATCAAAAGTGACGCAATGCACTTCATCATACTGTTGCAGAGCCTGCACCAGGCAGGTCGTCGAATCTTGTCCTCCACTGAAGACAACTACGGCGCGTTTCATGGTAATTCCTGACAATCGAAGTGAAACGCATATGGTAGCGCCTGATGAAGATGACCACCAGCCCCGTCACGGCGTCGAAGCCGGTAGCCAGGCGCTGGCGAAATCAAACCAGCCTCGCGCGTTCAGGCGCAGCCCGTTGACGCCAGGCGGTGCGCTGATGCGATAATTATAATTAAACAGCGGCGTCATGATGGCATCGTCCATCAGTGTGTTAAAGACGTTGCGCAAAGCTTCGCTGCGGCTGCGTTCGTCCGGTAATACCTGTACGGCATCCAGCGTTGCCTGAAGATGCGCATATTGCGCCCCGGTCAACAAATTAGGCCACAGGGCATCGCAGCGTAGCCACTGCTCCAGCGCATAAACCGGCGCTTCGCCAATCAGGCGATCGCCCATCATCAGGTCCGCCTTCGCAAACTGCTGGCAACCATCCCAGTTTTTCGCGTCATGAAAAATTATCGTCAGCTCGCAGCCGAGTTCTGCCAGCCGTTGCCGAAGGCGCTCCGCCATGGCGTGTAGCTCTACGGGAAGGTGATAGAGCAGAGTTAGCCGTTCGGGCAGCGGTGTATCACCATTTTCTGGCCACTGCGGAATAGTCCATCCCGGCAATACTTCGTTGCTCGGCGCGATCAGGTCTTCATCCAGCGGCAGCGTTTCTAACAGACCGGAGCGATGAATCAGCGAAACCAGTCTTTGGGCCTGCGCTTTATTCAGTTGGGGGCTCTGGCGCAGCGTCAGATAGCAAAATCCAAGACTGATGCTATTGCTGACCTGGCGCAGTCTGGTCAGCTCATCAGGGTCGCCAATGGTTATCTGTACCGGATGACGACAGCTGGTGCCCAGATCCTGTTCGAACAGCTGCGGCGTGATCCAGAATTCAACGGCCTGCAGCAGCGGATGGGTGAGATGATAACGCTGATGGTTTTCCAGCCGCACCAGTTCCTGAGTAAATAGTTTCAGGCGAAATGGCCCGCTGCCGATCGCCGGATCGTCCGGATGCGCCAGCACGCTGCAGTAGCTGGCAAGGCGGAACGGCAGCCAGTAATCGGCGCGGTGCAGGGTGATAGTCAGGCACTGAGAGTGGGTGACGCTAATCTCGCTGATACTGGCGAACAGCGTACGCATCGCGGGGAGCTGCAACAGCATCAGAAGGCGCTGCTGCAGCTGTGAGGTTTTTATCGGATCGCCGTTATGCCAGAACAGGGTGGAACGAATATAAAAGTGCCAGCGCAGACCGTCAGGCGACACCTCCCAGTGATGGGCTAAATCGCCTATCGGGCAGGTACTTTGCGCATCGAAACGGGTCAGGCCGGAAAATATCTCCCCTGCCAGGTGCTGCTCCGCGCGTCCCGGCATAAAACCCGGGCGCAGCGGCTCCAGCGGACGGTAATAAGGAATACGCAGGGTAGGCGTATCGTTCTGCCATTGGCCGCCGAGAAAGGGGGAAAGCAGCGCTTTAAGCTCTACAGGCGCCAGCTGGGCCAGTTCGAGGGCATTCTGCTGCTGTCCTTTATTTAGCGCCTGCTCCATCATTTCATTGCGCAGCGTTTCCGGCGCTTTGTAAAACTGGAGTAGCCCGCGCTTTCCGCGACCGGAGCTGGCCTTCCAGCTTAGCCAGCCGGATTCTTGCGCCTGGCGCAGCAGGGTTCGGATATGTCGTTCGCTGCAAAAGCAGCGCTCGGCCAGCTCGCCGACGGTCACCTGCTGCGGCTCGCCGGAAGAGGGTAGCCAGAGTCGCTGATACTGATGCAGACGGTTTAATAGCCTCATCGCTGTTTAGTCCTGCGGTAGATGATAAACCCGGAACAATAAAATTTATCTATTCACTATTACTTCCGTATATCTCAGGCAATACTGCAACACAAGCAAAATCCACCACGATAGGGGGAACAGGACATGGCCAGACTGGCTGCATTCGATATGGACGGTACGCTACTGATGCCTGACCATCGTCTGGGAGAAAAAACGCTTTCGACGCTAAAACGCCTGCGCGATCGCGACATCACCCTGACATTTGCTACCGGCCGTCATGCTCTGGAGATGCGCCACGTTATCGGCGAGTTCTCTTTGGATGCGTTTTTAATTACCGGCAACGGGACGCGCATTCACTCCCTGGAAGGTGAAGAGCTGTATCGTCGCGATCTGGCCCCTGATGTGGCGGAAGAGGTGCTGCATAGCGCCTGGGATACCGCGGCGAGTATGCATTTTTTCAACGACGGCGGCTGGTATACCGGGCAGGAGATTCCAGAAATTCTGCAAGCGCACGTCTTTAGCGGCTTTCGCTATCAGCTATACGATCCAAAGCGAATGCCGGCGCATCAGGTCACCAAAATCTGCTTCTGCGGCGATCATGACGATCTCCGGCGGCTAAGGCTGCAACTAAGTGAAGTGCTCGGCGGCCGAGCGGATCTCTGTTTTTCAGCGATGGATTGTCTGGAAGTTTTGCCCGGGGGCTGTAACAAAGGCGCGGCGCTGGCGGTATTAAGCCAGCATCTGGGCCTGACGTTGCAGGATTGCATGGCGTTCGGCGACGCCATGAACGATCGGGAAATGCTTGGCAGCGTCGGGCACGGCGTGATCATGGGCAACGCGATGGATCAGCTGAAATTTGAACTTCCGCATCTACCGGTTATTGGCGACTGCCGTCATCAGGCCGTTTCCCATTTTTTGACTCATTGGCTGGATTATCCTGATCTTCCTTATTCCCCCGAATAAAGAGACCCTGCCAGCAAGCCGGATATCCTGTGATATCTGGCTTTTTTTATTTTGCCTGCAGCATTTGCGCAATTTGCGCCTGCCAGGGAGAGACGTCGCCGATATTGGCCGCCACCCACTGCGGGTTGTAGTAGCTTTCCAGATAACGTTCGCCGCTGTCGCACAGCAGCGTGACGATAGAGCCGGTGCGTCCCTCTTCGCGCATCCGTACGGCCAGCTGCAGTACGCCCCACATGTTGGTGCCGGTTGAGGCGCCGACCTTGCGCCCAAGCAGCGTTTCCAGCCATAGCGCGGTGGCGACGCTGGCGGCATCCGGTACCCGCAGCATCTCATCGACCACGTCGGGAATAAACGATGGTTCGACGCGCGGCCGGCCAATGCCCTCAATTTTACTGCCGACCGGGCTGCGCAGGCTGGCGTCGCGGCTTTGCCAGTAGTCCAAAAACACGGAGTTTTGCGGATCAACCACCAGCAGCTGCGTATCGTAACCCTGACTGCGAATATAGCGTCCGATAGTCGCAGAGGTACCGCCGGTGCCCGCGCTCATCACAATATACGACGGCTGCGGATGCGGCTCATGGCTCATCTGACGGAAGATACTGTCGGCGATATTATTATTCCCTCGCCAGTCGGTAGCCCGTTCGGCAAAGGTAAACTGATCCATATAATGGCCGTTCAGCTCGCGCGCCAGCGTTTCGGAGGCGGCATAGATTTCACAGGCGCTGTCGACGAAATGGCAGCGACCGCCGTAAAACTCAATTTGTTCAATTTTACGCTTTGCCGTACAGGAAGGCATCACGGCGATAAACGGCAGGCCTAAGAGACGAGCGAAGTAAGCTTCAGAGACGGCGGTCGAACCGGAAGAGGATTCGATAATCGTCGTTCCTTCTTTAATCCAGCCGTTGCACAAGCCATACAGAAACAGCGAGCGGGCCAGGCGATGCTTCAGGCTACCGGTTGGATGGGTGCTTTCATCCTTCAGATAGAGTTGGATCCCAGGGAACGCCGGCAGCGCCAGACGTATAAGGTGCGTGTCGGCGGAACGCTGATAATCGGCATTAATTTCACTAATCGCGTGTTTTACCCAGGCGCTGTTCATCTCAAATTCCTGTTTGTCATTTTGTGCCCAGCTTAGCGGAAATTGAAGGAAAAATTGTTGCCATTTAGCCTTTCAATTACAATAAAAGGAGTAAATTTTTCTCCTGAGGCGCCCAATGTTAGATAAAATTGATCGTAAGCTGCTTTCTTTACTGCAAACCGACTGCACCCTCTCTTTGCAGGCATTGGCCGATGCCGTTAATCTGACCACCACGCCTTGCTGGAAGCGGCTGAAGCGGCTGGAAGACGAAGGTATTCTTCGCGGGCGCGTCGCGCTGCTGGATGCGGAAAAGGTCGGGCTTGGGCTGACGGCGTTTGTACTGATTAAGACTCAGCACCACAGTAGCGACTGGTATTGCCGCTTTGTCAGCGAGGTCTCGCAGATGGCGGAAGTCCTCGGCTTCTGGCGTATGGCCGGCGAGTATGACTATCTGCTGCGCGTCCAGGTAGCGGATATGAAGAACTATGATGATTTTTATAAACGTCTGGTTAACAGCGTGCCGGGACTCTCGGATGTCACTTCGAGTTTTGCCATGGAACAGATAAAATACACCACAGCCTTGCCTATTGATTAACGGCAGCAGCCGCTACGAATTACACACTCAGGATTTAACTGCTTGCGATTATTTGCCCAACTTAGCTGGTATTTCCGCCGGGAGTGGCGCCGTTACCTCGGCGCTATTGCTCTGCTGATTATTATTGCCATTCTGCAACTGGTGCCGCCGAAAGTGGTGGGCATCGTGGTTGACGGCGTAACAAAACAACATTACACCGCGGAAAAGGTGTGGATGTGGATTGGCCTGCTGGTCGTTATTGCGGTGATGGTCTATCTGCTGCGCTACGTCTGGCGCGTGCTGTTGTTCGGCGCATCGTATCAGCTGGCCGTCGAGCTACGTGAGGATTTCTATCGCCAGCTCAGCCGCCAGCATCCGGCCTTTTACCTGCGCCACCGTACCGGCGATCTCATCGCTCGCGCAACCAACGACGTGGATCGGGTGGTGTTCGCCGCCGGTGAGGGGGTGCTGACGCTGGTGGATTCACTGGTGATGGGTTGCGCGGTGCTGATTGTGATGTCGACGCAAATCAGCTGGCAGCTCACTCTGCTGGCGCTGCTGCCGATGCCGCTGATGGCGCTGGCGATTAAGCGTAACGGCGATGCATTACACGAGCGTTTTCGCGTCGCTCAGGCGGCCTTCTCCAGCCTCAATGACCGCACCCAGGAGAGCCTGACCAGCATTCGCATGATCAAAGCTTTTGGTCTTGAAGACCGACAGTCGGCGCAGTTTGCTGCCGACGCTGCGGATACCGGGGCGAAAAATATGCGCGTGGCGCGCATTGATGCTCGCTTCGATCCGACGATTTATATCGCTATCGGGACCGCTAACCTGCTGGCCATCGGCGGCGGCAGCTGGATGGTGATCCAGGGCAGCCTGACCCTGGGTCAGCTCACCAGCTTTGTGATGTACCTCGGCCTGATGATCTGGCCAATGCTGGCTCTGGCATGGATGTTTAACATCGTGGAGCGCGGCAGCGCGGCCTACGCGCGCATTCGCACCATGCTGGAGGAGGCGCCGGTAGTGAACGACGGCAGCGAGCCGACGCCGGAAGGGCGCGGTACGCTTAGCGTCGCCGTGCGCGAGTTTATCTATCCGCAGGCGAACAAGGCCTCGCTGGAAAAAGTTAACTTTACGCTCCAGCCCGGGCAAATGCTGGGAATTTGCGGCCCAACCGGCTCCGGTAAGAGCACGATTCTGGCACTGATTCAGCGTCATTTTGACGTTACCGATGGCGATATCCGCTTTCATGACGTTCCCCTGACCCGACTGCAGCTGGATAGCTGGCGCGCCAGGCTGGCGGTAGTCAATCAGACGCCGTTCCTGTTCTCCGATACCGTCGCCAGCAATATTGCTCTCGGTAAACCGGACGCCACGCAGGAGCAAATCGAACGCGTTGCCCGGCTCGCCAGCGTGCATGAGGATATCCTGCGCCTGCCGCAGGGGTATAACACCGAAGTCGGAGAGCGCGGCGTTATGCTTTCCGGGGGGCAAAAACAGCGTATTTCCATCGCCCGCGCGCTGCTGCTGGAGGCGGAGATCCTGATCCTGGATGATGCGCTGTCGGCGGTGGATGGTCGAACGGAGCATCAGATATTGCACAACCTGCGCCAGTGGGGTGAGGGGCGGACGGTAATTATCAGCGCTCATCGCCTGTCGGCGTTGACCGAGGCCAGCGAAATTCTGGTAATGCAGCATGGGCATGTTGCCCAGCGCGGTCGTCATGAGGCGCTGGCGACGCAGCCGGGCTGGTATCGCGATATGTACCGTTATCAGCAGCTGGAAGCGGCGCTGGATGATGTTCCGCTGGAAGATGAGGAGGTCGCCGGTGCGTAGTTTTACTGAACTCTGGCCGACATTAAAGCGCCTGCTGGCCTACGGCTCTCCGTGGCGTAAACCGTTAACGATAGCGGTTGCTATCATGTGGGTCGCGGCGGTGGCGGAGGTGAGCGGCCCGCTGCTGATCAGCTACTTTATCGACAATATGGTAGCGAAGAACTCGCTGCCGTTGAAGCTGGTCTGCGGCCTGGCCGCAGCCTACATCGGCCTGCAACTCCTCGCCGCGGGTCTGCATTACTGCCAGGCGCTGCTGTTTAACCGCGCGGCGGTGGGCGTGGTGCAACAGCTGCGCAGCGACGTCATGGACGCCGCCCTGCGTCAGCCGCTCAGCGAGTTTGATACCCAGCCGGTCGGGCAGCTCATCTCGCGGGTGACCAACGATACCGAAGTGATTCGCGATCTCTATGTGACCGTCGTGGCTACCGTCCTGCGTAGCGCGGCTTTGATTGGCGCGATGCTGGTGGCGATGTTCAGCCTTGACTGGCGAATGGCGCTGGTGGCTATTGCTATTTTCCCGGCAGTACTGATCGTGATGATGATTTATCAACGCTACAGTACGCCCATCGTCAGGCGGGTTCGCGCGTGGCTGGCGGATATCAACGACGGTTTTAATGAAGTGATTAACGGAATGGGCGTTATTCAGCAGTTCCGTCAGCAGGCGCGGTTCGGCGAACGGATGCGCGAGGCCAGCTACGCGCACTATCTGGCGCGTATGCAAACTCTGCGCCTTGATGGTTTCCTGCTGCGCCCGCTGCTGAGCCTGTTCTCTTCATTAATACTCTGTGGTCTGTTGATGCTGTTTGGTTTCAGCAGCAGCGGAACGATTGAGGTTGGGGTTCTGTACGCTTTTATTAGCTATCTTGGACGACTAAACGAGCCGCTGATCGAACTGACGACCCAGCAATCAATGCTGCAGCAGGCGGTCGTCGCGGGCGAGCGCGTTTTCGAACTGATGGACAAACCGCGTCAGGCGTGGGGCGACGATAGCGAACCGTTGCGCAGCGGCTCGATTACTATCGAGCATCTCTCTTTTGCCTACCGTGACGATAGCCTGGTGTTGCAGGATATCAATCTCGACATACCGTCGCGCAGCTTTGTGGCGCTGGTCGGCCATACCGGGAGCGGTAAAAGCACCCTGGCCAGCCTGATGATGGGCTACTACCCGTTAACTCAGGGAGAGATTCGCATCGATGGTCGTCCGCTGTCGTCCTTAAGCCACAGCGCGCTGCGTCAGGGGATTGCGATGGTGCAGCAGGATCCGGTGGTGCTGGCTGACACCTTCTATGCCAACGTTACCCTCGGTCGAGACATCAGCGAAGAGCAGGTCTGGGAGGCGCTGGAGGCGGTACAGCTGGCGGAGCTGGCCCGTGAAATGGAAAACGGTATTTATACTCAGTTGGGCGAGCAGGGGAACAATCTCTCCGTTGGGCAGAAACAGCTGCTTGCGCTGGCGCGGGTGCTTGTCGATACGCCGCAGGTGCTGATACTTGATGAGGCGACGGCTAATATTGATTCTGGCACCGAACAGGCGATTCAGCAGGCGCTTGTACGGGTGCGCGAGCATACGACGCTGGTGGTCATTGCGCACCGCTTATCGACTATCGTTGAGGCTGACACGATCCTGGTGCTGCATCGGGGGCAGGCCGTCGAGCGCGGCAACCATCAGCAGCTGCTGGCGGCCAAAGGCCGCTACTGGCAGATGTATCAGCTGCAGCTGGCGGGTGAAGAACTGGCCGCCAGCTCGCAGGAAGAGTCGCTTATCGCCTGATGCACCATAAACAGGCAGCTTCTGCTTTGCGGTTTCCGGTGGTGCAAAAACGTCACAGAATGCGCACTGAAATGGTGCATTTTAAGGCTAAAGCGGCTTTTTTCCGCTTCGTTTCCGCCTGATTCTTCTTTTTCCTCCTCAAAAAGGGCCGCCTGGCGGCCCTTTTTCATTTCTGGCATAGCCCTTGCTTTATTAGATTCGTGTTAGCTGCGGCCATTACCGAATTCTGACTGGAGGGGACTTATGAAGCTGGTTACCGTGGTAATCAAACCATTCAAACTGGAAGACGTGCGTGAAGCATTATCTTCAATGGGGATTCAGGGCCTGACGGTCACTGAGGTTAAAGGGTTTGGCCGTCAGAAAGGCCACGCGGAGCTCTATCGCGGCGCCGAATATAGCGTCAATTTTCTGCCGAAAGTGAAGATTGACGTCGCGATTGCCGACGATCAGCTGGATGAAGTCGTCGATGTCATCAGTAAAGCGGCTTACACCGGAAAGATTGGCGACGGCAAAATTTTTGTCGCCGAGCTGCAGCGCGTCATTCGCATCCGTACCGGCGAATCTGACGAAGCGGCACTGTAACTTTCAGACCACACAGTGATGGGGAACGAAACAATGAAGATAGCAACAATGAAGACAGGTCTGGGAGCGCTGGCTCTTCTTCCGGGGCTGGCGATGGCCGCACCGGCGGTAGCGGATAAAGCCGACAACGCCTTTATGATGATTTGCACCGCGCTGGTGCTGTTTATGACCATTCCGGGCATCGCGCTGTTCTACGGCGGGCTAATCCGCGGTAAAAACGTTCTTTCCATGCTGACGCAGGTTATCGTCACCTTTGCACTGGTCTGCGTGCTGTGGGTGGTTTATGGCTACACGCTGGCTTTCGGTACCGGCGGCAGCTTCTTCGGCAACTTCGACTGGGTGCTGCTGAAGAATATTGAGCTGAAAGCGCTGATGGGCAGCTTCTATCAATACATCCACGTTGCCTTCCAGGGCTCGTTTGCCTGTATCACCGTCGGACTGATCGTCGGCGCGCTGGCGGAACGTATTCGTTTCTCTGCGGTACTGATTTTTGTTGTGGTGTGGATGACGCTTTCTTATATCCCGATCGCCCATATGGTATGGGGCGGTGGTCTGCTGGCTACCCACGGCGCGCTTGATTTCGCCGGCGGAACGGTTGTACACATTAACGCCGCGGTTGCCGGGCTGGTGGGCGCTTATATGATGGGTAAACGCGTGGGCTTTGGTAAAGAAGCGTTCAAACCGCATAATCTGCCGATGGTATTCACCGGCACCGCTATCCTCTACGTTGGCTGGTTTGGCTTTAACGCGGGTTCAGCCAGCGCGGCGAACGAAATTGCCGGTCTGGCTTTCGTTAACACCGTGGTTGCCACAGCGGCGGCTATCCTGGCGTGGACCTTCGGCGAGTGGGCAACCCGCGGCAAGCCGTCTCTGTTGGGCGCCTGTTCAGGGGCGATTGCCGGTCTGGTCGGCATCACTCCGGCCTGTGGTTACATCGGCGTCGGCGGGTCTCTGATCGTGGGGATTGCCGCGGGTCTGGCGGGTCTGTGGGGTGTCACCGTACTGAAGCGCTGGCTGCGCGTTGATGACCCGTGCGATGTGTTTGGCGTCCACGGTGTCTGCGGTATCGTCGGATGCATCCTGACCGGTATCTTCGCCGCGACTTCTCTGGGCGGCGTCGGTTATGCGGAAGGCGTGACCATGGGCCACCAGGTTCTGGTACAGCTGGAAAGTATCGGTATCACCATCGTCTGGTCCGGCGTGGTCGCCTTTATTGGTTACAAAGTCGCCGATATGACCGTTGGCCTGCGCGTACCGGAAGATCAAGAGCGTGAAGGTCTGGACGTCAACAGCCACGGCGAAAACGCCTACAACGCCTGATTCATCGTTACCTTGTTAATCGTAAAAGCGGAGCCAGGCTCCGCTTTTTGCATGGTTAGCTAATCGATTGGATCCAGGGCAATAGCGTTGAGACCCAAAGCCAGGAGAGGGGCATGACGATGATCAGACCTGGCAGTAAATTGGCGACCGGGAATGATTTAATACCGCAAATTCTCAAACCCGTCACAAACATAATAAATCCGCCTAACCCGGAGAAATCAGCAACCATATCAGGCGTTAGCATTGGCATTATTGATTGCCCGATTAAGAGCAGAATCATTTGGACGATAAATTGCGGGATCGCGATAGTGGCGACCGAAAGACCAAGCAGGGTGGCAAAAATACCGGCAGTCAGGATATCGAGAAATGATTTAGTTAACAGTATCGATATGTCGCCGGTTATTCCTTCCTGCATAGCGCCAAAGATGCCCGTTCCCGAAGCCACGAAGAGCACCAGAATTCCAACGAATTTGTCGAGATACTCCTCTTGCGATAACGTGCTGCCGCTTTTCTGTGGGGCAATTTTATCAATGATAAAACGTAGTTTTGATGCGCCACGGCCAATGTTTTTCTCGATAGAAAATATTTCACCGATAATTGCGCCGAAGAGTAACGAGGCGACAACAACGGGTAGCGCATATAATTTGATAATAACCGTAATCCCCATTCCCATGGAGGCTGCGCCAAAAGTCAGAGGCAGCGCGGTACGGAATTTATCACTTAATCGATCCCCAATTAAGCCGCCGACGATCCCGCCGATAAGCGTTGAAGTAGAGTTAATGATTGGCCCTATCATTGTTTTTCCTTGTTAGTATTTGCGAAATATCGCTTGCTGTTGTCGGACCGCAAACGCACTCACTTTCCGGCAGGTTTTGCGGATTGCGAACCTGCCAAAAGTGAGCGACTATTTTTTGAAGCCGGGAATAAAGCGATTGACATCCACTTCAAGGAATTTGCTGCGCTGAAAATTCTCTTTCAGGTTCCAGGGAACGGTACAGTCAAAAATTGTTTTACAGGCGATTCCGTGGCCGAGTATTGACGGGCTGAATGCTGGGTCGGATGAAGGATCGAGCGGGTGACAGCGTACTCCGGGAATAAAAATAGTACTGACATCCCCCTGGTAACGCGTTGTCATTGCCCACATCACATCGTTAATATCAAATACATCAACATCCTCATCAACCAACATGACATGCTTCAATTCTGAGAAAGCTGAAAATGCGAGAAGTGCGGCTTGACGCTGCCTGCCCTCATCTGCTGGTCCGCGTTTTTTTACCTGTAAAACGGCGAGATACTTGCCCGTGCCCGGCGAGGGGCAATGAACGTTCTGCACGAAGCCGGGCAGTGCCTTTTCAACCATTTGTAAAATACTGGCTTCCGTTGGGATACCGGCCAGATTGGTGTGCTCATCGCTTGGCCCGATGCAGGTTTGCAGGATTGGATGACGGCGATGAGTAATGGCTTTGACTTTGATGACCGGCACCTGCGCCTGGGCGCTGCCGGTATAGCCAGGAAACTCTGGCATGGCTTTACCTGTATCAGTGTTCTGATCTTCACGGACCCTCACGTCAGGCAAGAGCTCGCCTTCGATGACGACTTCGGCATTAGCGATAGCCAGCGCATTCACGCTGACACAATCGGTGAGTTCTACTGCCTGGTTGCGCAAGCTACCGGCAATTGATAGCTCGTCAAAACCTAAAGGCGTTGTCGGGGGCTCGAAGCAGGCTCCGATTTCAATTGCCGGATCGACGCCAATACTAATGGAGATAGGCAGGGCTTTTCCGGCGGCTTCCGCTTTCTGGCGAAAAGTATCAAGGTGGCGTCCCGGAACGAAATACATTGAGATTTCATCTTTGCTCTGGACGCACAAGCGATGGATCGTGACGTCGTGCTCGCCAGTTTCTGGATCAGCGGCGTAGCACATGCCCAGCGTAAAGTACGGGCCAGCATCTTCCGGGGTATTGGTTGGCGCGGGCAAGATTTTCAGGATATCAAAGTCAGGATCGGTCGCCAGGTGGATAACTTCCTGACATACGGCCTGGTCGCGTGGAATAACAATCGGCGCAATAGGATTGGCGACGGAATCTTTAAGCATAAAAGCCAGGTTTTCAGGCGTGGTGCCAAAAAGGCGGGCGACGCGCTTGCGCGAGCAAAGCAAGCCGATCAAGACTTTGACATCATCGTATCCTTTGACTTTGTTAAAAATCATGGCCGGGCCAACTCGTGTGGGGCGCTGAACGGTGCCATGTGCGCCGACGTAGCGATATACGCCAGATAATTCTGCGATTGGATCAACGGGTTCATCGGTATAGATCAGTTCATCATCGTAGTGGCTTAATACAGCCAATGCGGAACGCAGATCGGTCACTTTTTGCTGTTCCTTAACCATTAAATTCTCCTTTAAGTATTACTAAACGATGATAGCGGCGGCTATATAGAGCCGTCCCTGATTTTTAATCATCGTGACAGGTTTAATTTTCGATAAATAGAAATAAGAGTCCAATAACATTACCCATTGTTTTAATAAGGATCTATTATTAGTGACTTCAAGGAGGACGCTATGGATTATCGGCAACTACATGCCTTTGTGGTTCTGGCTGAAGAGCTGCATTTTGGGCAGGCGGCGTTGAGGCTGAACGTGACGCAGCCTGCGCTCACGCAGCAGATTAAAAACTTTGAGAACACGCTCGGCATAATGCTGTTTGTTCGCGATCGGCGGCATGTTTCACTGACCGCGGAGGGACTATTTTTGCTTGACGAAGCGCGGATTATTCTGGGCCACTGCGACAGGTTTCTTGAAAGTGTAAACAGTTTGCGTCGCGGGCATCAAGGACAGTTAAAAGTGGGTTATGTTGGCTCATCTATTCTCGATCCGGCATTAACCTTGTTAATTAAAAATTACCGATATAAGAAACCCGAGACCGATCTGATAATTGAAGAACATAACGCACATGATTTATTAACATTATTATTGGATAAACGGTTGGATATTGCTTTTGTTCGCTCACCGATACCGCAATATGAACAGCTGGAATATATGAATATCGCTACTCGTTCACTTATTGCCGTCTTGCCGCGTAATCATGAACTGGGCAATCGCCGAAAAATTTCTCTGGCATCGCTGCGCGAAGAGCAATTTTTTGTGCAAAAGGATCCCTACGGCGTAGGGCTAGGCTGGTCGGCGGTTAGCGCCTGCCGGGAGGCCGGGTTCACTCCTCAGAAAATTCAGTATACGCGTGATGTTTCGGTAGCTATCGGTTTAGTGTCAATGGGCATGGGCGTTGCGCTGGTGCCTGAAACGCAGAGCTCTGTACTCATGCCGGACGTGAGCTACTGTCTGCTGGAAGAAGCGTATGCAACAACCACCTTAACCTTGTGCTGGCGGCGGCATACTCAAAATAACCTTTTACGCGGATTTATAAACTATACCCGGGACCTTACCGGCCGCCAGCAGCACCAGTCAGCGCAATGTACGGCGGACCAGTAAGCTGGCGGTTTACGCTAAGCCTGGCGCTTACCGGCGGAAGCGCCTATTTTGCTGGGAAAAGGCTTCGGTTACGCATGACACCTTCCTGTACTGTCGACGCCACCAGCGTACCGTCCTGCGTATAGAACTCGCCGCGGACAAAACCGCGCGCGCTGGAGGCGGAGGTGCTTTCTACGCTGTAAAGCAACCAGTCGTTGATGTTGAACGGGCGATGGAACCACATTGAGTGATCGATGGTGGCCACCTGCATTCCCGGTTCCAGAAAACCGACGCCGTGCGGCTGCAGCGCAACGGGAAGGAAATTGAAGTCAGAAGCGTAGCCCAGCAGAGACTGATGGATGCGCAGATCTTCCGGTACAGCGCCGTTGGCGCGGATCCAGACCTGACGCGTCGGTTCTGCAACGTGACCTTTCAGCGGATTGTGGAATTCAACCGGGCGAATCTCCAGCGGCTTATCGCAAAGAAATTTCTCTTTGACCTGCGGCGGCAGCAGATGGGCCAGCTTGCGGGCGATGTCCGTTTCAGAGGGCAGCGCATCCGGCGCGGGGGCTGCTGGCATGGTTTTCTGATGTTCGTAGCCGGGTTCTGGCGCCTGAAATGAGGCGGTCATGTAGAAAATCGGCTTCCCGTTCTGAATCGCCGCCACCCGGCGGGCGCTGAAGCTATTGCCGTCACGCAGGACTTCAACATCATAGATGATGGGTTTCTGGCTGTCGCCGGGACGCAGGAAGTAGCTGTGAAACGAATGGATCAGGCGTTCTGCGGGGACGGTCTCCTTTGCCGCATACAGTGCCTGACCGACCACCTGGCCGCCAAAGACCTGACGTAATCCCAGATCCTCGCTCTGCCCGCGGAACAATCCCTCTTCGATTTTTTCCAGATTTAACAATGCCAGCAGATTGGTTAATGCCTGACTCATAATTACCCTCAATTAATGATGACTGCCTTGCGCAGCGCGTTATTGAGGCAAAGTATAACCTGGAATCGTAAGTGGTCCGATGGGTGCAATAAACTGAATAGGGACGTTTTTTCCGACGTAAATCTCCCATGCTGCGGGATTGTTAGTTATGGATGGTTGCAACTATTCATCGCCTGTCAGTTTCAGAACCCCGCGCGAGCTTTCGTGGTGGCCAACCCGTAAACGGGGAAGAGGCGCCATCTTCACTCTTGTGAGCCGAGGCTACGCGCCAGACGAGATGATTCATTTGCTTTTAGCTGCTTCCGGCAGGTGGTAATAACCCCTGTTTCCGGCCGACAGAGGATCCCCAGAAAGCGGCATTATGCTCACCGTATCACTTTTGCTGCCGGGACGTTGCAGGCAGTAATAATCTGAATATGGCGCTTTTCCGGGCGAAAATTGAGAACTGTGCCACACTTATTCATGGTGAAAATGTTTCGCCGCATTGCATTGCGGTCGAACATGCTCAAAGGGATGAAAGGAGAAAAGAATGAAATTTGCCTATATGTTAAGTGCTATAGCCGTAGCGGCTACGTTGTCTGCCTGTGCGAATAATCACAACAGCAATGCAGCGAACCAGGCGGCGCCCGATCCTTATGGCATTGCTTCACTAAGCTCCTCGCAGCAGCAGCCTAACGTATCCGGGACTATCAATATTCGCCAGCGCGTGGCGTTACCGCCGGACGCAGTATTGACCGTAACTCTGTCGGATGCGTCGCTGGCCGATGCGCCTGCGCACGTGCTGGCGCAAAAAGCGGTCAGGACCGAAGGGAAGCAGGCGCCGTTTAATTTTGTTCTGCCCTATAACCAGGCGCAAATCCAGCCTAATGCCCGCATTCTTCTCAGCGCGGCGATTACCGTTAACGGTCAGCTGATGTTCATTACCGATACCGTACAGACGGTGATTAACCAGGGCGGCAACCGTGCCGATCTGGTGCTGGTGCCGGTCCAACAAACGGCGGTACCGGTGGCGAACAACAACGTTCCGCCCGTGCAGTAACTCCACATCATGCCCCTTCTCAGGGGCATTTTTTTGTCTTCAATAAATCCAGCGGTAGTGCTGTAGATCAATATGCCCACTGCCTGACACCTGGACTCCCTCCGCTAATAGCGCCTGGCGTTGACGCTGCAGGTCCGGCCCGGTGAGAGAGATATCGCCGTGACGGTTGACCACCCTATGCCAGGGGAGAGTGGAACCTTCCGGCAGACGTTTTAATACCCCACCAACCTGACGCGCCGCGCGCGGTGAACCCGCCAGCTGAGCAACGTCGCCGTAGGTCGCCACGCATCCTTCTGGTATTGAGGCGACAATTTGCCAGACGCGCTGCGGAAAAGTATCGTGAGAATCCATGGAAGGTCCTGTTGCCGGTAAAAGTTCAGAATAAGCGTTACATCATGGGCTGTACAGCGGGTGGATTAAGCCGGGTTTACTACGGTGAATTCCAGCGCCAGACCTAGCATACTATGGGCATTTTCATGCGGCGTATTGGTTAGCAAGGCTTCAAGAAACTTTGGGCGTTAATCATCAGTTTGGCGCGCGTGGCCGGGAGCTTAAGGGGTGATATCGGATTCACCACGAGACCGCTGGCTTCGATGGGAAGTTTACGTAATTCAGCGTGCTGAAGGACGCCAGAAGTTGAGTAGAGCAGCGCAACCGGGGGGACGGCCAGCAGCTGATTAGCGCTAATCGTGACAAAATCAATGAGCAGTCCCGGACGCAAAAAATGTAAACCGTGGAAGGGCACAGACACTTCAGGAATTGGCGGCATTGTCAGGGTGGTGATGAACGCGGTGATTCACTCATTTATATTCCGTTGAGATAGTGCCTTGATGATAAAAGGGGCGGTGAATAATCCACATTATGGCTGCCGGAAAGGATTTTCGCTGAGAGTGTGCTCGCAATCTCTTGAGGGGCGCGGGATCATTTACCGTGAAAAGCCTGTGGAGACGCGACTTTGCACAATAAACCAGCACCCGATCGGCGGTGGCTTGCAATTCAAGGATTCAGCAGGGATAATGCGCCAGCGCGTTAGGTAACTAGCGCTCTCAATGGGGGCTCTGTTGGTTCTCCCGCAACGCTACTCTGTTTACCAGGTCAGGTCCGGAAGGAAGCAGCCAGAGCAGACGACGTGTGTGCCGGGATGTAGCTGGCAGGGCCCCCACCCATTTCAGCGTATCCCTGGCGCGATTCGCACAAATCAGCTGCTTCATATCCCCTTCATGGTTAATATCCTTAATTAAAGTGTGAATTTATTTCGTTTCTAAAACTCCACTTTTTTATGCTAAAAATTCACTACGTCATAAATTTGAAATTTAAGTGAAATATTATTGTCATCTCAATGTCATATATCAGGTGCAGATTACTGGTGGGAAACTGTTGTTAGATATAAGCTAAAAATATATCTCTGGATCAGCATGTTAAGTTCGTGTATTAGTTATATGATGATTATATTTCACGGGAAGCGTGACTATGACTACTGTGGTTCTGAACGTCAAAATTGATAGTGAGTTAAAAGAAAAGCTGCGTCAGTATGCGGAAGAAAATAACGAAAATTTAGGAACAGCTACGGAGAAACTACTGCTGTTGGCCTTCCAGGTAGCGGAATCAGCAGACGAGGCGGGGGTTTCGGAAGAAGATATTGATAGCCAGCACACCGAAGAGGAAGCATCTCCATTAACCCCTAAAGAAATCAAAGCATTACGTAAACTCCTGAAGAAGAAAAAATGAAACAACAACTCTCTACAGCCAGCAACTATAGCGAAGCGTGCGCCATGCTGCGTTCCGGCTATGTGAAGCATGTACGCCTGAACTGGAATATCGGTAGTGATGAGTTCTTTCGCATTGCCTCCGACTGGTGTGACACGGGCGCAAAAATTAAAAAAGATGAAGACGGTTTTATTATTTCCCTTAAAGGTTTTCCGATTCCGCGACAGCATTAATGAAAATATTTCATTTTTGTCATCGGACTGACACGACACGAAGACAAACTTGAAGCGCAATTTTATAAAAACATCTCATATGCATCACGGATGATGGCTTTTGACGGGCTGGCTCCAGCCCGTCGATATTTTATTAAATAATTTTCCGTGGGCGGAAGCTCTCTTTCTGCTCCGTAAGACTATGCCATAACGGCTGCAATATATTAAAAGCGTGACGTAGTTCATCATCCGCAAGCGTAAACGGTAAGCGTAAATAGCGGTCAAAGGCGCCCGCCAGGCCAAATCGCGTTCCTGTTCCAATATGAATTCCCCGGCTTTCCGCGCGAACGGAAAACAGCGTTGCCAGCATCCCGGGTAACTCAACCCAAAAAGAGAGTCCTCCTTCCGGCGGCGTGAAGCGCCAGTGGGGAAAATACTCCGCCATCAGCGCGCCGCACATATCCCGACGGGTTGCCAGCATGGCGCGCCGCGACGGCAACAGCATTTTCTCATTCTCCAGCAGCCAACAGCAGGCCAGCTGCTCCAGCAGCGGGGAGCCGAGATCGAGGGACTCCCGCGCCTGAACCAGAGATGCAATAGTGCGCGAGGATGCGCGGATCCAACCTATGCGCAAACCGCCCCAGAAGCTTTTTCCCGCAGAGCCGATGGTTATCACCGGAGCATCAGGATTATACGATGCTACAGGCGGCGGCGGCGGGGCGTCGTACCATAGGTCGACCATCGTTTCATCTACTACCAACGTGGTGCGGGTTTGCGCGGCGATGTCTGCTACCCGCTGGCGCGTGGGGCTATCCATACAGCGACCGGTAGGGTTATGAAAGTCCGGCATCAGCCATGCCAGCCGCGGCGCCGTTTGGGCAATTGTCGCCGCTAAACCGTCGCAGTCCCATCCCTGCTGCGGTAACGCCACGCTGACCGGGCGGCATGATGCTCCCTGAATCGCGCTAATCGCCATAGGATAAGTCGGCGCATCCACCACCACCCGATCGCCGGGCCCGGTAAATAAGCGCAAAACCAATGCCAGGCCGCTAAGTGCCCCGTTAACAATCATTACTTCATCGCTTCGGGTTGGCAGGCCGCGTTCGCTATAGCGGTGGGCGATCGCTTCACGCAGAAGCGGCAGACCCTGCTGATCGTAACCGGTATTGGATAAATGCTGCGGCATGATTTTCAGGGCCTGACTGAAAGCCTGATGAATTTCAGGCCCGGCGCTGAGCGCGGCGACGGCCAGATTGACCGACGGCGAGTCAGGTTTATTGGTCTTGATCTCCACAGCCCGCTCCGGCAAAGCGATCCGCGAACCGCTTCCCTGACGGCTGTAGAGATAGCCTTCTTCCCGTAGCTGTCCAAGCGCGCTGGCAACCGTAGTACGGCTGATATTCAGCGCCGCCGCCAGTTCCCGTTCGCCGGGCAAACGGGTTTCCAGCGCAAGGCGGCCATCGAGAATCAGCAGGCGCAGCGCTTCCGCCAGCTGACGCCAGAGCGGCATGCGGGAACCGGATTCCTGCCAGTGACCGAGCAGGCGCACCAGCGATTGTGAACCAAAGCGACGAGATGACATAGCAATCCACTTTTTTAAAACTGGCCATTAATTATCAATCCATTTTTACTGATGATGAGGGGAATCGCAATTGTCCTGAGGTGGAAAATGGTACGTCGCTTGCTGCAACTTTATATTGGTCTGGTCCTGTACGGCGTGTCGACCGCGCTGTTTGTTCATGCCAATCTGGGGGCCGATCCGTGGGATGTTTTTCATCTGGGGATCGGCAACCAGTTCAATCTTGATTTCGGAACGGTGATGATTCTGACGGGCGCGGCGGTGCTGCTGCTGTGGATCCCGCTACGACAAATGCCGGGGCTGGGCACGGTAAGCAATGTGATTGTGCTGGGCCTGGCGGCAAACGCCACTCTGGCTATCCTGCCGCCGTTAGAATCGCTGGTGGCGCGTAGCCTGCTGTTGGCCGGGGCTATCGTACTGAATGCGCTGGCGACGGGAATGTATATTGGCGCAGGTTTCGGCCCCGGTCCGCGCGATGGGCTGATGACCGGACTGCATGCACGTACCGGATGGTCGCTGCGCGGCATTCGCACGGCGATTGAACTTTCCGTTCTGCTGATTGGCTGGATGATGGGCGGCAAATTTGGCGTGGGAACCGTACTCTATGCGATAACCATTGGGCCGTTGATTCAGCTCTGCCTGCCGTGGTTTCATCAGTCGGCTGCACGTAAGGCGCTGGCGAAACCGGGCGAGGCCATCTCCTGATATTAAGCTGCTATCCGCGCTGGAGACTAAACTTATCACTGCAGATACGGCCGGATTGTCCGGCGGTACTGTTCACTTCGGAGAGCATACTCATGAAGTACGTTGATGGTTTTGTTGTTGCCGTACCGGCGGAAAATAAGGAGGCATACCGCGCGATGGCGGCAAAGGCGCTGCCGCTATTTAAAGAGTTTGGCGCCCTACGCGTGGTCGAGTGCTGGGCGGATGATGTTCCGGATGGCAAGCTGACCGATTTTCGTCTGGCGGTAAAAGCTGAAGATAATGAAGAGGTGGTATTCAGCTGGATTGAATACCCCTCTAAAGAGGCGCGCGATGCCGCCAACGCTAAAATGATGGCTGACCCGCGGATGAAAGAGTTTGGCGAAAATATGCCATTTGATGGAAAACGAATGATATACGGCGGGTTTTCCCCGCTCCTCGATGAGTAATTCATCTTTGCCATCCCCATAGTCGGTGGGGATGGCGATAGAAGCCCTACAGATTACGCCAGCCGTGCAGCAGCATATAGCAACCCACCACAATAATCAGCGCACCGGAAATCCACGGTGCTTTCCGTGAGAGATCGTTTAGTCCCGGCCAGCGGTTGGCGACGTGCTTGAGGCTCAGGGCGGCAATTGCGCCTGAAGCCACTAAGGTGAGCGCCAGCCCAACGCTAAAACTCAGCACCAGCGTGGCTCCCAGCGAAACCTTTTTCAACTGGAGGCAAATAAGCAATACGGTAATTGACGCCGGGCAGGGGATTAGCCCGCCCGTCAGCCCAAACAAAACGATCTGTCCGGTGGTGACCCGCTGTCCGTTAAAGCGGCGGTTGATCTCCTCCGCATGCGCGCGCTGATGGGCGTCCTGCCACTCTGCGGTGGCCACCAGCGGATACGCGTGAGGATGGTGTTGATGCGGATGATGGTGTGCATGATGGTGGTCGTGGTCGTGGTCGTGGTTATGGTTATGGTTATGGTTATGGTCACGATCGCGTTGGTGTGTACGAGATTCGAGCCAGGTACGCCGCAGCATCCAGCAGGCAATCAGCACAATAAGGATCCCTGAGATCAGCTGAAACCAGGGTTCTGACGTTTGCGCATCCCAACCGCGGCCAAACCACAGGCCTGCCATCGCCACCAGCCAGACCACGGCCGTATGCGATACCGTCGCCGCTAGCCCCAGTAGTACAGCCTGCTTCAACGTTCCGCGCACTGCCACAATAAATGCCGCCATCATGGTTTTCGAGTGTCCGGGCTCCAGACCGTGCAGCGCGCCGAGCAGGATCGCGCTGGGAATGAATAGCCAGGCATTCCCCTGTTGCAGCAGTGAAGTGAAATCGTTCATAACGTGGTCCCTTGCCAAAAGTGATCTTATGCTACTCCCCCCTAGTATATAAATACTACCCCCTGGTAGAAAAATACTCCCGGGGAGTAGAGCATGGTATGCTGGCCTTGTTACATACGGGGGGTCGTTAATGGAAACGATCGAGTCATCAAAGAGTGGAGCGCGTAATGTCACATACTGTTCGTCACAAGAAGATGTTATTGACCCGACTGAAGAAAATTCAGGGGCAGAGCGCTGCGCTGGAAAAAATGCTCAACCGCGAGCATGAATGCGCAGAGGTTCTCCAGCAGCTGGCCGCCATTCGCGGTGCGGTAAACGGCATGATGATGCAGGTCATCCAGGGGCATTTAACGGATCATGTCGTCAAAGAGCCGGAAGAAGGCCAGCGTGAAGCTGACCTTGAAGTGGTCATGCAGGTGATTAAATCTTATCTGAAATAGGCTCAGTAGGTATTTTCCGCAGGCGGCGTTGAATACGCTTTCAGGTTGTTTTCAGCCCACAGGATAAATTTCTCCTTTGGCAGCGCTTTGCTATAAAGCCAACCCTGGGCGTACTGCACGCCGTGAACGCGCAGCCAGTCGCGCTGGCTTTCGGTTTCGACGCCTTCGGCGACGGTCGCCAGATTAAGCGCTTTCGCCATTTCAATAATATGCGGCGTCAGCGGTTTGTACTCCAGCGTATCGACAAACGATTTATCGATTTTCAGGGTGTCGACGTCCAGTTTTTGTAAATAGCTCAGGCTGGAGTAGCCGGTGCCGAAGTCATCAATTGATATACGGTGTCCGGCCTGACGATAGCCGGCGATGACGGGCAGAGTGGTTTGCGGGTCAACGAAGCCGCGCTCGGTAATTTCAAGGATGATCTGCTGAGCGCTGATACCCCAGTGCTGGAGCTGCTCCTGCAGGAGTATCGGCAGCGTTGGCGAACGCAAATCATCGACAGATAAATTGATCGAAATATGCACTTCCGGGCGCTGGCGCAGCCAGGTTCCGAGATCGGCGAAAATTTTCCGCACGATATCTTCGGTTAACCGGGTTATCAGCCGGGTCTGTTCGGCAAGCGGGATAAAAATATCCGGCGATAAATAACTACCGTCAGGCTGCCTCCAGCGGGCAAGTGCTTCCGCGCCGGCGATTTTGCCAGTCTGTAGCGAAATAATAGGCTGATAATAGACCTGTATAGCATTGGAGTTCAGCGCGTCCAGCATCCCGTAACGCGGAGAGCGCAGCCTTCGCAGCAGGCGAAGAAGCAGGAATGAGGCCAGCAGGCTGGTGCATAAACCAATCGGCAACCACAGCATTAGCTGTTGATGTAATTTTTGCTGTAGCGGTAATGTTGATGACCAGGCCGCGATCGCCAGCCCTAGTTCAGGGATGCGGCGGAGGCGATAAACGGTGCTATCAAGCGTCAAGGTTTCGACATCCAGACGCTTAATGTGCTCCCAGGCGGCGGCGTCGAGCGGTTTACTGCTGATGATAATTTGATCGCGCTTCGTGCCAAACAAGAGTGTGTGAATCTCTTCCTGGCCTGACGGAATCACATCAATAAATGAAACCGGATCGATCATCACCACATGATGTTCGCTGCCCATTGCCGTCATTTTATGCTGTAGCCCGAGATCGCTAACCGAGGTGAGCCAGGTACGATAGCCGTCGGCAGTAATATGGTCGGGAGCAGGAAACGTTACTGATACCCGATGATCTTCAAGAGAAGAGCATTGCGGAATACCTCCATGTAACCACAACACTTCCTGCACGTAGCGGTGGGTGTAGGCAATCCGCCGCATATTAAGCAGATGCTGCGGACTGCAGGTCGCGGCGGTATCGGCATCCGCTTCGTTCAGCGCCTCTCTTGCCTGATCGGCTACCTGCTGAACGCGAGCCAGTACCCGAACGGAAAAGTTGTCCAGTCCGGTATAAAACTGCGCTTTGGCCTGCTGCATTGCCAACCAAATACTCAGCGCCACCGGCAAAATAATGGCCAGTATCAGTACCCCTGTAACCAGGCTCACCTGATGCCGGGTCGTCATGAGCATTTCCTAAATTTATTAAGGGGTGCGATGAGTATACGCGAAAGATAAAAAGGACGATTAGGTAAACGGGATAAAAAGGCCCGAACCGCGAGAGAGCAGCGAATTCGGGCTAACAGTGGATGATCCGCGACGCCCGAAGCTGTAAACGGCGCGGAGAAAAACGAGGGCTGGTATGCTGGCAGCCAATAAGCATCGCCAGCACAGGTTCATATTCTAAAGCGCAATCATGACAGCCAGATGTTGCGTTTAGTGGGCATCCGGCGCGGCGATGTCGGTGCTAATCCGCAGGTCGTTTTCGTCGAACACCATGCAGTAGCGATCGTCGAAGGCAACGCTGATTTTCTGCCAGGGGCGAAAGTGAACGTCGCCTGGCAGCAGAATTTTGACGTTATCGTGGCCGTAGCACTGGCCAAATAGATAGGTATTATTACCCAGTCTCTCGACCACTTCACATTGAAACTCAACCACGGTACCGATATTCACATCGGTAGAGAGATGTTCAGGACGAATACCGAGGGTGACGGCAGCGCCGGGCTGCAGCGGTGAGGTGGTGATATTGAGCGTCAGATTATGATCTTGCGCCATCTTCACGCTAAGCTGGCCCGGCTGCCATGCGGTAACCGTCGCGGGAAGGAAGTTCATTTTCGGCGAACCGATAAATCCCGCGACGAATTTATTCACCGGGTTGTAATACAGCGACATCGGCGATCCCATCTGCTCAACTTTGCCGTAGTTCATCACCACGATTTTATCGGCGAGAGTCATCGCTTCAACCTGGTCATGAGTAACATAAACCATGGTCGTTTTGAGCTCGTGATGGAGTTTGGCGATATGCAGGCGCATCTCAACGCGCAGTTCGGCATCGAGGTTAGAAAGGGGTTCATCAAACATAAACACCCGTGGATTACGTACAATAGCGCGGCCGATGGCAACGCGCTGACGTTGACCGCCAGAAAGTTGCTTAGGCTTACGATCCAGCAGATGAGAGAGCTGCAGCGTTTTCGCCACCATTTCAACCTGACGGCGAATTTCATCTTTTGGTACTTTGTTCACTTTCAGGCCATAGCCCATATTTTCCGCCACCGTCATATGCGGATAGAGCGCATAGGACTGGAATACCATAGCGACGCCGCGATGGGCAGGAACGACATCATTCATCACCTCATCGCCAATTAGCACTTCACCTTCGCTGACCTCTTCAAGACCGGCAATCATCCTCAGTAGCGTCGATTTACCGCAGCCGGACGGGCCGACGAACACCGCAAATTCACCATCTTCAATATCAAGATTTACCTGATGCAGCGTCACCGTACTGCCGAACCGTTTGGTGACATTCCTCAGTCGTATATTGGACATCAACACTCCCCGGATTGTTAGCCATTTTTGCCGTTGGGATTTGGGCTGCGATGCGGAATTTGTATAACGTGTAACAATTCAGCCGAACGATGCTCAACGACACTAAAAACATGCAGCGACTATAACTTCCACGGTTTTAGCGCCATACAACGATGTTTCATTTCTGCAATGATGATCACACAACGAGTAGCTTCCAGTAGTTTTATCAGCCTTCAAAGCGTAGCGTATAACAAATCAAACATGACGGATGTTTTGTTTATGAACTGCCGTTAATCAACTTGCTAAGAGATTTGCTGAAGTCACATTACTTAATAAAAACCATTAAATTGTTATACCTTCACATGAGGTTGATAATGAAAAAGAACACTCTTGCTGCACTGATCCTTACCATTCTGGCTGCCGGGCAGCTAACGAGCCTGCAGGCGCACGCGGCCGGGCAGCTCAACGTTTGGGAAGACATCAAAAAATCCGCCGGCATCAAAGCCGCAGTCGGTGATTTTGAAAAGCAGTTCAACGTTAAGGTGAACGTGCAGGAGATGCCGTACGCCCAACAGCTGGAAAAGCTGCGTCTTGATGGTCCGGCGGGCATCGGCCCGGATGTCCTGGTGATCCCTAATGATCAGCTAGGCGGAGCGGTTGTCCAGGGATTGCTATCTCCATTGACTCTGGATCAGGAGAAGCAGGAGGCGTTTACGCCTGCGTCAATCAGCGCTTTCCATATGGATAACGTGCTTTACGGCGTACCTAAAGCGGTGGAAACCCTGGTACTGATTTACAACAAAGATCTGATCGACCAGCCGCTGGATAGCCTGCAGGCGTGGTTCGACTATTCGAAGAAGCAGCGCGAAGAGGGGAAATACGGTCTGCTGGCGAAGTTCGACCAGATTTATTACAGCTGGGGCGCTATCAGTCCAATGGGCGGCTATATCTTTGGCAAAAACGATAAAGGGGGCTTCAACCCGCAGGATGTCGGTCTCAACAAACCCGGCGCAGTGGAAGCAGTCACTTTCCTGAAAAAATTCTATACCGATAAGGTTTTCCCGGCAGGGATCCTCGGTGACAACGGGTTGAACGCCATCGATTCCCTGTTCACCGAGAAGAAAGCGGCGGCGGTGATTAACGGCCCGTGGGCTTTCCAGCCATACGAAGCGGCAGGCATTAATTATGGCGTTGCGCCTCTGCCGACGCTGCCGGACGGCAAACCGATGAGCTCCTTCCTCGGCGTGAAGGGCTACGTGGTTTCGACGTGGAGTAAAGATAAAGCGCTGGCGCAGCAGTTTATTGAGTTTATTAACCAGCCTCAGTATGTGAAAGCACGCTATGTGGCGACCGGCGAAATCCCGCCGCTGAAGGCAATGATTGACGATCCGCTGATTAAGAATGACGAGAAGGCCAGCGCGGTGGCGGTGCAGTCAGCACGGGCGACGGCAATGCCAGGAATACCGGAAATGGGGGAGGTATGGGGCCCGGCGAACGCAGCCCTGGAGCTGAGCCTGACCGGTAAACAGGAGCCGAAGGCGGCGCTGGATTACGCCGAGAAGCAGATCAAGATGCAGATCGAAGCCATGCAGGCCAGCAATCAGTAATCAGGTGAAGTAACAGAACGGGAGGAGGCCTCCCGTTTTCAGAAGGAGTCGTGTGTGATTATCAATCCCAGCGAAAATATTGCCGAAGCGCGTGGCGCAGGACGCCACGCGTGGTGCGGCCTGCTGCTGGCTATCGTGCCGGGTTTTGGTCAGTTTTATCACCGCCAGTGGTTGAAGGGGATTGTCTTCCTGGTGCTGCTGAGCAGTTTTATGAGCATTTTCTATGACTTTCTCAGCGAAGGCCTGTGGGGGTTATACACCTTAGGCGAAGAAGTCCCGCGGGATAACTCTATCTTCCTGCTGGCGGAAGGAATAATCAGCGTGCTGATTATCGCTTTTGGTTTGTTAGTCTATTTCCTCTCGCTGCGCGATGCCTGGATTAACGGTAAAAAGCGCGATGAGGGTATGGCGCTGAACAGCGTACGCAAGCAATATCAGATGCTGCTCAGCGACGGTTTTCCCTATTTGATGATTACGCCGGGCTTTATTCTGCTGGTGTTTGTGGTCATCTTCCCGATTCTGTTTGGCTTTGCGATCGCCTTTACTAACTACAACCTTTATCACACGCCGCCCGCGAAGCTGGTCGATTGGGTGGGGTTCAAAAACTTCATCAACATCTTTACATTATCCATCTGGCGCTCGACCTTTTTTGATGTCCTGCAGTGGACGGTGGTGTGGACGCTGCTGGCGACAACCCTGCAATGCACCGTTGGTGTGCTGCTGGCGATTCTGGTTAACCAGAAGGATTTGCGTTTCAAGCCAATGATCCGCACGATTTTTATTCTGCCGTGGGCGGTGCCGGGGTTTGTGACGATTCTGGTTTTTGCCGGGATGTTCAATGATTCATTCGGGGTCATTAACAACGCCATTTTGTCCTTCTTCGGCATCAGTCCGAAGGCCTGGCTGACCGACCCGTTCTGGACTAAGACGGCGCTGATCATGATGCAAACCTGGCTGGGCTTCCCGTTTGTTTTCGCCATGACCACCGGCGTACTGCAGGCGATTCCGGACGATCTCTATGAAGCGGCCACGATGGATGGCGCCAGCGCGTTTACCCGGCTGCGGACCATTACTCTGCCGCTGGTGCTGTACTCGATTGCGCCAATTATTATTACTCAGTACACCTTCAATTTTAATAACTTCAATATCATCTATCTGTTCAACAACGGCGGGCCTGCGGTGGCGGGGTCGAATGCCGGCGGTACGGATATTCTGGTGTCGTGGATCTACAAACTCACCATGTCGTCTTCGCAATACGCTATCGCGGCCACTATTACGATCCTGCTATCGATTTTCGTCGTCGGCCTGGCGTTGTGGCAGTTCCGCGCCACAAAATCCTTTAAAAATGACGATATGGCGTAAGGGAAGCAACATGGCTAAATCACCGAGTATTAAACGCGAAAAGTGGATTCGCCTGTCACTCACCTGGCTGGTGGTCATCTTTGTCTCGACGATCATTATTTACCCGCTGGTCTGGACGGTAGGGGCGTCGCTGAACGCCGGGAACAGTCTGCTGAGTACGTCGATTATTCCTGAAAACCTGTCGTTCCAGCATTACGCGGATTTGTTCAACGGCAATGTGAATTATCTCACCTGGTACTGGAACTCGATGAAAATCAGCTTCATGACCATGCTTCTGACCCTAGTCAGCGTGAGCTTCACCGCCTATGCGTTCTCCCGCTTTCGTTTCAAAGGGCGGCAGAACGGACTGATGCTGTTCCTGCTGTTGCAGATGATTCCGCAGTTCTCGGCGCTAATTGCGATCTTTGTCCTTTCTCAGCTGCTGGGGCTAATCAACAGTCATCTGGCGCTGGTACTGATCTACGTGGGCGGCATGATCCCGATGAATACCTGGCTCATGAAGGGGTATCTGGACGCGATCCCCAAAGATCTGGATGAATCCGCGCGGATGGATGGTGCCAGCAGCTTCCGTATCTTTTTCGAGATCATTATGCCGTTGTCGAAGCCTATTCTGGCGGTGGTGGCGCTGTTTTCATTTACCGGTCCGCTGGGGGATTTCATTCTCTCCAGCACCATATTGCGTACCCCGGATAAGTACACGCTGCCGATTGGCCTGTATAACCTGGTCGCACAGAAGATGGGCGCCAGCTACACCACCTACGCGGCGGGAGCGGTATTGATTGCCGTCCCGGTGGCGATTCTCTATCTGGCGCTACAAAAGTACTTTGTTTCCGGCCTCACCTCAGGCAGTACAAAAGGATAACCCCATGAAAAGATTAACACCCGCGTGGCTTGCTGTTTCTCTGGCATGCTGTTTTTCCGCCGGTACGCTGGCGGCAGATGCGCTGCAAACGCAGGCGTTTAGCAATATGCCCGCTGATTTTATTAAAGGCGCGGATATCTCTACGCTGCTGGATGCGGAAAAACACGGCGCGAAGTTCTTTAATCACAACAATCAGCAGCAGGATCCGATCGCGATCCTCAAGGCCGATGGCGTGAACTACGTTCGTCTGCGCCTGTGGGTGGATCCCAAAGATGCTAAAGGCCAGCGCTACGGCGGCGGCGATAACGATCTGGCGACGACGCTGGCGCTGGCGAAGCGGGCAAAAGCGCAGGGGATGAAGCTGCTGCTTGATTTCCACTACAGCGATTTCTGGACCGATCCGGGTAAGCAGTTCAAGCCGAAAGCCTGGGAGAAGCTGGACTATCCGCAGCTGAAAACCACGATCCACGATTATACCCGCGACACGATTGCCCGCTTTAAGCAGGAGGGCGTGCTGCCGGATATGGTGCAGATCGGCAACGAAATCAACGGCGGTATGCTGTGGCCGGAAGGTAAAAGCTGGGGGCAGGGCGGCGGCGAGTTCGATCGTCTTGCTGGGCTGCTGAATGCCGCCATCGATGGAGTGAAGGAAAATCTCACCGGCGGTGAGCAGGTTAAAATTATGCTTCATCTGGCCGAAGGCACGAAAAACGACACCTTCCGCTGGTGGTTTGATGAAATCAGCAAGCGTAACGTCCCTTACGACATCATTGGTTTGTCGATGTATACCTACTGGAATGGCCCGATTAGCGCGCTGAAAGCCAATATGGACGATATCAGTCAACGCTATAACAAAGACGTGATAGTGGTGGAGGCCGCTTACGCTTATACCCTGGATAACTGCGACAATGCCGAAAATAGCTTCCAGGCGAAAGAAGAAAAAGATGGTGGTTACCCCGCCACCGTCCAGGGACAATATAATTATATTCACGACTTAATGCAGGCCGTTGCCGATGTTCCGCAGCATCGCGGTAAAGGTATTTTTTATTGGGAGCCGACGTGGATTGCCGTTCCGGGAAATACCTGGGCGACGCCTGCCGGAATGAAATATATCCACGATGAGTGGAAAGAGGGAAATGCCCGGGAAAATCAGGCGCTGTTTGATTGCCAGGGAAAAGCATTGCCGTCGATGAAGGTATTTAATTAATTATTCAGTTTTACACTTCAGGATGTTTATTATGAAAAAATTTGCGCCTTTGAGTCCGAAGGCTAATACGCTATTGCATGGCGCCGACTATAACCCGGAGCAATGGGAGAATTATCCGGATATTATCGACAAAGATATTGCCATGATGCAGCAGGCAAAATGCAATGTGATGTCGGTAGGGATATTCAGCTGGGCGAAGCTTGAACCTCAGGAGGGCGTATTTGAGTTTGGCTGGTTGGACAGTATTCTGGAAAAACTGTATACCGCCGGAATTCATGTCTTTCTTGCTACGCCAAGCGGCGCGCGCCCGGCGTGGATGTCGCAGAAATATCCTCAGGTGCTGCGCGTTGGTCGCGATCGGGTGCCTGCCCTGCACGGCGGACGGCATAACCACTGTATGTCGTCGCCGGTCTATCGTGAGAAAACCCTGAAGATTAATACCCTGCTGGCGGAACGTTACGCGCAGCATCCGGCGGTGCTGGGCTGGCATATCTCCAACGAATACGGCGGGGAGTGTCACTGTAGCCTGTGTCAGGAGCGTTTCCGCGACTGGCTGAAAGCGCGCTATGAAACGCTGGATAATCTCAATCACGCCTGGTGGAGTACCTTCTGGAGCCACACCTATAGCGACTGGTCGCAGATCGAATCTCCGGCGCCGCAGGGAGAAGTCTCAATTCATGGTCTCAACCTTGACTGGCATCGCTTTAATACCGCCCAGGTGACCGACTTCTGCCGCCATGAGATTGCTCCGCTGAAAGCGGCGAATGCCGAACTGCCGGTGACCACCAACTTCATGGAGTATTTCTACGATTACGACTACTGGCAGCTGGCGCAGACGCTGGACTTTATCTCGTGGGACAGCTACCCCATGTGGCATCGCGATAGAGATGAAACCACGCTGGCCTGCTACACCGCGATGTATCACGACATGATGCGCAGCCTGAAGGGCGGTAAGCCGTTTGTATTAATGGAATCCACTCCCAGTGCGACCAACTGGCAGCCAACCAGTAAGCTTAAGAAGCCGGGAATGCATATTCTCTCCTCTTTGCAGGCGGTGGCGCACGGTGCGGATTCGGTGCAGTATTTTCAGTGGCGTAAAAGCCGCGGTTCGGTGGAGAAGTTCCATGGCGCGATTATCGATCATGTCGGTCATCTGGATACGCGCGTGGGCCGTGAAGTGACGAAGCTCGGCGAGATGTTAAGCCAGCTGCCTGGCGTCGTGGGCTGCCGGACGGATGCGAAAGTGGCGATTATCTTCGATCAGCAAAATCGCTGGGCGCTGGATGATGCTCAGGGGCCGCGTAATCTCGGCATGGAGTATGAAAATACCGTCAACGAACATTACCGTCCGTTCTGGGAGCAGGGGATTGCGGTTGATGTTATCGATGCTGACGTTGACCTGAGTCCTTATCAACTGGTCATTGCGCCAATGCTGTATATGGTTCGTGAGGGATTTGCCGAACGCGCCGAAGCGTTTGTGGCTAACGGCGGTCATTTAGTTACAACATACTGGACAGGGATAGTGAACGAGTCCGACCTCTGCCATCTCGGCGGTTTCCCGGGCCCGCTGCGTAAACTGCTGGGCATTTGGGCGGAAGAAATTGACTGCCTGAACGACGGCGAACGCAACCTGGTACAGGGGCTGGCGGGTAATGAAGCTGGCTTGCAGGGGCCGTACCAGGTACGCCATTTGTGTGAACTGATTCATGCTGAAAGCGCGCAACCGCTGGCTACCTATCGCGATGATTTTTATGCAGGAAGACCGGCGGTCACCGTCAATCACTTTGGTAATGGCAAGGCATGGCACGTTGCATCGCGCAACGATCTGGCCTTCCAGCGGGACTTCTTCTGCAGCCTGATGAAAGAACTCTCTCTGCCGCGCGCGGTTGAGGCTGATTTCCCGCCGGGCGTAGTGGCGACCGCACGCACGGACGGTGAAACCGCCTACGTTTTCCTGCAAAACTACAGCGCGCAGCAGCATAGCGTGGTTTTGCCGCAAGGCTATCTGGACTGCCTCACCGGTACGGCGCTGAATACGCCGCTGGTCTTAAATGCATGGGATTGCCGTATCCTCAGTCGTCGCGCGTAATTTTTCTCTCCCCGCGCCTGCTCCTGCGAGCAGGCGTTTTTTTATCTGCTAATCAGGAGTCTGGTATGGTGAGTTTAAAATCCTTTCTGAATTACTTCTCGCAGCCTCGTGCGGCGGTACCTTTAAGTCATGCGGAGCAACAACAGATTGATTATTTAATTCAGGCGTTTGGTGGTGAAGGGAATATTATTAACGTTGACGCCTGCATTACCCGCTTACGCGTCACGGTCAATAATCTATCGTTAGTTGATTCTCAGGCCTTACAGCAGCAGGGAGCGCTTGGGGTTATTATCCTGGGGCAGCAGGTGCATGCTATTTTCGGTAAGCAGTCGGATGCTTTACGGCAATTACTTGATGAGCACTTTGCCAGCCGGAAATAAAATAAAACGGGATAACGCAATAATGAGTTATCCCGAAAATATAACAGGCATTCAATGGCAATAATCATTACCGGAGGGTAATTAATAACTTTACAGTTGGCGATAAAACAGTTAAACGGCTATTACCACCAGGCTTCGACCTGTACACCAAAGTTCCACGTATTATTGGCGGTCCGATCTTCGAACGGCTTACCATTTTCAGAATCATTCAGGTATGAAGCGAAAATTCGTAGTTCCGGGCGCGACATAAAGTCAGGTCCATCGGCCAGGCCCAGCGCAATGGTGTATTTCTCACCGGCTTGTTTGTAATCGGTATTATTTTTGTAGCTATCCTTTTGGTAGAAGCCGCCCACTTCGCCAATCAGGCGTACATATTCGGTGAACTGATACTGCCCGCGCGCCACCAGCGACAGCATGCGTGTTTTATCCGTGTAATCGGTGATGTTATCCGCGGAGCCCCAGGTCAGGACGTGGTTAATAGAGAACTTTTCAGTAATCGGAATTAAACCGGTATTGATAACGCGGTAGCCGGTGGCGTCATTGACGTAGTTCCACATGTCATACCAGCCGCCCCCCTGGGACACCATGTTCTGCGCCAGTCCTTTGTTTGCGTATTGCAGAACCGTTTTGTTGTAACCGCCCAGCATATCCTGGCTGATTTCACCGGTTAGCATGACGCCGTTTTCAGCATCATAGAGTCCGCCGTAGGTATCCTGCTTTTTAGTGGTATTCGGCATCGCGTAGTCGATACCAAATTCGGTCCAGGATCCGGCCCACGGCTTCCAGCCCGCATAGCGCAAATCAAGATAGTTAATATTGACGTTGCTGTCGCCATCGACGCGGTAGTCGACGTCATTGGCATCCCCGCGGATCCAGGCAAATGAAACGGCGCCCGGACCGAGCGTATAGTTTTCGATCCCGGCGCCGGATCCGGAAATATTCCAGTATTTCGTATCGATAATGTGCAGATCGTGGCGCTGATAGTAGCGTTTGCCGCCCCAGATGACTGCATTTGGATCGCCGGGGATCAGACCTTTAATTTGCAGGTTTAGCTGCCGCAGGCCGAACTGCGCATCGTCATCAAGCGTGGTTTCATTATCGTTTGAGCCGTCAGATACCATGCTGACCATACTATCGAGGTAGAAGCTAACATCATTCTTCTTGTAGACCTCCGATCCCAGCTCCAGCTCGCCGTAGGTATCAGATTCGTTACCCAGACGGCCAATTTTATTTTTTTGCCATTCGGCCTGGCTACCGTCGCCGGAGACCCCAACCCCGGCGCGCATATAGCCATGAAAGTCGATACCCGGGAGGGTTGCGGAAGCAGCAAACACGGATGGTGAAATCAGCGCAGCGGCCAACGCAACGGAAAGTGTGCGCAGCGTAGTGTTCATGTCTATCCTCTTATTTTTTTGTGTTACGTTCACATAACCGATGTCATAAAATGCCTAAACCTGAAAACAGGCAATTGAATGATCGCCATAGTGTGATTAACTGCAAATAAAAAGGCGTGTTTTGTTACGCAAAGTGAGTCCATTCACAATTTGTAGTATTGTGAGCGTAATACTTTTTATGGCTATGGTTGGAGGAGGAATACGGCAATGAGCGTTTTTTCACATTGCCCCTGTTACAATTCAGGGATAACAACACAAGGAACCGGACCATGAAGTCTAAAAGCGCGACCTTAGAAGACGTTGCACGCCATGCGGGCGTCTCCTATCAGACCGTGTCCAGGGTACTGAACAAATCTGCTAATGTATCCAAAGCCACGCGCAGTAAGGTGGAGAAATCCATTGAGGAGCTGCGCTATGTCCCGAACCGCCTGGCGCAACAGCTGGTAGGTAAGCAAAGTCGTACCGTGGGCCTGGTCACTATTTCCCTTGCATTGCATGCCCCATCCCAGGTGGCTGCGGCGGTAAAACGTTATGCGAACGTGGAAGGTTATCAGGTGCTCATCTCCATGATTGATGAGAGCGTCAACCAAAGTATCCAGGACTCTATTAATGAACTGAAGTCTCAACTGGTGGATAAGGTCATCATCAACGTGCCGCTGGAGACTGAACAGGCCCAAAAAATAGCCGCTGATAACGATGACATCGTCTGTCTTTTTTTAGATGTCGATCCCTATAGCTCGGTGTTTAACGTTTCGTTTAATCCGGCGGACGGTACACGGGCCAGCGTCAAGTATCTCTATGAGATGGGCCATCGGGAAATCGCGTTGCTGGCCGGCCCTGAAAGTTCGGTATCGGCCAAACTGCGTCTGAAAAGCTGGATAGAAACCCTGGAGGGTTACGGGCTGGAGCCGGTAACGGTGATTCGCGGCAACTGGGACGCGCAAAGCGGCTACGCTGGCGCGCTGCAAATGCTGCGGGAGACGCCAAACTTTACCGCCGTTTTGGTAGGTAACGATCAGATGGCATTGGGCGTACTGAGCGCATTTCACCAGCACCAGGTACCGATTCCGGGAGAAAAGTCGGTTATTGGTTATGATGACACTTATGAGAGTTCGTTCTTCTACCCGGCGCTAACCACGGTTTCGCTGGATCTTGATCTGCAAGGGAAGGAGGCCGTTCGGCGCATTCTTGACAGCGGCGATAACGAAACATCACATACGTCTTCTATCCTTCCGGCTCGTCTGGTTGTACGCCATTCTACCGGGCCAAAAACGGAGCCTGGCAAAAATCTGCAGTCTATTGCTGAGCAGCTCCGGGCTCTGGCGCATCAGCTAAGTCCTTAATCTGCAAAGGGCGCTCTCGCCGCCCTTTCATCCTTCTCATTCTCAGGGTTGATCTTTGTCTTTACACGGTGTACGGTATTGTTATGTTATAACATAATGATTGAGGTCGCTATGAAACCCAATATTCATCCGCATTATCGTACGGTGGTTTTTCACGATACCAGCGCCAACGAATACTTTAAGGTCGGTTCTACTATCAGAACCGAGCGTGAGATCGAACTGGAGGGCGAGACGTACCCCTACGTGACGCTTGATGTATCGTCCAAATCGCATCCGTATTACACCGGTAAGCAGAAGGCCTTCAACAACGAAGGTAGTACCGCGCGTTTCCGTCAGCGCTTTGGCGGCTTTATTGATGCGAAGAGGGGCAAATAATGCAGGTGCTAAACTCATTGCGTAGCGCGAAACAACGCCACCCGGATTGCCAGATCGTGAAGCGCAAGGGGCGGCTATACGTGATTTGCAAAAGCAATCCCCGCTTTAAAGCCGTGCAGGGACGCAAGAAAAGACGTTAACGAAAGCTCCCCAGCGTACGTAACTGCTGGCCGTCGGCGCTGAAGTTGTCGGCGGCCAGCCATTGCTGCATTGCCCTGTCTATCTGTGGCCACTCGGAATCAATAATGGAAAACCAGTCGGTATCGCGGTTGTGGCCCTTTATCACCAGCGCCTGACGAAATTGCCCCTCATACTGAAATCCCAACCGCAGCGCCGCCCGGCGTGACGGTTCGTTGAGACTGTTACATTTCCACTCGTAGCGCCGATAGCCGAGCGTATCAAAGACGTAATCCATCAGCAGCCAGTGGGCCTCGGTGGCCATTGCGGTCCGGCTCAGTAAAGGCGAGAAGTGAACGTGGCCGACTTCAACAACGCCGTTGTTAGCGTCAATTCTCATCAGCGCCAGTGAGCCCACGGGCTGGTCTGTTTGCTTATCGATCACCGCGAAGTGAATGGGGTCGTTCTGCCCGGAAACGCTCTCAATCCATGCGCGGTACTCCTCTACGCTGCTGTCCGGTTCACGCAGCAGCCATGTCCAGCTTCGGGTATCCGGGGCTAAGCGGTGGGCGTCAAACAGCGCGCCGGCATGCGTGGAGCGCAAAGGCTCTAGCCGACAAAAGCGGCCCTGCAGGTTCACCCTTTCAGGATGTGGACAGGGCTGCCAGTCGGGCAGGGCGGTGCCAACGGGCTGATCGTATTGATTAAGATGGCTCATCAGGATTTCCTTCTATGGACGAATGCTGTGAGATTAAGCCCTTATTGGTTCCATAAAAAGGGCCATCAGGGTATGTTCTCGTAGTACCACGAGGAGCCAAAATGAATATTCCTGATGATGCTTTTTTTACTCTGTTGGAGCAGGCGCTGTGCGACAGAGGGCGTGAAACCCTGCAGCGCACGCTCTATCTCCGTCTGCGAGCGGCCATTTTGCAAGGTACGCTGGCGGGCGGTAGCCGCCTGCCAGGTTCACGGGCTATGGCGCAGCGTCTGAAGCTATCGCGCAATACCGTCAACGGCGCGCTGGAGCAGCTGGCGATGGAGGGGTATCTGCTGCGTAGCCGCCAGGGGACATACGCCGCGCTTTTGAAGTCGCAGGGAGAAGAGGAAATTGCGGCGCGCGTGATTGTGCTCCCCGAGTATCTTCAGGGATTACCCGCCGCCACGCGCCGAGATTCGCCCACGCTGCTCTTTACACCGGGAATGCCTGCGGTTAACTACTTTCCTCTTGCTATCTGGCGTCGACTCCTTGACCGGGTATTGCGCGAGGAGGGAAGCGCATTGCTGGGCTACGGCGATGCGCAGGGGGAACTTGTATTGCGCAAAGCGATTGCCCGTCATCTGGCGCTCTCCCGGGGCATTCGCTGCGAAGCCGGGCAAATTGTGATTACGGAAGGAGCGCTGGAAGCCGTTGATTTATGTACGCATCTGCTGAGCGTTGCCGGGGAGACGGCATGGGTGGAAGAACCCGGCTATTTAGGGGCAAAAAGCATGTTTCTTAAAGCCGGGCTTCACATCAAGGGGATACCCGTCGATCGAGAGGGTATGCGGTTCGATACCGATGATGATAGCGCAGCACCGCGATTAATCTTTACTTCACCGTCCCATCAATACCCCTGCGGTTCGGTGATGAGCGCCGGGCGGCGACTGGCTTTACTGGAATATGCCCGCCGTCATGATGCCTGGCTTATCGAGGATGATTACGATAGTGAATTTCGTTATAGCGGCGAACCGATTCCCGCCATGCTGGGAATGGTCAGGCAGGCGCCGGTAGTTTATCTGGGGACATTCAGCAAAACGCTTTTTCCCGCGCTGCGTATTGGCTTTATGGTGATGCCGGAGGGGTTGGCGGATGCCGCAAGAGGCGCGATTGGTTCACTGTTACGGGGCGGTCATCGTGCTGAACAGCGGGCGCTGGCGCTGTTTATCGAAGAGGGGCACTACGCGCGTCATCTTGCCGCTATGCGCCGCTTGTATCGCAAACGCCAGCAGCAGCTGCGGGAAACGCTGGCGGCAGAGCTTACTCACCCTTATGAAATATCAGGCGGCGAGGGGGGGTTACACCTGACTGTCGTCGTCGAAGACGTTGATGATGAAGCTATTGTGCAGCAGGCCCGGCGGTTTCAGCTCGCGCCCGGCGCATTAAGCCGTTTTTATCTGAATGAAAAAAAGGCGAGAAGCGGCTTTGTTCTGGGCTACGGTAATACGTCCGCATCACGCTTTCCTTCTGCGATACGGACGCTGGATCGCCTTATTGCGCAGCACCGATGCGGGTAAGGGAAAAGACATCGTAAAATGAGAGTTCGCCTTTGGTGGCGATCATTTTTTGCAGCTGAGCTTTCTGCTCGCCATCGACGCGCGGCGACTGCAGGATTCGGTCGATGAGCTGACCGGGAACAAATCGAGTGTTGTACCACTCCCCGTTATAACAAACGCGGAAGTCCAGAACATCAATGTCTTCATAGCGATAGCGCGGGTAAACGTCAAAGAAAAAGAAGCCGTTCAGCAGAACAAATAGTACGATTAATAGCCAGACCGAATCTACCAGCGTTTCAGAACGCAGCATCACGATGAGTGTTGCCAGGAAAGCCGCATACATCGCGACAAAAAGCCATGGATGGTTGCGAATAAAGCTTATGCTAAAGCGCGGACGGTTATCGCGCTTCTCTTGCACATTAAGCTCATCAATGGTGCTTTTCAGCAGCCGCTGTATTTCTGTCATTTTATTCCCCAAATTCTGCCATGAGCCCCTATGCAGACGCGGCGAACAGATGCGCGTTGGGCTCAGCCTGAAGGCTATTTTATGTTGCGTAAATCCGTGGGAAAAGTAACAGATTGGTTGCGGAAAAGCATAACAGTTACCGTTTTTCGCTCTCCAGCATTTTTATGATTTGGGCCGGGTTTCCGCCGACGACGGCGTTGGCTGGCACATTTTTCACCACTACGGAACCGGAAGCCACGATGGCATTGTCGCCGATAGTCACGCCAGGATTAATTACGGCCCGGCCGCCAATCCACACATTGTGGCCAATAGTGACGGGTTTTCCGTACTCTTTACCGCTATTTCGTTCAACAGGGTCAAGGGGATGCGTTGCGGTATAAATATGCACACCCGGCGCCAGCATGCAGTTTTCGCCAATATGTATCGGACACACATCCAGCATCACGCAATCAAAATTGGCGTAGAAATTTTTCCCGAGGAAGATATTGTAGCCGTAATCGCAGCGAAAAGTGGGTTCGATATAAGCGTCGCCTGCGTGGCCTAGCAGTTCCGTCAGTAATGCTTTTCTTAATTCACGCTCTTCAGGCGCTGAATGATTGTAACGATGCAACAGTTGTCTGGCCAGTAGACGGTCGGCCTTTAGCTCAGCGTCACCTGACACATACAGCTCACCGGCAATCATTTTTTGTTTTTCTTCACTCATGGAGGCTTCCCTTATTTCCTCATTGTAGGCCGCCACAGTATAAAAAAGAAACCGGTTTCATATAGGTACAGAAACAGCTTCTGTGACCGGTGTCGCATTTATTAGCAGCATGAGGGAAGGGCGTTTTCGACACAAGAGTTTGGGCTTTCATTTGAAATAATTAGCGGATGAATTTCCAGACCGATGGCGGGATCTTGTCATACAATTTATTCATCGTCAGTTCAGCAAGACGATGATCGGCTGCTGAGTAAAATACCGCCAGTTCATTATCAGAAAGTTCATATTTATTTTTTTCAATTACGCGCTCCAGCGTATCAATTGTCTGACAACGTCGTAAGCGCATCAAATAGTCTATTTTGGTTAATGTTTTATCAGACATAAATTCACCTTTTGATTGTAATAATATTAACAAGAAAGACTGGCCGGGTTTTCCCGACTGGCGTTCACAAAGCAGCGGAATAACCTGTTGCCTGATTTACGCCATTTCTGCAGATCTGCAGTGTTAATGCCGTAGTTGCTGAACAACACGAAAGTGTCATCCAGATATTCGTCAAGCTGAGTCACCAGCTTATTATCCTCAGCATACTTAATTTTATAATTAAGTGCGAACGCGGCAATGTGCTCGATCAATTCATTAAGCTGAAGATTGACAGCAGAGGTTGGGTCATTAACCCAGCCATGGTTGCTCTCTTCCAGGTTTGCAAGACAGTCATGATACAGGGTTTCGCAGAGAAATTTAAGCTGCGCAATATCATGTCTTTTTGGCGAGTATTCGTCCATAACGCATCCCCCTTTTTAGTGGTTTAACGACGACTATCGACACCGTTGTGGGATGAACACGACTAACAGACCTGACACATACATTGTAATCTTGCTCTTTAACTATAATCCACTCTTAAAAAGATTTCATCGTGCTATTACGAAAAATTACAATTAACGCGGTCAATTTATCTTAAATGCCTCGGTCTTTATTATATCGTGCCTTTAACTACAACGGAAAAATCGAAGACTGACCTTATATATCATCGGGTTAGCCCGTGCGTTTAGCTGATACGTTGATACAACCATACATAATGTCAGTGATTGAGAATATTCTTAGTGTGGAGTTGAGGGAGTAAAGTCAGTGAAAAAAGGTCATAGATAAGCAGCGGTAATCATCATTAAATATTATATCTCAGGTTATAAAATAAACAATCACAATCCGTGCGTTTTAAAGTGAGACAAAGTGAAAGGGCCGCGAATGCGGCCCTTAATGGAGAGATTAATGATGCTCAACCGGATGGCTGTGCTCAATATCCTCATTTTTCCTACTGAAGCGGCGACGCACGACCACGAAGAATACCGGCACGAAGAAAATCGCCAGAACCGTCGCGGTAATCATCCCGCCCATTACGCCAGTACCTACGGCATTCTGCGCGCCGGAGCCTGCGCCGGAGCTGATAACCAGCGGCATTACACCGAGGATAAACGCCAGGGAGGTCATCAGAATCGGACGCAGACGCATACGAACGGCTTCAAGCGTTGCCTCAATCAGGCCTTTGCCTTCTTTATCCATCAGGTCTTTGGCGAATTCAACGATCAGTATCGCGTTCTTCGCCGACAGGCCGATAGTGGTCAACAGACCAACCTGGAAGTAAACGTCGTTAGTCAATCCTCGGAAGGTGGCAGCCAGCAGCGCCCCCACAACACCGAGCGGAACGACCAGCATGACCGAGAATGGAATTGACCAGCTCTCGTACAGCGCCGCCAGACACAGGAAGACGACGATCAGCGAGATAGCGTACAGCGCTGGCGCCTGGTTACCTGACAAACGTTCCTGATATGACATACCCGTCCAGTCATAGCCGATACCGGCAGGCAGTTTACCCGCCAGCTCTTCCATCAGGTTCATCGCTTCACCGGTACTCTTACCTGGTGTCGCCTGGCCGAGGATTTCCATCGATGGCAGACCGTTGTAGCGCTCCAGACGCGGCGAGCCATATTCCCAGCGCGAGGTTGAGAAGGCGGAGAACGGTACCATCTGTCCATCGCTACCGCGTACGTACCAGTTGCCAATGTCTTCTGGCAGCATGCGGTATTTCGCTTCGGACATGATATACACTTTCTTCACGCGGCCACGGTCAATGAAGTCGTTGACGTAGCTACCACCCCATGCCGCGCCAAGCGTCGTGTTGATGTCGCTGATAGACACGCCAAGCGCCTGCGCTTTTTCCTGATCGATATCCACTTTGAACTGCGGAGTATCTTCCAGGCCGTTTGGACGAACGCCGCTCAATACGTCAGGGTGCTGCGCAACCATTCCAAAAAGCTGGTTACGTGCCTGGGTCAGTTTTTCATGGCCCAGGCCAGCCTGGTCGATCAGCTGGAAGTCAAAGCCCGTTGCGGTACCGAGTTCAACAATTGCCGGCAGGTTAAAGGCGAAGACCATTGCATCTTTGATCTGCGAGAAATAGCCCATCGCGCGGCCGGTAATCGCCTCAACTTTGTTCTCTTCGCCTGGACGCTGGCTCCAGTCCTTCAGAGAGACGAACGCGATACCGGTGTTTTGTCCACGACCAGCGAAACCAAAACCGTTTACGGCGAATACCGATTCAACGTTATCTTTCTCTTTGGTGAGATAGTAATTGGTCATCTCATCCAGTACTTTCTGGGTACGCTCCTGAGTTGCGCCTGCAGGCAGCTGCGCCATGCTCAGGAATACGCCCTGGTCTTCGTCTGGCAGGAACGAACTTGGCAGACGAACGAACAGCCAGGCCATTCCCACAACGATGATCAGGTACAGCACCAGATAGCGACCGGTACTACGCAGGATGTTGCCTACGCTGTCGGTATAGTGATGCGTGCTCTTATCGAACATGCGGTTAAACCAACCGAAGAAGCCAGTGGTTGCGCCATGGCTGCCTTTTTGGATTGGCTTCAGCATCGTGGCGCAAAGCGCCGGGGTGAGAATCAGAGCGACCAGCACCGACAGCGCCATCGCGGAGACGATGGTGATCGAGAACTGGCGGTAAATCGCACCGGTGGAACCGCCAAAGAAGGCCATCGGGATAAACACCGCAGAAAGCACCATCGCGATACCTACCAGCGCGCCCTGAATCTGGCCCATCGATTTACGCGTGGCTTCCTTCGGCGGTAGCCCTTCCTCTGCCATTACACGTTCGACGTTTTCCACCACCACGATGGCGTCATCCACAAGCAAGCCTATGGCGAGCACCATACCAAACATGGTGAGCGTGTTTATCGAGAAACCGAACAGCGCGAGGATGGCGAACGTCCCCAGCAGTACGACCGGCACGGCAATCGTCGGAATCAAGGTGGCGCGGAAGTTCTGCAGGAACAGATACATTACCAGGAACACCAGGATGATGGCTTCAACCAGCGTTTTTACCACTTCGTGAATGGAGATCTGCACGAATGGAGTGGTGTCATACGGATAAACAATCTTCAGGCCAGAAGGGAAGAAAGGCTCCATTTTCTTCAGTTCGGCGCGAATGGCGTTTGCGGTATCCAGCGCGTTCGCGCCGGTCGCCAGTTTAATACCCAGACCAGAAGCTGGCTGACCGTTAAACTTCGCGATAACGTCATAGTTTTCACCACCCAGCTCAATGCGCGCGACATCGCGCAGACGAACCTGGGAGCCATCCTGGTTAACCTTCAGCAGAATGTTGCCAAACTCTTCAGTATTGGTCAGACGAGTTTGCGCCACGATGGAGGCATTCAGCTGCTGGCCTTTCACCGGGGGCGTACCGCCTAACTGTCCTGCTGCAACCTGGGCGTTCTGCGCTTTCAGGGCGCTGATAACGTCAACCGGCGTCAACTGGAAGTTATTAAGTTTGTTTGGGTCCATCCAGATACGCATAGCGTACTGGGAACCAAACAACTGCACGTCACCAACGCCGCTGGTACGGCTAATCGCATCTTTCATGTTGGCGGCAACATAGTCAGAAATGTCATCCTGATTCATGGTGCCGTTAGTATTAATAACGCCGACAACCATCAGGAAGCTGCTGGATGCCTTTTCAACGCTAATACCCTGCTGCTGTACTTCCTGCGGCAGCAGCGGTGTCGCCAGCGCCAGTTTGTTTTGAACCTGTACCTGAGCAATATCCGGATCGGTACCGGATTCAAAGGTCAGAGTGATGGTTGCTGTACCGGTGGAGTCGCCATTTGAAGACATGTACATCAGGTGATCGATACCGTTCATGTTCTGTTCGATAACCTGAGTCACGGTGTTCTGCACGGTTTCTGCGTCGGCACCGGGGTACATGGCCGTGATGGAAATTGCCGGCGGCGCAATCGTCGGATATTGCGCTATTGGCAACTTGAGGATCGAGAGCCCCCCAGCCAGCATAATGATGATGGCGATCACCCAGGCAAATATGGGGCGATCGATAAAGAAATTAGGCATGTCTTAACGGCTCCTGTTTAAGTTAAGACTTGGTTTGTTCTGACTGAGCGTTGCCTGCGGCTTGCTGTTTTTCATCAGAAACGACTTCCTGCGCTTTTACCTGTACGCCTGGTTTGACTTTCTGCAGACCGCTAATAATGACGCGATCGCCAGTTTTCAGCCCTTCGGTGACCAGCCATTTATCGCCAATCGCCTGAGTGGCGGTAATCTGGCGAACTTCGACTTTATCGCCTTCGCCGACAACCATCGCGCTGGCATCGCCGCGCGGGGTACGGGTTACGCCCTGCTGCGGAACCAGAATCGCATCAGGATTTACGCCTTCTTCCAGGCGCGCGCGAACGAACATGCCGGGCAGCAGAGTGTGATCCGGGTTCGGGAAAATCGCGCGCAGCGTGATAGAACCGGTAGTCTGATCAACGGTAACGTCGGAGAACTCCAGCGTACCGTTCTGCGGGTATTTCAAACCGTCGTTAGTGACCAGTTCAACCTTCGCTTTACCGTTTTCCTGCTGCAGTTTGCCGTTAGCCAGCTCTTGTTTCAGACGCAGAAAATCGTTGCTCGATTGAGTCACATCCACGTAGATAGGATCAAGCTGTTGCACGGTCGCCAGGGCAGTAGTCTGGCCGTTCTGCACCAGCGCGCCTTCCGTGACCGCGGATTTACCAATGCGGCCGCTGATCGGGGAGGTCACCTTAGTGTAGGCCAGATTGATGCGCGCGGTTTCAACCGCGGCTTTAGCGGCGACGACGGCAGCGTTGCTCTGCTGGGCCGTGGCTACGGCAGTATCGTAATCCTGTTGGCTAATGTACTTAGTGCCTAACAGTTTCTGGTAACGTTTAACCGTCAGCTGATCCATATTGGCGGCAGCCTGCGCTTTGGCTAAATCGCCTTTCGCGCTTTCATAGGTGGCTTGATAGGTTGCCGGATCGATTTGATAAAGAGACACGCCAGCCTGGATATCGCTGCCTTCGGTGAAGTTACGTTTCAAAATAATGCCACTGACCTGAGGACGAACTTCCGCAACGCGATAGGCGCTGGTACGGCCCGGCAGTTCAGTAGTAATTTGTAGAGGAGCGGATTTGAGCGTCACAATACCGACTTCCGGCATTTGCTGGGCTCCTTGCTGAGCCGGTTTGTCGTCACATCCTGTTAGCGCTAAGCTGCCTGAGAGCATCAGAACGACCGCCAGAGGCGTTAACCCTCTGTTTTTGTTCATATGTAAACCTCGAGTGTCCAATTTCAAATTGTTCAGTGGCTCAATCGACCACAAACCCACTGCTGTGTTTCTATTATGGTCATGCTATGGTACATACATTCACAAATGTATGTAAACGTAACCTCTGTAAACTCATCGACCTATGGCACGAAAAACCAAACAACAGGCGCTTGAGACCCGGCAACATATTCTGGATGTTGCTCTGCGTTTGTTTTCGCAGCAAGGCGTATCATCCACCTCGCTGGCCGCAATTGCAAAAGCTGCCGGTGTGACGAGGGGGGCTATCTATTGGCATTTCAAAAATAAATCGGACTTATTTAATGAAATATGGGTACTGTCAGAAGCCAATATTAACGATCTCGAAGTTGAGTATCGGGCAAAATTCCCCAACGATCCACTGTCAGTTGTGCGAGAGATCTTAGTGTATATCCTTGAAGCCACTGTGACAGAAAAACGCAGACGGCTGATGATGGAAATCATCTTTCATAAATGTGAATTCGTCGGTGAGATGGTCACGTTGCAAGAAGCGCAGCGCATTCTTTGCCTTGAGAGCTACGACCGTATCGAACAAACATTAAAGGAGTGCATTGTCGCGAAGATGCTACCCGCCAATTTATTAACCCGCCGGGCGGCGATCCTCATGCGCAGCTATCTTTCCGGCCTGATGGAGAACTGGCTTTTGGCGCCGAACGCCTTTGATCTGCAAAAAGAAGCGCGGGATTATGTCGAAGTCCTGCTGGAAATGTATCAATTTTGCCCCTCTCTGCGCAGTTCTGAAGGACTGGACGCTTAACCCGGCTAGCGGACACCAGAGGAATGATTCCTGCTGTCCGCCGCTATTTTAGTGATAACAGAAGTGCTATTCTTCGCGCTGCGACGACCCCCGGTATTCTCCGGCTTTTGCAATCACTCATGTTAACACTATGCTGCATACTATCCGTTGGCGAAATGCCCTCTCTGCTGTAGTTCTTACCCTGATGCTTTTTATCGGCTGTATTAGCGTTAATTCGGCGCTGGCGGCTGATTTACCTGAACGCTCCGAGGTCCAGAGCCAGCTCACGACGCTGAACAAGCAAAAAGATTTGACTCCCCAGGATAAGCTGGTTCAGCAGGACCTGACTCAGACGCTGGAAACGCTCGATAAAATTGAGCGCATAAAGTCGGAAACGACGCAGCTGCGCCAGCAGGTCGCTCAGGCGCCTGCGAAAATGAATCAGGCTATCGATAGCCTGAACGCGCTAAGTGATGTCCCCAACGACGAGGCGACGCGTAAAACGCTGAGCACCTTGTCGCTGCGCCAGCTGGAATCGCGCGTCTCTCAGACTCTGGACGATTTGCAAAACGCGCAAAACGATCTGGCGACTTATAATAGTCAGCTTGTTTCGCTACAGACGCAGCCGGAACGCGTGCAGAATGCGATGTATTCCGCCTCTCAGCAGCTGCAGCAGATCCGTAATCGTCTGAATGGCACGACTACGGGCGAAGAGGCGCTACGTCCTACCCAGCAGAATTTGCTGCTGGCGCAGCAGGCCTTGCTGAATGCACAGATAGATCAACAGCGTAAAAGCCTGGAAGGCAACACGGTGCTGCAGGATACCCTGCAAAAGCAGCGTGACTACATCACCGCTTACAGCAATCGACTGGAGCATCAGCTTCAGCTGTTGCAGGAAGCGGTGAATAGCAAGCGCCTGACGCTGACGGAAAAGACGGCTCAGGAAGCAGTTTCTCCGGACGAAACGGCCCGTATTCAGGCAAACCCGCTGGTCAAGCAGGAGCTGGACATTAATCATCAGCTGAGCGAAAGGCTCATTTCGGCAACGGAAACGGGTAATCAGCTGGTTCAGCGCAACATCAAAGTGAAGACCTGGCTCGATCGTGCTCTGCAATCCGAGCGCGATATTAAAGAGCAGATTTCCGTGCTGAAAGGCAGCCTGCTGCTTTCGCGTATCCTTTATCAGCAACAGCAAACGCTGCCCTCTGCGGAGGAGCTAAGCGACATGACCAACCGCATCGCCGACCTGCGCCTTGAGCAGTTCGAGGTCAACCAGCAGCGCGATGCGCTATTCCAGAGCGATGCGTATGTCGCGAAGCTGGAGGAAGGGCATAGCAGCGAGGTGAATCCCGAAGTGCATGATGCGCTTCTTGAGATTGTTGATATGCGCCGGGAACTGCTCGATCAGTTTAATAAACAGCTCGGCAACCAGCTGATGATGGCGATTAACCTGCAAATCAATCAGCAGCAGCTAATGAGCGTGTCAACCAACCTGAAAGCCATCCTGACGCAGCAGATTTTCTGGGTAAATAGCAACCGCCCGATGGACTGGGAGTGGTTTAAAGCCTTCCCGGAGGCGCTGAAAGGACAGTTTAAGGCGATGAAAATCACCGTAAACTGGGAAAAGGCCTGGCCTGCGGTATTTATCGCTTTTCTGGCCGGCCTGCCGCTGCTGCTGATTGCCGGTCTGATTCGCTGGCGTCTGAACTGGCTGAAAGCGTATCAGGCTAAGCTGGCGTCGCAGGTGGGGCAACTGCGCAACGATACGCAGCTCCACACGCCGAAAGCGATTCTTATCGATCTGATTCGGGCGCTGCCGGTGGTGCTGGTCATACTCGCCGTCGGTCTGATTCTGCTGACGATGCAGCTGAATATTAGCGACCTTCTGTGGGCCTATAGCAAGAAGCTGGCGCTATTCTGGCTGGTGTTTGGCCTGTGCTGGAAAGTGCTGGAAAAAGACGGCGTGGCGGTGAGCCACTTTAATATGCCGTCACAGCTGACCAGCCACTGGCGGCGGCAGATTGTTCGCGTGAGCCTTGCGCTGCTGCCGCTCAACTTCTGGTCGGTGATGTCGGAACTGTCGCCGCTGCACCTGATGGATGACGTTCTCGGGCAGTTCGTTATTTTCCTCAACCTGTTGCTGATCGCGGTGCTGGTCTTGCCGATGTGCCGCGAAAGCTGGCGTGATAAAGAATCTCACAGCCTGCGCCTTATCACCGTTACCGTGCTATCGATCGTTCCCATCGCCCTGATGGTGCTGACGGCAACCGGCTATTTCTATACGACGCTGCGTCTGGCCGGCCGCTGGATTGAAACCGTTTATCTGGTGATGCTGTGGAACCTGTTGTATCAGACCGTGCTGCGCGGCCTGAGCGTGGCCGCGCGGCGTATTGCCTGGCGCCGCGCGCTGGCGCGTCGTCAGCATCTGGTTAAAGAGGGGGCTGAAGGAGCCGAGCCGCAGGAAGAACCGACAATTGCTCTGGAGCAGGTTAACCAGCAAACGCTGCGTATTACGATGCTGGTGATGATCGCGCTGTTTGCGGTCCTGTTCTGGGCGATTTGGTCGGATCTCATCACCGTCTTCGCCTATCTCGATAGTATTACGCTGTGGCATTACAACGGTACCGAAGCCGGGGTCAGCGCCGTGAAAAGCGTTACCATGGGGAGCCTGCTGTTCGCGATTGTCGCTTCGATGGTTGCCTGGGCGTTAATTCGCAACCTGCCGGGACTGCTGGAAGTGCTGGTGCTGTCCCGACTAAATATGCGCCAGGGTGCGTCTTATGCCATTACGACAATCCTTAATTACGCCATTATTGTTATTGGCGCGATGACGGTATTTGGCGCTCTGGGCGTCTCATGGGATAAACTACAGTGGCTGGCAGCGGCGCTGTCGGTTGGTTTAGGTTTCGGCTTACAGGAAATATTCGGTAACTTTGTTTCCGGTCTGATTATTCTCTTTGAGCGCCCGGTGCGCATTGGCGATACGGTGACCATTGGCACCTTCTCCGGCACCGTCAGCAAAATCCGCATTCGCGCCACGACCATCACCGATTTTGACCGTAAAGAGGTGATTATTCCCAATAAGGCCTTCGTGACTGAGCGTCTGATTAACTGGTCGCTCTCCGATACCGTCACCCGCGTTGTCATCCGCCTTGGCGTAGCGTACGGTTCTGACCTGGATAAGGTTAAAGAAGTGCTGCTTAAGGCTGCGCACGAGCATCCGAAAGTGATGCAGGAGCCCGCGCCGTCGGTTTTCTTTACCACTTTCGGCGCCAGTACGCTCGATCATGAACTACGACTATACGTGCGCGAACTTCGCGATCGCAGCTATGCGGTGGATGAGCTTAACCGGGCGATCGATCGTTTGTGTCGTGAGAACAATATTGATATCGCCTTTAACCAGCTGGAGGTTCATCTTCGCAATGAGAAGGGCGATGAAGTCACCGAGGTGAAGCGGGATAAAGGCGACGATGCCACTCCGGCGATGAGCTAAGCATGGCGGGGCGGTAAATACCCGCCCCGCAGATTTTAATGGCTGAGCGAGGAGAGTTCTTCCTGGCTCAGACCCGTCAGCTCCATCACCATCTTAGGATCCTGCCCGCTGGCGAGCATTTTCAGCGCAATGCTGTGCGAGATTTCTTTACGGCCTTTCTGTCGACTCTCCAGTCTGCCTTCTCTTCTCCCTTTTTTACGACCTTTCTCTTCCAGCCATTCGGCAATCGCCAGCAGCGCAACCAGTATCGGTTGCAATTCGGCCAGATCGCGCTGGCGGATATGCTTTTGCAACAGTTCCAGCATCGCCATACGCTGGTGGAGGATGAATTGATTATCTGGCATAACGGTCAGGTCCATCAGTGGAAAATCACCGCCGTACAGCGCGCTGGCAAGCTCAGGATGGTTAAAGAGATGATGCCAGTTGAGCGTATGCGGCCAGGGACTGACGGCGCCGTGATAAAACAGAATGGGGACCACAAGGGGCAACGTATCGTGGCCAGCATCAAGGTGACGCTGTATGGCTACGAGCGTATAGCGCATCAGGCGAAAAGCCATGAACTTGTCCGGAGAGCTTTGATGTTCAATCAGCGCATAGATATATCCGGCGCCGTGCCGCGTTTGCAGAGAGTAAAGTATATCTGAGTAGCTGGAGCGCAGGTCTTCTTCGATAAAACTGCCTGAAGCCAGCTGCAGCGTACTAAGATCGCAGATACTTAAAAACTGCGCCGGGAGGTAAAGCTGTAAAAAATCGCGGGCGACCTCTTTCTGAGTCAACATTTGATGAAAAATGGCATCGTGCGGCGTACGTGAGAATCTTTCCATGAGCATTTATCCGTTTTGGTAAGGGCAGGCGATGACTCTGCCACCCCCAACGATCCGGCAACAGGCTACTCCGGCGCGTTTTGCGAGGCCTCTTCCGCACTTTTTACTTTGTTTTCATAATCGCGACGGATAATCTCCAGCGCAGCTAGCACGGTTTGCGCAGGGACATTATTTTCCTCAAGCAGCATGATTAAATCGACGGCCAGCTTGACCTCGTCAGGCGCATTTTCCAGCGACATCTTTCTTCCTCCACTTAACGTGTTAATCGGGCCAGCCTGTTTTCAATTTTTTCCAGCGCGTCGCGACAGCGGGCAAGGCGTGCGGCGTAGGCGTCAACTTCTTTTGCCAGCCGCTGCTGTTCATCAAGAGAGGTGGCTTGCGCCAGCTGTCTCTGGCGATCGTTGCGCATGGCCAGCAGACGCCGTTCATATTCCTGATGCTGGATACGCCGGCGCTGCCAGCGGCTAAGCGTCGGCGAAGCGCTATCCCAGGCGCGTAACGACCAGGTGGCCGTTTCCCGGCTAATGGCGGCGATTTGGGCCACAAGATGTTCCGCCAGCCAGGCAACCTGGGGGAGCTGCTGGCGTTCGACCGCCAGCTTTAACTCCGTTAAACGATCGCTGGCCTCATTGAGATAAGCCTGCATCTGCGTGCTGCGGGTCCGAAACAGCTGGCGATCGAAACGCGGGCTGAGGGTCGCGTGATTCGCCATTGGCGCTACCCGGACGGCCAGCTCCGCAAGCTGATTTTCCAGCGAATGTAAAAGCCGGGTGGTTTTCAAATAACTCCTCCATCCCCTGATAAGCAACTGTGCTACATTAGCGTTATCTTCTTGATAACGATTCGCATTATGCCACGTATTATTTTGATCATCATTGGCTGGCTGGCGGTAGCGCTGGGAACGCTGGGCGTATTTTTACCGCTACTGCCGACGACGCCTTTTATCCTGATTGCCGCCTGGTGCTTTGCGCGCTCGTCGCCGCGTTTTCACCACTGGCTTTTGTACCGCTCATGGTTTGGCGGTTACCTGCGTCACTGGCAGAAATACCGCGCCATGCCGCCGGGAGCGAAGCCGCGCGCGATAGCGATGATTTTGCTGACCTTTGCTATTTCCCTGTGGCTGGTTAATCTTACCTGGGTGCGCATCTTGCTGCTGATCATTCTGGCCTGTCTGCTGATATTTATGTGGCGCATTCCGGTGGTTGATGCAAAGCAACAAAAGCACTGATGCGCAATAATGATGGTTGCAATTGTCGCTGACAGCCAGTAAATTCTGGCGTTTTCGAGCGCGGGTAAGCCTGGTCAAAGGTTAAACAAATGTTTCTTTGGCCCATTTGGCATGCCCGTGAGTAATACCGTTTTAATCAGGCATACACTTATGACCGCAACAGCACAGCAGCTTGAATATCTGAAGAACAGCATCCAAAGCATCCAGGACTATCCGAAACCTGGCATCCTTTTCCGTGATGTCACCAGCTTGCTGGAAGACCCGAAGGCCTATGCGCTCAGCATTGAACTGCTGGCCGAGCGTTATAAAGACGCGGGTATTACCAAAGTGGTGGGCACCGAAGCGCGTGGCTTCTTGTTTGGCGCACCGGTTGCGCTGGCGCTGGGCGTAGGCTTTGTTCCGGTACGCAAGCCGCGTAAGCTGCCGCGTGAGACCATCGCAGAAAGCTACGAGCTTGAGTACGGCACCGATCAGCTGGAAATCCATGTCGATGCGATCAAAGAAGGCGATAAAGTCCTGGTGGTTGACGATCTGCTGGCAACCGGCGGCACCATCGACGCCACCGTGAAGCTTATCCGTCGCCTGGGCGGTGAAGTGCACGATGCGGCTTTTATTATCAATCTGTTCGATCTGGGCGGCGAGCAGCGTCTGGAAAAACTGGGAATTAACTGCTATAGCCTGGTCCCTTTCCCGGGTCACTAAGCAAATCCCTCCACATAGCCTCGCTGATTGAGCGGGGCTGTGATAGCATGACCCCCTCGTGATTTCACCTTCCAGCGTTTCAGAGCCAGCCCATGAGTTATCAGGTCTTAGCCCGTAAATGGCGCCCACAAACCTTTGCTGACGTCGTCGGCCAGGAACATGTGCTGACCGCACTGGCGAACGGCTTGTCGTTAGGGCGCATTCATCATGCCTATCTCTTTTCCGGCACCCGCGGCGTGGGTAAAACCTCTATCGCACGCCTGCTGGCAAAAGGATTAAACTGTGAAACCGGTATTACCGCCACGCCATGCGGCGTCTGCGATAACTGCCGTGAAATAGAACAGGGGCGCTTTGTCGATCTGATAGAGATCGATGCCGCTTCGCGCACCAAAGTCGAAGATACCCGCGATCTGCTGGATAACGTGCAGTACGCGCCGGCCCGCGGTCGCTTCAAGGTCTATCTGATCGATGAAGTCCATATGCTTTCGCGCCACAGCTTCAACGCGTTGTTAAAAACGCTGGAGGAGCCGCCGGCGCACGTAAAATTTCTGCTGGCGACCACCGATCCGCAGAAGCTGCCGGTGACCATTCTTTCCCGCTGCCTGCAGTTCCATCTTAAGGCGCTGGATGTCGAACAGATTCGCCATCAGCTTGAGCATATCCTCGGCGTCGAGCAGATCGCTTTCGAACCGCGCGCGCTGCAGCTGCTGTCGCGCGCGGCGGATGGCAGCCTGCGCGATGCATTAAGCCTGACCGATCAGGCTATCGCCAGCGGCGACGGCCGTCTGACGGCTGAATCCGTTAGCACCATGCTCGGTACGCTTGACGACGATCAGGCGCTCTCGCTGATTGAAGCGCTGGTGGCCGCCGATGGCGAACGCGTCATGGCCGGCGTCAATGAAGCTGCCGCTCGCGGCGTGGAGTGGGAGGCTTTGCTGGTGGAAATGCAGAGCCTGTTGCACCGCATTGCAATGGTTCAGCTGTCGCCGTCGGCGCTGGGGGCGGATATGGCCGCGATAGAGCTACGCATGCGCGAGCTGGCGCGGACGGTGCCGCCTACCGATGTTCAGCTGTACTATCAAACGTTATTAATTGGCCGTAAAGAGCTTCCATACGCGCCGGATCGCCGGATGGGCGTTGAGATGACGCTTCTGCGTGCGCTGGCGTTCCATCCGCGTATGCCGCTGCCGGAACCGGAGGCGCCGCCGGCACAGGCTATTCAGGCCGCCCCTGCACAGCAGTCCGCCCCGGCATCCGCTCCGCCGCCGCCGCCGCAGAATTTGCCGCAGACCACCAGCCAGGTGCTGGCGGCACGCAGCCAACTGCAGCGCAGCCAGGGAGCGCCCACCCCAAAAAAGAGTGAACCGGCAGCCGCTTCCCGCGCGCGGCCGGTGAATAACGCTGCGCTGGAACGACTGAGTTCGATTACTGAACGCGTACAGGCGCGTCCGGCTGCTGCTGCGCTGGAAAAAGCGCCAGCGAAAAAAGAAGCTTATCGCTGGAAATCGACGACGGTTGTTGAAACCGTGAAAGAAGAAGTGGCGACGCCGAAGGCGCTGAAAAAAGCGCTGGAGCATGAAAAAACGCCGGAACTGGCGGCAAAACTGGCTATTGAAGCGGTCGAGCGCGATAGCTGGGCGGCGGAAGTCAGCCGGCTTGCGGTGCCAAAGCTGGTGGAGCAGGTCGCCCTCAATGCCTGGAAAGAGCAGGAGGGCAACCGCGTCTGCCTGCATCTTCGCCCGAGCCAGCGGCACCTGAATTCGGCGGGCGCGCAGCAAAAGCTGGCGGAAGCGCTCGGTATTTTGTACGGTACGCCGGTTGAATTGACCATCGTGGAAGATGATAATCCCGCGATGCGCACGCCGCTTGAGTGGCGGCAGGCAATTTATGAAGAAAAGCTCGCGCAGGCGCGTGAAGCGATTATTGCGGATAATAACATTCAGACGCTGCGTCGATTTTTCGATGCGGACCTGGATGAAGAGAGTATTCGCCCCATTTGATTGCAAGTCTGACTTGCGGTCAGCATCCTTAACGATGACCTACTGAGAGAGAAGCCTATGTTTGGTGGAAAAGGCGGTCTGGGTAACCTGATGAAGCAGGCCCAGCAGATGCAAGAAAAAATGCAGCAGATGCAGGAAGAAGTCGCTCGACTGGAAGTGACCGGTGAATCCGGCGCAGGCCTGGTCAAAGTCACCATCAACGGCGCGCATAACTGCCGCCGCGTTGAGATCGACCCGAGCCTGCTGGAAGACGACAAAGAGATGCTGGAAGATCTGGTGGCCGCTGCGTTTAACGATGCCGCCCGCCGCATCGAAGAGACGCAGAAAGAAAAAATGGCGTCTGTGTCCGCCGGTATGCAGCTGCCGCCAGGCTTTAAGATGCCGTTCTGATGCAAACCAGTCCGCTGTTAACGCAGCTTATGGAAGCACTGCGCTGCCTGCCGGGCGTCGGCCCGAAGTCGGCGCAGCGCATGGCGTTTACCCTGCTGCAGCGCGATCGCAGCGGCGGGATGCGCCTGGCGCAGGCGCTAACGCGCGCGATGTCGGAAATCGGCCACTGCGCCGATTGCCGCACTTTCACCGAGCAGGAGGTATGCAATATTTGCAGCAACCCTCGGCGGAAGGAAAACGGTCAGATCTGCGTGGTAGAGAGCCCAGCGGATATCTACGCTATCGAGCAGACCGGGCAGTTTTCCGGTCGTTATTTTGTGCTGATGGGCCATCTGTCGCCGCTTGACGGCATCGGGCCGGATGACATTGGGCTCGATCGCCTGGAGCAGCGTCTGCGTGACGAATCGATGCAGGAAGTGATCCTCGCAACCAACCCAACGGTTGAAGGGGAGGCGACCGCGAACTATATCGCCGAGCTTTGCGCGCAGTATGGCGTAGAGGCGAGCCGTATCGCTCATGGCGTACCGGTCGGCGGCGAGCTGGAAATGGTTGACGGCACAACGCTGTCACACTCTCTTGCCGGACGGCATAAGATTCGTTTTTAATCAAACGGAGGCGCTTTTCGGGGCCTCCGCTTGAAAACGTCTTCCTCTGTCCCCATCTCACCCTCAACGGTTTTTTTACCATTAACAATGGCATTGTTGAGGTTGATTTAGATGAAAGGACAAGAAACTCGTGGTTTTCAGTCAGAGGTTAAGCAGCTTCTGCACCTGATGATCCATTCTCTTTATTCCAACAAAGAAATTTTCCTGCGTGAGCTGATTTCCAACGCCTCCGATGCGGCCGACAAGCTGCGCTTCCGCGCCCTGTCCCAGCCGGATCTGTATGAAGGCGACGGCGAACTGCGCGTGCGTGTTTCATTTGATAAAGACAACCGCACCCTGACCATTGCCGATAACGGCATTGGTATGAACCGCGATGAAGTGATTGACCATCTCGGCACCATCGCCAAGTCCGGCACCAAAGCATTCCTTGAGTCCATGGGCTCTGACCAGGCGAAAGACAGCCAGCTGATTGGCCAGTTCGGCGTGGGCTTCTATTCAGCGTTTATTGTCGCCGATAAAGTCACCGTACGTACCCGCGCGGCGGGAGACAGCGCAGAAAATGGCGTATTCTGGGAGTCCGCCGGCGAAGGCGAATATACCGTTGCCGACATTAACAAAGCCGATCGCGGTACCGAGATCACGCTGCACCTGCGCGAAGGTGAGGATGATTTTCTCAACGACTGGCGCGTGCGTTCGATCATCAGCAAATACTCCGATCACATCGCGCTGCCGGTGGAAATTGAAAAACGCGAAGAAGTGGACGGTGAAACCGTCATTACCTGGGAGAAAATTAACAAAGCCCAGGCGCTGTGGACGCGCAATAAGTCGGAAATCAAAGACGACGAGTACAACGAGTTTTATAAGCATATTGCCCATGACTACAGCGATCCGCTGACCTGGAGCCACAACCGCGTTGAAGGCAAGCAGGAGTACACCAGCCTGCTGTATATCCCGTCGCAGGCGCCATGGGATATGTGGAATCGCGACCATAAACACGGCCTGAAGCTGTACGTACAGCGCGTTTTCATCATGGATGACGCTGAGCAGTTTATGCCGAACTACCTGCGCTTCGTCCGCGGCCTGGTCGACTCCAACGATCTGCCGCTGAACGTGTCGCGTGAAATCCTTCAGGACAGCAGCGTGACCCGCAATCTGCGCACTGCGCTGAGCAAGCGCGCCCTGCAGATGCTGGAAAAACTGGCGAAAGACGACGCGGAAAAATATCAGACCTTCTGGCAGCAGTTTGGCCTGGTGCTGAAAGAAGGCCCGGCGGAAGATCACGCTAACCAGCAGACCATTGCTAAACTGCTGCGTTTCGCCAGTACCCATACCGATTCCGCCGCGCAGACCGTGTCGCTGGAAGAGTACGTCTCCCGCATGAAAGAAGGGCAGGAGAAGATTTACTACATTACCGCCGACAGCTACGCCGCCGCGAAGAGCAGCCCGCATCTGGAACTGCTGCGTAAGAAAGGCATTGAAGTGCTGCTGCTTTCCGATCGCATCGACGAGTGGATGATGAGCTATCTGACCGAGTTCGACGGTAAGCCGTTCCAGTCGGTGGCGAAAGCCGATGAGTCGCTGGATAAGCTGACGGACGAAGTGGATGAAACCACAAAAGAAGCTGAGAAGGCGCTGGAGCCGTTCGTTGAGCGAGCCAAAACGCTGCTCGGCGACCGGGTGAAAGAGGTTCGCCTGACCCATCGTCTGACCGATACGCCGGCCATCGTTACCACCGACGCGGATGAAATGAGCACCCAAATGGCGAAACTGTTTGCCGCTGCGGGCCAGGCCGCGCCGGAAGTGAAGTACATCTTCGAACTGAACCCGCTGCATCCGCTGGTAAAACGCGCGGCGGACACTCAGGATGATGCGCAATTCGGCGAGTGGGTTGAGCTGCTTCTCGATCAGGCGCTGCTGGCCGAGCGCGGTACGCTGGAAGATCCGAACCAGTTTATTCGCCGCATGAACCAGCTGCTGGCGTCGTAATCTTTCCCCTCAGCCTCACCCTCTCCCTGTCAGGGAGAGGGGACTTGCCCGGCATTGACATGCTGGCGCGGAGGCTGTCATCGTTTAGCCTGCTTCTCCCTGTTCCCCTGCTGGCTCCGGCGCGTGTTTTCTTCCTTGCCCTGCGGGAGAGGAGCGGAATGAGGGCAACAAAACGCACTCTACGTAAAATATCTCACCATTAACCGTTTCAGCCGCCCCGCCTTCCTTGAGCCATCCGCGTTCTGGTGGTATGGTTTAGCGTTTTTTGAAATATTGAATCAACTTTTGAGGGGATTTTCGTAATGCGTATTATTCTGCTTGGCGCTCCGGGCGCGGGTAAAGGAACTCAGGCTCAGTTCATCATGGAGAAATACGGTATTCCGCAAATCTCCACCGGCGACATGCTGCGTGCCGCGGTGAAGTCAGGCTCCGAGCTGGGCAAAAAGGCGAAGGATATTATGGACGCCGGTAAGCTGGTCACCGACGAACTGGTTATCGCCCTGGTGAAAGAGCGTATCACTCAGGAAGATTGCCGCAACGGATTCCTGCTGGACGGCTTCCCGCGCACCATTCCTCAGGCTGACGCCATGAAAGAAGCGGGCATTGCCGTAGATTACGTACTGGAATTCGATGTTCCTGATGAACTGATCGTTGACCGCATCATCGGCCGTCGCGTTCACGCTGCTTCCGGCCGCGTTTATCACATCAAATTTAATCCGCCGAAAGTCGAAGGCAAAGACGATGTGACCGGCGAAGAGCTGACCACCCGTAAAGACGACCAGGAAGAGACCGTGCGTAAGCGTCTGGTTGAGTATCATCAGATGACGGCTCCGCTGATCGGCTATTATCAGAAAGAAGCCGAAGCGGGCAATACCCAATACGCGAAAGTTGATGGCACCAAAGCGGTGGCGGACGTTCGCGCCGAACTGGAAAAAATCCTCGGTTAATTCCGTTAGTTCTCATCCCGCAGCGGCGGGGTGAGAACTCCTCTCATTTTACCTTTTTCTATGATTGGTTCCGTTTAGCGCCATTTCAGCTACAATTGTCAGCGATTCAAATGGTTAAGAGGCGGTAATGCATCAGACGAAAACAGGTATCTTATTAGCCAATTTAGGCACTCCCGATGCGCCCACGCCCGACGCGGTTAAGCGCTATCTACGACAGTTTCTTAGCGATCGGCGCGTGGTGGATACCTCCCGTCTACTGTGGTGGCCGTTGCTGCGCGGCGTGATACTGCCCCTGCGCGCCCCCAGGGTCGCTAAGCTCTATCAGTCCATCTGGATGGAAGACGGCTCGCCGCTGATGGTCTATAGCCAGCAGCAGCGGCAGGCGCTGGCCGCGCGGCTTCCGGATACGCCGGTGGCGCTGGGGATGAGCTACGGCTCGCCGTCGCTGGAGAGCGCGGTGGATGAACTGCTGGCGCAGGGTGTGGACCACATCGTGGTGCTACCGCTCTATCCGCAATACTCCTGCTCTACCGTGGCGGCGGTCTGGGATGAGCTGGGGCGTATCCTCGCCAGAAAGCGCGCGATTCCCGGCATCTCTTTTATTCGCGACTATGCCGATGATGTGGACTACATTCACGCGCTGGCCGCCAGCGTACGCGCTTCGTTTGCGGTGCACGGCGAGCCGGATTTACTGCTGCTCTCCTATCATGGGATTCCACAGCGTTACGCTCAGCAAGGGGATACCTATCCTCAGCGCTGTCGCGATACCACTCGTGAACTGGTTTCAGCCCTTGGCCTGTCGCCTGACCGGGTCATGATGACTTTTCAGTCGCGCTTTGGTCGTGAGCCGTGGCTGACGCCCTATACTGACGAAACGCTGAAAATGCTCGGTGAGAAAGGGGTGAAGCATATTCAGGTTATCTGCCCCGGCTTTGCTGCCGATTGCCTGGAGACGCTGGAGGAGATCGCGGTGCAAAACCGGGAAATCTTCCTTGAAGCCGGCGGCCAGCAATATGAGTACATACCGGCGCTTAATGCGGACACCGCGCATATTGAAATGATGGTCAACCTGACGGCGAAATATCGCTGATCGCGCGTGCGGCGGGGAGTATGCTACTATTCCCCGCTTGTTCACTGTCAATAAATCGCCACTATGAAATTTCCCGGTAAACGCAAATCCAAACACTATTTTCCCGTCAACGCTCGCGATCCGCTGCTGCAACAAATTCAGCCGGACAATGAGTCTAACGTCGCCTGGGTTGTCGGCATCGATCAAACCCTGGTCGATATCGAAGCGAAAGTGGATGAGGCGTTTATCGTACGCTACGGCCTGAGCGCCGGGCATTCGCTGGTGATTGAGGATGATGTCGCCGAAGCGTTGTACCAGGAACTGGTCCGCAACGATCTGATTACCCACCAGTTTGCCGGTGGTACCATCGGAAACACCATGCACAACTACTCGGTGCTGGCGGATGACCGCTCGGTTCTGCTTGGCGTCATGTGCAGCAATATTGAAATCGGCGGCTACGCCTATCGCTACCTGTGCAACACCTCCAGCCGTACCGATCTGAACTACCTGCAAGGCGTGGATGGCGCGATTGGTCGCTGCTTTACCCTTATTAGCGACTCCGGCGAGCGCACCTTTGCGATCAGCCCCGGTCATATGAATAAGCTCCGCCCGGAAAGCATTCCGGAAAGCGTGATCGCCGGCGCTTCCGCGCTGGTGCTGACCTCCTACCTCGTCCGCTGCAAGCCGGGTGAGCCGATGCCGGATGCGACGATGCAGGCCATCAAATATGCGAAAAAGCACGATGTACCGGTGGTCCTGACCCTGGGGACTAAATACGTTATCGCTGATAATCCGGCGTGGTGGCAGGCGTTTCTCAAAGAACACGTTTCTATTCTGGCGATGAACGAAGAGGAGGCGGAAGCGCTGACCGGCCTATCCGATCCGCTGCTGGCTTCCGACAAAGCGCTGGAGTGGGTTGACCTGGTACTGTGCACCGCCGGGCCCGCCGGGCTGTATATGGCCAGTTTTACCGAGGATGAGGCTAAGCGCAAAACGCAGCATCCGCTGCTGCCGGGCGCGATTGCCGAGTTTAACCAGTATGAATTCAGCCGCGCGATGCGCCACCAGGACTGCGAGAATCCGCTGCGTATTTATTCGCATATCGCACCCTATATGGGCGGGCCGGAGAAGATCATGAACACCAACGGCGCCGGCGACGGCGCGCTGGCGGCACTGCTGCACGACATCACCGCTAATAATTATCATCGCAATAACGTGCCGAACTCCAGCAAGCACAAATGCAAATGGCTGACCTATTCCTCGCTGGCGCAGGTGTGTAAATACGCTAACCGCGTGAGCTATCAGGTGCTGAACCAGCATTCACCGCGTCTGACCCGCGGCCTGCCGGAGCGTGAAGATAGTCTGGAAGAGGCCTACTGGGATCGTTAAGCCGGTAAATAAAGTCGGCCCCGGGGAGTCGGGGCCGGAAGCATTAACCGGTAATAAGCTCGCCGGCTGGCGGCGTTTCAAGCAGCTTAAGCATGGCGCGGGCGATTTCTCGTTCGCCCATCACTACCTGGTTGGCGCCGCGTTCAACAATATATTCCACCTCATCGTCGTAATGCGCGCGCGCGATGATCTCGATATTCGGGCACTTCTCGCGCGCTGAGGCCACGATCTCTCCGGCCTCGTAACCGTTAGGGATGGTGAGCAGTAGCCAGCGCGCGCAGTCCAGATGCGCCAGATTCATAATCTCTTCATTGGCGGCGTTACCTAAAACTGCGCGAATACCCCGCGCGCGCAGTTCGTCAACGCGGGTGCGCGACGTTTCGATAACTACCAGCGGTATCCCCTGAGCCATCAGTTTTTCACCAAGCAGGCTCCCGACGCGACCGAAACCGACCAGCAGCGCATGGTTACAGATATCAACGGGGATCTGTTTCTCATCTTCCAGCACTTCTTCCAGCGTCTGTTCGTCCAGCGTCTCCGTTTTATCGAGGTATTTTTCCAGCAGGGTAAACAGGACCGGGTTGAGCATGATGGAGATAATGGCGCCGGCAAGCACCAGGTTCTGCCCGGCCTGCGGCAGCAGATCCAGCGCCATTCCCAGACCGGCAAGAATAAAGGCGAATTCACCGATTTGCGCCAGACTGGCGGCAATGGTCAGGGCAGTGCGCGGCGAGTGGCCGAACATCCGCACCAGGAAGAAGGCGGCAGCCGATTTACCGAAAATGATGATAGCCAGCGTCGCCAGTACCGCCAGCGGCTGCTCAAGCAGAATCATCGGGTCGAACAGCATTCCGACGGAGACAAAGAACAGCACGGCGAAGGCGTCGCGCAGCGGCAGCGTATCGTGGGCCGCGCGATGGCTGAGCTCGGATTCATTGAGCACCATACCGGCGAAAAAGGCGCCGAGGGCGAAGGAGACGTCAAATAGCTCAACGGCGCCGAAAGCGATGCCGAGCGCTAACGCCAGTACCGACAGCGTAAACAGCTCGCGTGAACCGGTTGCCGCGCTGCGCGACATAATCCACGGCACCAGGCGGCGGCCGACGAGCATCATAATGGCGATGAAGGCGACGACTTTGCCGATGGTAATACTCATATCGAGGGCCAGAGAAGCCAGGCCCACGTCGCCTTTCTCGGTCATGCCGGCAACCGCCGGCAGCAGCACCAGCGTCAGAACCATCACCAGATCTTCAACAATCAGCCAGCCGATGGCGATTTGCCCCCGCTGGCTATCAATAAGCTGCCGTTCTTCCAGCGCGCGCAGCAGCACCACGGTACTGGCGGTAGAAAGACACAGACCAAAAACGATACCGGTCATTAACGACCAGCCCAGCATGGCAGAGAGCGCCATACCCAACAGGGTCGCTACGGCTATCTGGGCGATAGCGCCCGGGATGGCGATGGCCTTAACCGCCATCAGATCTTTTAAGGAGAAATGCAGACCCACGCCGAACATCAGCAGGATCACGCCGAGCTCGGCCAGTTCCGGTGCCAGCTTGGTATCAGCAACAAAACCTGGGGTAAAAGGTCCGGCCAGCACGCCCGCTAATAGATATCCCACCAGAGGAGAAATACGTAGCTTATTGGCAATCATGCCGAGAATAAAGGCGAGCACAAGGCCGCCGACAATGGTGGTGATTAGCGGTGTTGCGTGGTGCATTCCGTCTCCTTGCAGTGGTGAGCTGATCCATTTTCGGTACATACCCGTCATGCTTCAATTTGCATGGGCGTAGGCTTTATTACTTAGCTCATCCATGAGCCTCGCCCTTGGGGGCCAGCGCCAGCGCTGTTCAAGGCACAAGTGGCTTGTCCTGCAACTTGAATGAATTAGGGTATAAAACCAAAAAACCGAATAATAGTTTATGACACTTTCAGCGGTTTTGTTTATGAATAATCGTTGAATTTTGCAGAAAAATGCAATTGACGTGCAAAAAAGCACGGAGCGCAAAATGGCAGCAGCTTATGCGGGGTAATGCTGGTGGGGTAAGGGATTGTGGTAGCCAAAGTTACACTTTGGCTACCGAAGAATCATGACTTTTGATGGTTGTTAGGTAGAAATATCGTCAGGATGCCGATTAGAGGCAGGAAAGCGCAGATTTTATAGACCAGTTCGATGCTGGTATGGTCAGCTAAGAGCCCCAGTACCGCGGCGCCAAGGCCACCCATGCCAAAAGCAAAACCGAAGAACAAACCAGAAACCATGCCGATCCGCCCCGGTAATAGCTCCTGGGCATAGACCAGAATGGCGGAAAAGGCTGAGGCAAGGATAAAACCAATTATCACCGTTAAAATCCCGGTCCATTCCAGGGATGCATAGGGTAAAACAAGGGTGAACGGCGCTACGCCAAGGATAGAGCCCCAAATAACATATTTGCGCCCAATCTTATCGCCGACAGGCCCGCCAATCACCGTTCCTGCCGCGACGGCAAAAAGAAAGGCAAATAGATGAAACTGGGCATTTTGCACCGACAATCCGAATTTTTGCATCAGATAAAAGGTGTAATAGCTGCTGATGCTCGCCATATAGAAGTATTTCGAGAAAATCAGCAGTAACAGGATACTGACCGCCAGAATAACTTTGTTTTTTGGCAACGGATTTACAATCAGCGCCTTCGGTTTACCTTTATTCATCCGATGCTGAGCGGCATACCAGCGGCTGATTTGCGCCAGCACGACGATCGCCAACAGCGCTGCCAGGACAAACCAGCCAACGTTACCTTTACCGTAAGGAGCGATAATCAGGGCCGCAAGCAGCGGGCCTAACGAGCTGCCAAAGTTGCCGCCGACCTGAAATATCGACTGCGCCAGGCCATGGCGACCGCCGGAAGCCATACGCGCCACGCGTGAAGACTCCGGATGAAAGACCGAAGACCCGGTGCCGACCAGCGCGGCTGCCAGCAGAACCATACCAAAGCTCCCCGAGATCGCCAGCAGCACCAGACCGCTCAGGGTAAAGCACATGCCTATCGGCAGCGACCACGGCATCGGATGTTTGTCGGTCAGATAGCCGACGACCGGCTGCAATAGCGATGAGGCCAGCTGGAAGGTGAGGGTAATCATACCTATCTGCACAAAGGTCAGCGAAAACTCGGCCTGCAGCAGCGGGTAGATAGCCAGAATAAGCGATTGGATCATATCGTTTAGCAAATGGGAGAGGCTGATGGCGCCGAGAATGCGAAACGAGGTGCGTGCTTTTTGCGGCGCAGCAGCAGGGCCGGATAAGGGTTGTGCGGTCTGATTCATTGCCATAGGTTCACTTAAGTGTTTTTTATAGAGGATGCAGGTGGAATTATTATCTGCCTAACATACCTGCCCCTAAGGTTTGAAGGAAGTCGCAATTCTGAAAACATATTTGTCTAATCGGCCAACTCGCTATACTTTCGGCAGTTGTTACTTCGTCAGGGAGAGAAATATGCACTTTATGAAGCAAGGCGTTGCGCTGGCGCTATTTACGGCGCTATCGCTGGGGAGCCTGTCAGCGCAGGCTTATGAGCAGGATAAAACTTACAAAATAACCATCCTGCATACTAACGATCATCATGGCCACTTCTGGCGTAGCGACTACGGCGAATATGGGCTATCCGCACAAAAAACGCTGGTTGACGGTATTCGCAAAGAGGTGGCGGCAGAAGGCGGCAGCGTGCTGCTGTTATCCGGCGGCGATATCAACACCGGCGTGCCGGAATCCGATTTACAGGACGCGGAACCTGATTTCCGCGGGATGAACCTGATTGGCTACGATGCAATGGCGGTGGGTAATCATGAATTTGATAATCCGCTTAGCGTACTCCGTCAGCAGGAAAAATGGGCGAAGTTCCCTTTCCTTTCGGCGAATATTTATCAGAAAAGCACCGGCGAGCGTCTGTTTAAGCCGTGGGCGCTGTTCAAACGCGGCGGGCTGAATATTGCGGTTATCGGTCTGACGACCGACGATACGGCTAAAATTGGTAATCCCGAGTTCTTTACCGATATCGAGTTCCGTAAACCGGCGGAAGAGGCCAAACTCGTTATCCAGGAGCTGCAGCAGAATGAAAAGCCGGACGTGATTCTGGCTACTACCCACATGGGCCATTATGACAATGGCGCTCACGGTTCGAACGCGCCGGGCGATGTTGAGATGGCACGCAGCCTGCCTGCGGGAGCGCTGGCGATGATCGTCGGCGGTCACTCGCAGGACCCGGTATGCATGGCGTCGGAGAACAAGAAGCAGGTGGATTACGTTCCGGGTAGCCCGTGCGCGCCGGACAAGCAGAACGGTATCTGGATTGTGCAGGCCCATGAGTGGGGTAAATATGTTGGCCGCGCCGATTTTGAATTCCGCAACGGCGACATGAAGCTGGTGCGCTATCAGCTGATCCCGGTCAACCTGAAGAAAAAGGTCACCTGGGACAACGGCGAGAGCGAGCGCGTGCTCTATACGCCGCAAATCCCCGAAAATCCGCAGATGCTCTCCCTGCTGACGCCTTTCCAGAATAAAGGCAAAGCGCAGCTACAGGTGAAAATCGGTAGCGTAAACGCGCATCTGGAGGGCGATCGCAGCAAAGTTCGTTTCGTGCAAACCAATATGGGACGTTTGCTGCTGGCGGCGCAGATGGCGCGCAGCAATGCTGATTTCGCGGTGATGAGCGGCGGCGGAGTGCGTGATTCGATTGAAGCGGGTGATATCACCTATAAAGATGTGATGAAGGTCCAACCCTTCGGCAACGTGCTGGTCTATGTCGATATGAGCGGTAAGGAAGTGACCGAGTATCTGACCGCCGTGGCGCAGATGAAGCCCGATTCCGGCGCCTATCCGCAGTTTGCCAACGTCGGTTTTGTGGCTAAAGACGGCAAGCTCAATAATTTGACCATCAAAGGCGAACCGGTCGATCCGGCAAAGACCTATCGTATGGCGACCCTGAGCTTTAACGCCACCGGCGGCGACGGCTATCCGCATATCGATACGAAGCCCGGCTATGTTAATACCGGCTTTATCGATGCCGAAGTGCTGAAAGAGTATATCCAGAAAAACTCACCGTTGGATGCGGCAGCTTATGAACCGAAAGGCGAGGTAAGCTGGCAGTAACGTTTGAGCCAAACCCCGGTTGCGTAGCTACCGGGGCTACAGGTCTCAGCGGTTTTGGATTTTGTAGCCCGGACAAGGCGCGTCAGCGCCGCCTCCGGGATTATCCTCTGACGCAAAACCGTCAATTAATCGCGCCGCGCGATATCGGCGAATTTTGCCTCAAGGATCTTCGCCAGATCGCTGGCCGCCAGCTCAATATCCAGCCCGCGTTTGCCGCCGGAAATATAGATGGTGGCAAACGCCTGGGCCGGTGCGTCAATCACCGTCGGCAGACGTTTTTTTTGCCCGAGCGGGCTGATACCCCCCACCAGATAGCCGGTAACCCGCTGCGCGACCATCGGGTCTGCCATATCCACTTTTTTTGCGCCTAAGGCCTTCGCCACTTTTTTCAGATCCAACTGACCCGCAACCGGGGTCACTGCAACGGCCAGATGCTTCATGTCGCCGTTAACGGCAACCAGCAGCGTTTTGTAGACCTGGTCGGCGTTCAGTCCCAGCTTACGCACCACTTCGTCACCAAAATTGGTTTCGTTCGGATCGTGATCGTAGCTGTGGATTTGAAAACTAATTTTGTTTTTTTCGAGTAATTTTACGGCGGGAGTCATCGTTATCCTTCTTACCAACCGATTAAATGTGACATAAGCATACGCCCGACGGCTGTCTAAAAAATAGTATCATCTTGCGCAATAGTATTGGCAGTGATGGTCACTTTGAGCGACAATCAGACGATCCGGGGCGCGAACCCCGGAATAATAATAATGATGAAATTCCTCTTTGACGGGCCAATAGCAATATTGGCCATTTTTTTACGTCAGCATGTCCGGCAGATTCCCTTCGCCGTATAAATGCAGCGCCCCGACGGCAACCACGTAGCGTCCCGGCGGCAGCGCCAGCAGCGTTTCCCGCCAGGCGAGGTTGCGCTGGTGCATCAGAACGTCATACAGCGACTGGCTAAAGGTTGTCGGCAGCGAGGTAGCCCCTCTTGACGGCGGCTGATCGAGCCACCAACCGATCATCACCTGCAGCAGACGCGCATTTGTGCGCCAGTGGGTGAGGGTATCCTCCAGCAGCGCCAGACCGCCATCGGGCAGATCCCGCAGCAGCGCAATCTGGCTGTCGGCTCCCTCCAGCTCCATCACGCGGATATGGCTCTCGCGCGCCGCCATCAGCAGTTGATAATCAATGCCGTAATCCGCCCTGAGCCCCAGTTTTTGCGCCTGAGTTGCCTGCAGTACCATCGCTACCTGCCACAGCGGTTGACTGTCGAACAGCGCGACAGACAGGCCCATTTCTGCCGCTCGCTCTTGCAGTGCAGCAAGCTGGGGGGCGTTCAGGCGTTCCGCCAGCGGCGGACAGGAGGGGAGGTTGCTGAATGGCGTTTCGCTGCCGCTAATATCCGCTTCCACAATCAGCGCATCGGCCTGACGGATCTTTTTTAACAGCCGGGCGGGCGGCGGCGACATATCGCGGGTGCCCATATGAATACTGCCGACCAGGTGCAGATAGCGTTCCCCGGGAAGGGTGATATCCAGCGCGGGCCAGGAATAAGACGAGCCGAGGGCGGCTTGCCACAGCATTTTTATTCGGTTTAACAGGCCCATACGTGCTCCGTAGTGTGAAGCTTTCATGCTAGCGCCTGGGGAAGAACGGCGCAAGGAAAGTCCAGGGAAAGCGTCTGCGCGCAGACACTGGTTTATCGGCTGGAGCACTCACCGGAACGAGCAGAATGACTGAACGTCGGCGTCTGGTTATTTTCTCGCACGGGTACACGGTCATCTGCGGTTGTGCTCCCGGCTAAGGCGTTGACGCCGCCAGCCGGGAATCCAACCGCACGGCGGCTGAAACGACAGGAGCTTAGGCTTCCGGCTTAGGATTTTGGCTTAAAGCGCAGCAGGCGGTTGGCGTTGCTCACGACGGTAATCGAAGAGAGCGCCATGGCGGCGCCCGCCACCACCGGATTGAGCAGCGTTCCGGTTAGCGGCCACAGGATCCCGGCGGCAATCGGAATGCCCAGCGAGTTATAAACAAATGCCCCCAGCAGGTTCTGCTTCATGTTGCGCAGCGTGGCTTTGGCGATCTCCAGCGCATCGGCGACGCCGTTCAGGCTATGGCGCATCAGGGTAATCGCCGCTGTCTCAATAGCGACATCGCTGCCGCCGCCCATGGCGATCCCCACATCGGCCTGCGCCAGCGCGGGCGCATCGTTGATACCGTCGCCGATCATCGCCACCTGATGTCCCTGGCCTTGCAGGCGCTTAATCGCATCGGCTTTACCGTCCGGCAGAACCCCGGCAATCACCTCATCAATGCCCGCCTCTTTAGCGATAGCGTTGGCGGTGGTTGGGTTATCGCCGGTCAGCATGACCAGACGATAACCCTGGCGGTGCAGCCTGGCTAATGCCGCCACGCTATCTTCACGCAGCGGATCGCGGATGGCGAACAGCGCCGCCGCCTGACCATCTACCGCCAGTAGCACCGGCGTCGCGCCCTGTGACGCCTGGGCGTTCATTTCGCCTTCTATTTCAGCCGTTGCTATCTTTTGCTCATTAAGCAGCGCCTGGTTGCCGAGCAGCAGACGGTAGCCTTCGGCTTCACCGCTGACCCCCAGTCCGCGTAGGGTGCGGAAATTATCTACCGCAGGCAGGCGTTGATCTGCGGCTTTGTCGAGGATGGCGCGCGCCAGCGGGTGGCTGGAGCCTTGCTCCAGTGACGCCGCCAGACGCAGTGCGGTGGTTTCATCGATGGCGGCAAAGGTTTTTATCGCCACCACCTGCGGTTTACCCTCGGTGAGGGTACCCGTTTTATCAAAGACCAGCGTATCCAGGGTGCTGGCGCGCTGCAGCGCATCGGCATCGCGCACCAGAACTCCGTACTCCGCCGCGCGGCCCACGCCGGAGATAATCGACATCGGCGTTGCCAGCCCCAGGGCGCACGGACAGGCGATAATCAGCACCGTGGTGGCGATCACCAGGGTATAGACAATTTGCGGCGCCGGACCGAAAAAGTACCAGATCGCGGCGCTGAACAGGGCTATCGCCACGACCGCCGGGACGAACACGGCGGAGATTTTGTCCGCCAACTGGCCGATTTCAGGTTTACTGCTCTGCGCCTGACGCACCATGCGGATAATACGCGCCAGGGTGGTCTGGCTGCCGACGGCGCTGGCGGTAAACAGTACGCTGCCGTCCTGCACTACGGTCCCGGCATGCACGGCGTCACCGTCGCCTTTTTGCTGCGGCACCGGCTCACCGGTGAGCATCGCTTCATCGAACCAGGCCTCGCCCTGGCTAATGATGCCATCGACCGGAACGCGATCGCCGGTGGTCAAACGCAGGGTCATTCCCGCCTGAACTTCCGCCAGCGGCAGATCTTTTTCGCCTTCGTCGGTGACCACCCGCGCTGACGGTGGGGTTAAATCGAGTAGTTTTTCCAGCGCTTTTGAAGAGCGCTGACGTGCACGGGCTTCCAGCATATGGCCGAGGTTAATCAGACCGATAATCATCGCGCTGGCTTCATAATAAAGGTGGCGGGCTTCCAGCGGAAACCACTGCGGCCACAGATTGACGCTCATCGAATAGAGCCAGGCGACGCCGGTACCCAGCGCCACCAGCGTATCCATCGTCGCGGTGCCGTTTTTCAGGCTTTTCCACGCGCTGCGGTAAAAATGGCCGCCGGCAAATACCATCACCGCCAGCGTGACAAGGCCGATAACCAGCCACAGGGTACGGTTATCATCGCTGACCATCATGTTGTCGCCGATCATCCCCCAACCCATCACCGGGATCCCGACCAGCAGGGCGACGATAGCCTGCCAGCGGAAGCGCTTCATCGTGGCGATGGCGGTTTCCTGCTGACGCTCGCGGCGCTCGAGGTCGTCTTCGATAGCCTCCGCGCCGTAGCCCGCTTTCTCTACGGCCTGGACTAATTCTGCGGCGGACGCGCTGCCCAATACCAGCGCAGTGCGTTCCGCCAGGTTGACCCGCGCCTGCGAGACGCCCGGCACCGCGGCGAGCGCGTTTTGTACCCGGGATACGCAGCTGGCGCAGCTCATGCCGTTGATTAACAGCTGCTGGCTGTCATCTTCGTCACGGGCTGCCGGAAGCTCAGTGGTGGCCGCTGTCAGTGCTTCCGGCGGGATTGATGATTCTGCCAGCGGTTTAGCCTTTGGGTGGCTGAGCTCCGCGCCGTATCCGGCTTGTTTAATGGTCTCAATCAGCGCTTCCGCGCTGGCGCTGCCCGTGACGTGGGCTTCGGTAACGGTAACTTCCGCCTGCTCAACGTCGGGACGCTGCTCCAGGCTCTCTTTCACCCGTTTAACGCAGTGGCCGCAGGAGAGGCCATCAAGCGCGAGGTCGATAGTGTTAGACATAAATAACTCCTGAATAAATTTCCGGTTAATGATTGACCGAACACACTCTTTCATCGAGTATTAGCAAGGTTAAACCTTCCAGCAAGGGGAAGGTCAAGGGGGAAACATGAATATTAGCGATGTGGCGAAAAAAACCGGCTTAACCAGTAAAGCGATCCGTTTTTACGAAGAGAAGGGACTGGTAACGCCGCCGCTGCGTAGCGAAAACGGCTACCGCAGCTACAGCCAACAGCATCTGGATGAACTGACCCTGCTGCGCCAGGCGCGTCAGGTGGGGTTCAATCTGGAAGAGTGTCGCGAGCTGATATTCCTGTTCAACGATCCGTCGCGGCACAGCGCCGACGTGAAGCGCCGGACGCTGGAGAAAGTCGCGGAGATTGAGCGCCACATCAGCGAGCTGCAGGGGATGCGTGCGCAGCTGCTGGCGCTGGCGGACTCCTGTCCCGGCGATGACAGCGCGGACTGCCCGATCATCGATAATCTCTCGGGCTGCTGTCACCGCAAAGTCCAGGCCTAGCGGCCGTTAGGGAGCTCCCTGACCCGCAGCGTAATCCCCTCGACGGCGACGACTTCAACCTTACTGCCCGTCAGGAGGTCGTCATCGGCTATTACCGGCCATGAACTGTCGCCCACGCGGACGTGTCCTCGGCCGTTAACCAGCGCCGTTTCCAGCGTAAAGCGGCGGCCAAGCAGCTGCTGTCCCCGCTGATTAAGCTGAGCGTCCGCCGGCTTCTGGCGTTTTACGCGGTTACGCAGCCAGCGCGACCACAGCCAGGCCGCCAGCAGGGTCAGCACGGCGAACAGCGTGCCCTGCCACTCCCAGCTAAACGGCAGCATCCAGACCAGCAGCCCGGTTACGACGCCGGCAATGCCGCTCCACAGCAGATAGCCGTTGCCGCCGAGCATTTCCGCCGCCAGCAGCAGCCCGCCAAGGCTGAGCCAGAAAATATGCGGGTGGGTGAGAATCAGCGCGATCATGATTTTTTCTGGGCGCCAGCCCCTTCTTTAATCAGTTCGCTGATCCCGGCGATGGAGCCCATCAGGCTGCTGGCATCCAGCGGCATCAGCACCACTTTACTGTTGTTCGCCGCGCCAATTTGCTGCAGCGCATCGGTATATTTCTGCGCGACAAAGTAGTTGATGGCCTGAATGTCGCCGGAGGCGATAGCGGACGACACCATCTGGGTAGCGCGCGCTTCCGCTTCCGCAGAACGTTCGCGCGCCTCTGCCTGTAAAAATGCCGACTGGCGTTCGCCCTCGGCTTTGAGGATCTGCGACTGTTTCTCGCCTTCGGCTTTGAGAATTTCCGCCTGACGTATCCCTTCGGCTTCCAGAATATAGGCGCGCTTGGTTCGTTCGGCTTTCATCTGGGCGTTCATTGAGGCGATCAGCTCCGCCGGCGGGCGTACGTCGCGGATCTCGACGCGGGTAATTTTGATGCCCCACGGGTTGGTCGCTTCATCGACAATATGCAGCAGACGGGTGTTGATGCTGTCGCGCTGGGAGAGCATTTCATCCAGTTCCATGGAGCCCAACACGGTACGAATGTTGGTCATGGTCAGGTTGATGATCGCCAGCTCGAGGTTGCTGACTTCATAGGCGGCTTTCGGCGCATCGATAACCTGAATAAAGCACACCGCATCAATGGTGACGTTGGCGTTATCGCGCGAAATCACCTCCTGTGAAGGGATATCGAGCACCTGCTCCATCATATTAATTTTGCGCCCGATCCGATCCATAAAGGGAACCACAAGGCTCATACCCGGCTGCAGCGTTTGCGTATAGCGGCCAAAGCGCTCTACCGTCCACTGGTAGCCCTGAGGAACAATTTTTACCGACGCTCCGACGATAACCAGCGCGACGAAAATAAGAATGGGGATAAAAATCAGCATCAAAAACCTCCTGTCTTGTTGCCTGTTGATGCGCCGGGAGAGTGGCGCGCGTTTAACCAGAGTATATCTTTCCGCGCATCCGGGTGAAAGGAAAGTGGAGTAAACTAGAGGCGTTGTTGAAAAACTGGGAATAATAATGACCGAAAGTAACGCTATTTTGCGCCTGGAGAACGTGGGGTTTCAGGCCGATGATGTCACCATCCTTAATGAGATAAGTTTTCAGCTCAGGGCAGGGGAATTTAAGCTAATTACCGGTCCTTCCGGGTGCGGGAAAAGCACCTTATTAAAAATAATCGCTTCGCTGCTGAGCCCGACGTCGGGAAAAATTCTCTTCGCGGGTAAAGATATCAACACGTTAGCGCCGGAAACCTATCGCCAGCAGGTTTCCTACTGCGCGCAAACCCCGGCGCTGTTTGGCGATTCGGTGTATGACAATCTGATCTTCCCGTGGCAGATTCGTAATAAACAGCCTGAACCCAAAGCGCTGGTCGCCGATCTGCTGCGCTTTGGGCTGGCGGAAAATACGCTGGAAAAGTCAATCAATGAACTTTCGGGCGGGGAAAAACAGCGCGTTTCGTTGATACGCAATCTGCAGTTTTTGCCGCAGGTGCTGCTGCTGGATGAAATTACCAGCGCGCTGGATGAAAGCAATAAAACCAATGTGAATGAGATTATTCATCGCTACACCAGCGAAAAAAACATCGCCGTTCTGTGGGTCACTCACGATAGCAATGAAATTGCCCATGCGGATGAAGTGATTACGCTAAAGCCTGCTGGCGGAAGAGCGCAGGAGGAGAAAAAAAATGAACGGGCATAATATTACCAATGAGTCGCTGGCGTTATCTATGGTTCTGGTACTGGTAGCGATCGTGGTTAGCTACCGGGAAAAGCTGGCGCTGGAAAAAGAGATTATCTGGAGCATTTGTCGGGCAATAGTGCAGCTGATTATTGTCGGCTATGTGCTGAAATATATCTTTAACGTTAATCACGCCGTGCTGACGCTGCTGATGGTGCTGTTTATCTGCTTTAACGCCGCGTGGAATGCGAAAAAGCGTAGCAAATATATCGACAAAGCCTTTGTCTCCTCGTTTATCGCGATAACGACCGGCGCTGGGTTAACCCTGGCGGTGCTGGTTGTTTCCGGATCGATTGCTTTTGTGCCGATGCAGGTGATTCCGATTGCCGGGATGGTAGCCGGCAACGCGATGGTGGCGGTTGGACTTTGCTACAACAATATGGGGCAGCGTTTTAGCAGCGAGCAGCAGCAGATTCAGGAAAAGCTGAGCCTGGGCGCAACGCCGAAGATGGCGTCTGCAAGGCTTATACGCGATAGCATTCGCGCCGCACTGATCCCAACGGTAGATTCGGCGAAAACGGTGGGGCTGGTGAGCCTGCCGGGGATGATGTCGGGGCTGATTTTCGCCGGGATTGATCCGGTAAAAGCGATTAAGTATCAGATTATGGTGACGTTTATGCTGCTGTCGACCGCCAGCCTGTCAACGATTATCGCCGGGTATCTGACCTACCTGAAGTTCTTCAATGCGCGCCATCAGCTGGTGGTGACGCAGCTGAAAAAACGCGCGTAAGATTTTTTCCCGGATACGGCGCTGAACGCGCCTGTCCGGGCCACGAGAACATCCATCCTGTAGCCCGGCTACGCGCAGCGCGAGCCGGGTGATTATCATTAATAAAGCAGAGAATAGAGCTGGCGGCGGTACTTCGCGGCCAGCGCGTCGCCGGTGCCGAGTGCGGAAAGGATCTCTTGCAGCAGTTTGCGAACCTCGCCGTTTCCGGCGCCTAAATCTTTTTGCAGATGGCTGAACAGCAGCGCCAGGGCTTCTTCGTTACGCCCCACCTGATGCAGCTGTAATGCCAGTTGGGAGGCCAGCGCCGCATCTTCCGGGTTCTGCTCAACCTGCTGCTGCAGCTGCTGAATTTCCGGCGTGTCGGCGGCTTTTTTCAGCAGCTCGATCTGCGCCACCAGCCCCTGATAGCGGGTATCCTGATCCTGCAGCGGCACGGTTTTCAGTACCGTTTCCGCTTCATCGGAACGATGGAGGGCAATCAGCGTTTCCGCCAGCAGCAGGCCGATCTGGCTCTCCTGATTCGACATCTGCCAGGCGTCTTTCAGCAGCGGCAGCGCTTCGGCGTAGTTCTCTTCCTCCATCAGCGCCAGCGCCTGCTGCGCTTTGAGCTCCTCTTCACGCGGCAGGAACTTATCCAGCAGCGCGCGAACCGCTTCTTCCGGCTGCGGGCCTTCGAAGCCGTCGACCGGCTGACCGTTCTGGAACAGGTAAACCGTAGGGATAGCGCGCAGGCCAAACTGCGAAGCCAGCATTTGTTCGGCATCGCAGTCAACTTTAGCGAGGGTAAACAGGCCGTTGTACTGGGTGGCGAGGCTCTCCAGTACCGGCGTCAGCTGCTCGCAATGCTGGCTGCGCGCGGACCAGAAATAAAACAGCACCGGCGTTGTCGCGGATTGCTGCAGCGTCTGGTGTAGATTAGCTTCGGTAATATTGACGATATTCTGTGCGGACATGAGCAAGTCTCTTTAATCGATATTTGTATAGATATATGGGGACGGCGGCAGGTGCTTCAACTCAGCCCTGGATAATTTTGTCCATCGCGCGGGTCGGCAGCAGCCGCTTAAGCAGAGCGACCGCATGCGTCACCAGGGTTACCGGATAGCGCAGTTTCGGTTTATCGCTGACAAAAGCGTGACGCACTTTTTCCACCACCGCTTCCGGTCCGAGCGTGAAGCGGGCGGCGATACCGGGATTTTCCACCGGCTTATCGGCCTGAGTCTGGTTGACATTGTTGGTGAAGCGGGTGCGGATGGGGCCCGGCTCAATCAGGCTGACCTTAATGCCGCTGTGGCGCAGCTCCATACGCAGCGCATCGGACCAGGCTTCCAGCGCATATTTGCTGGCGGCATAGGCGCCGCGGCCCGGGCTGGAGATAATCCCCATAACCGATGAGGTCATCACGATACGCCCTTCTCCGTGCGGCTCCATGGCCGGAAGCAGTAGCATCGTTAGCTGATGAGCGCCAAAAAAGTTGGCGGAAAACTGCTGCTCCATCTGCCGGCGGCTGACGGTCGGCAGCGGGCCGTAGACGCCGTAGCCCGCGTTGTTAAACAGGCCGTACAGGCGGTTGTCGGTCAGGGCAATCACCTCGGCGGCGGCACGTTCAACGCTCTGCGGATCGTCAAGATCCAGCAACACACCGGTCAGCCCCAGCGCCTGCATCCGTGCGACATCTTCCGCTTTGCGGCAGGCGGCCAGCACGTTAAAGCCCTGGCGCTTTAAATCCAGGGCGCTTTCAAGACCAATTCCGCTGGAACATCCTGTAACTAAAACCGATTTTTGCATAACTTTACCTGCAAATGACTCGCTGTTATCAGGAGTCATGATTAACTAAGGGAGCCAGGCGCGTCGCCATCCAGTCGGCAATAAACGGCTGAGCGTCGCGATTCGGGTGAATTCCATCATCCTGCATCCACTGCGGTTTCAGATAAACCTCTTCCATAAAAAAGGGCAGCAGAGGAATATCAAACTCTTTGGCCAGTGCCGGATAAATAGCGCTAAAGGCTTCATTATAACGGCGGCCATAGTTGGCGGGCAGGCGAATTTGCATCAGTAGCGGCTGGGCGTCCGCCGCTTTGATATGCTCAATAATGGTACGCAGCGTCTGTTCCGTCTGCTGAGGCGGGAAACCGCGCAGCCCGTCATTACCGCCGAGCTCAACCAGCACCCAGCGCGGCTGATGCTGCTTAAGCAGGGCCGGCAGCCTTGCCAGCCCCTGCTGCGAGGTATCGCCGCTGATGCTGGCGTTAACTACCGGCGTTTTTGTCTGCCACTTATCGTTTAGCAGCGCAGGCCAGGCGGTATTGCCCGCCATACGATAACCGGCGCTCAGACTGTCGCCGAGAACCAACAGCGTGTCGGCCGCCATGGCGCGGCAGGTAAACAGGACCAGAAACAGGAAAGGCAAATGCCAGCGGAAAACATACTTGAAGTTCATCATCTTAAGAAATCCGTCGGTCAGGGTGAGCATCAGCTTTCCATCCTTACCGGAGTTGAGCTGGTTGTCAAACAGGGGCAGACCATCGCCCTGATTGGCGAGTCGGGGTCCGGTAAATCGACGCTGCTGGCGATCCTCGCCGGGCTGGACGACGGCAGCAGCGGGGAGGTTTCGCTGCTCGGACAACCGCTGCATCAGATGGACGAAGAGGCGCGGGCTAAGCTGCGCGCTAAGCACGTCGGCTTTGTTTTTCAATCTTTTATGCTGATCCCCACCCTCAATGCGCTGGAAAATGTCGAGCTTCCGGCGCTGCTGCGCGGCGAAAGCGATAGCCAGAGCCGCGGCAGCGCCCGGGCACTGCTGGAGCAACTGGGGCTGGGTAAGCGCCTGCACCATCTGCCGGTACAGCTTTCCGGCGGCGAGCAGCAGCGGGTCGCGCTGGCGCGCGCGTTCAACGGCCGCCCGGAGCTGCTGTTTGCCGATGAACCCACCGGCAATCTCGACCGTCACACCGGGGATAAAATCGCCGACCTGCTGTTTTCGCTGAACCGCGAGCACGGCACCACGCTGATCCTCGTCACCCACGATCCGCTGCTGGCGGCGCGCTGCGACCGACGGCTGCGGCTGGTTGATGGCCAGCTGCGGGAGGAAGTATGATTGCCCGCTGGTTCTGGCGCGAATGGCGCTCGCCGTCGCTGCTGATCGTCTGGCTGGCGCTGAGCCTGGCGGTGGCCTGCGTGCTGGCGCTGGGCTCAATAAGCGACCGCATGGAGAAAGGACTTAGCCAGCAAAGCCGGGAATTTATGGCCGGCGACCGCACGCTGCGCAGTTCGCGCGACGTCCCTGGCGCATGGATTGATGAAGCGCGCCGCCTTGGTTTAACCGTCGGCGAGCAGCTGAGCTTTGCCACCATGACGTTTTCCGGCGATACGCCGCAGCTGGCGGATGTCAAAGCGGTTGACGACACCTATCCGCTATATGGCCAGCTGCAAACTCAGCCGCCCGGACTGAAACCGCACGCCGGCACCGTGCTGCTGGCGCCGCGATTAATGGCGCTGCTGAATCTGAAAACCGGCGACACCATCGACGTGGGCGACGCCACGCTGCGCATTGCCGGAGAGGTGATACAGGAGCCGGATGCCGGTTTTAATCCTTTCCAGATGGCGCCGCGGCTGATGATGAACACCGCCGATGTGGCGAAAACCGGCGCGGTGCAGCCCGGGAGCCGCGTCTCCTGGCGCTATAAGTATGCCGGAACCCCGCAGCAGCTGGCGGACTACGAAAAGTGGCTGCTGCCGAAGCTGGGGCCTGAGCACCGCTGGATTGGCATGGAGCAGGACGACAGCGCGCTGGGTAAATCGCTGCAACGTTCGCAGCAGTTTTTGCTGCTGTCGGCGCTGTTAACGCTGCTGTTAGCGGTCGCCGCGGTGGCGGTGGCGATGAGCCATTACTGCCGCAGTCGTTACGATCTGGTGGCGATCCTCAAAACCCTCGGCGCCGGACGGGCGCAGCTGCGCAAACTGATTGTCGGCCAGTGGTTGATGCTGCTGGCGCTGGCGGTGGTCGCCGGCGGGGCGATGGGCGTCGGGCTGGAGCATATTCTGCTGGCGATGCTTAAGCCGGTGCTCCCGGCGGCGCTGCCGGCGGCGAGCGGCTGGCCGTGGCTGTGGGCGATCGGCGCGATGGTGGTGATTTCCCTGCTGGTCGGGCTGCGTCCTTATAGACTGCTGCTGGCGACGCTGCCGCTGCGGGTGCTGCGCCAGGACGTCGTCGCCAACGTCTGGCCGCTGAAGCTCTACATCCCGATCGTGTGCGCGGTGGTGGTGACGCTGCTGGCGCTGCTGATGGGCGGCAGCCCCCTGCTGTGGGCGGTTCTGGCGGGTGCCGTAGTGCTGGCGCTGCTGTGCGGCCTGGCGGGATGGGGCGTCCTGTGGTTACTGAAGCGTTTGACGTTAAAAGCGCTGCCGCTGCGCCTGGCGGTGAACCGTCTGCTGCGCCAGCCGTGGTCGACCCTGAGCCAGCTGGCGGCCTTTTCGCTGTCGTTTATGCTGCTGGCTCTGCTGCTGGTGCTGCGCGGCGATCTGCTTGACCGCTGGCAGCAGCAGCTGCCTCCGGAAAGTCCTAACTATTTCCTGATTAACATCGCACCGGAGCAGGTGGTGCCGGTGAAAACCTTCCTCGCCGAGCATCAGACCCGCGCCACCGAGTTCTATCCCATCGTGCGCGCGCGCCTGACGCAAATTAACGGCCAGGCAACGGAGGGCAATAAAGATGAAGCCCTGAACCGGGAGCTTAACCTCACCTGGAGCCGCGAGCGTCCGGATCATAATCCGCTGGTTGCCGGTAGCTGGCCGCCAAAAGCGGGTGAGGTGTCGATTGAAGAGGGGCTGGCGCAGCGTCTGGGCGTGAAGCTCGGCGATAGCGTGACCTTTACCGGGGATACTCAGGACTTTAGCGCGAAGGTGTCCAGCGTGCGTAAAGTCGACTGGGAAAGTCTGCGGCCGAACTTCTTCTTTATCTTCCCTCAGGGGGCGCTTGACGGCCAGCCGCAAAGCTGGCTGACCAGCTTCCGCTGGGATAATGGCAACGGGATGCTCACGCAGCTCAACCGCGAATTCCCCACCGTCAGCCTGCTGGATATCGGCGCGATTTTGCAACAGATTGGCCAGGTGCTGACCCAGGTAAGCCGCGCGCTTGAGGTGATGGTGATTCTGGTCACCGCCTGCGGCGTTTTGCTGCTGCTGGTGCAGGTACAGGTCGGGATGCGTCAGCGCTACCAGGAGCTGGTGGTCTGGCGCACGCTGGGTGCCGGTAAGTCTCTGCTGCGCACCACGCTGTGGGCGGAGTTCGCGCTGCTGGGCGTGGTATCCGGCGTCGTGGCGGCGATTGGCGCAGAGGTTGCGCTGGCGCTGCTGCAAAGCAAAATCTTTGACTTCCCGTGGTCTCCGGACTGGCGGCTGTGGGTGATGCTGCCGCTGTGCGGGGCGATACTGCTGTCGCTGTGCGGCGGCTGGCTGGGGCTGCGTCTGCTGAAAGGTAAAGCGCTGTTCCGCCAGTTTAGCCAGGGATAGAGTGAGTTATATAGCCCGGGTAAGGCGTCAGCCGCAACCCGGTGTTTTCACCCGGCTCGCGCTGCGCTTAGCCGGGCTACCGTTTCTCAGCCGTCTGCGGGAAAGTCGCCCGGGTAAGGCGTTAGCCGCAACCCGGGAGGGCTTCGGGCCACGGATGCGAGTTGCTATTACAAATGGCCGTGGTTCAGCGCGGTGAGCGGCTCATTAACGTCGAAAACTTTACAGATAACCTCGTTTACGCCAAGCGATTTGAGGCGCGCGGTGTGCTTGTTGAGGTAAGCGAGCGCAGTTTCTTCATTCTCAAAAAGGTAGATCCCGCCCGCTTCCTGATTTTTTTCGTTTTCTGTCCAGACCTTCCAGATAAACCCTGGTTCCTGATTGATGGACTCGGCCAGCTCCACGAGCTGACGGGACATCTCGCTGCCGAAGGGACCGTTAAAAGCAAAGTGCAGCTGCAGTAGTTTTTTCGACATATTTCCTCCATGGATGATGTTCGCGCGGTAATAGACCATTTTAATGACATGGCGATGAAAAGATAACCACAGATTCTTTAAGGGCACAAAATGATAAGTTGCTGATTTTTAACCGCACAAAACATTAAAAACTCAGCAACACGCCATACTCAATCGCAGTTAATATTCAGCTGGAAAATATAAGGTTGCTTATTAATCAAGGAAAAAGTATGGCACATAAAATAAAAGCGCTGGCGATAACGATCGGCGCAGCCCTGGCGTTAACCTCTTTTGCATCCCAGGCGGAAATTACGCTTTTAAAACAAGATCCGCAGGCGGGCGATCCGTTAAGCCGGCTTAATTTTACCGTCGGCGGGAGTATCCGTCCCCAGTTCAACATGATGTCCGGCGATGGCGACAAAGGCTCATATAAACGTAACGGTTTCGATGGCGGAACCCGTTTCCGCTTCGCGGCCGACTACTATCTGTTTGATGATATTAGCTGGATCAGCTATTACGAGCTGGGCGTCAATATTCCGGCACTTTTCGACTGGGATAACCACTATGCCGAAGGCGCGAATAACACCAGCCGCCGTATGCTCTATACCGGCCTGAAAAGCGATACCTGGGGGACGTTAACCTACGGTCAGCAGAACAGCGTTTATTACGACGTGGTCGGGGTAAAAACCGATATCTGGGATTACGACATGATTGGCCAGGCGCCGGGTAACGGCATTAACGGCGACTACGATGGCTCCTATCGCTCACGTAATATGCTGAAATATAAGAAAACCGTTGGCGATGTCGATCTCTATGCCTCTTATCTGTTTGAGGACAGCGAATATCTGCCGGGCAACGGTCTGCGCTATAAACGTAAAGGCGGCGGTTCCATCGGCGCGGATTATCACATTATGAAAGATCTGACCTGGGGCGCCGCGTGGAACTATACCCGCGCCGATATGCGTAACCCGTCCAGTTCTGACAGCAAATCATACGATCAGAATATCGTTGGTACCGCGCTTAGCTGGACGCCGGATAACTGGACCTTCTCCTTGGGCGGCGGTTGGTATCAGAACTTCCTGACCACCAAAAAAACCGATGTCCATAACTACTTCGCGGGCGATGCCTGGGGGATTGAGTACTTTGCGGGTTATAAATTCCCGATTGGCCAGTATGCGGTGAAATCTATTCAGCCATACTTTATGGGCGACCGCCTGCAGTACGTGAACGGTCGCAACTATCAGCGTATCGATAACGGCGTCGGCGTGAGTTTCCAGCTGGATTATGGTTTCCGCGTTGACTATGAACACGTCTTCACGTCGAGCACCGACAACCTGGGCGATATGAACCTGGTGCGTCTGCGCTACGACTTCTAAGCGGTAACCATTCCCCGGTGACGCTGCGCTTACCGGGGCTACAGGTTCACCGCCGTCTGCGGACCCGTAGCCCGGCTAAGGCGTTTACGCCGCAAGCCGGGACAAGAGAGGATGTGATTACTCCGCCAGCCAGGCGGCAACTTCCTGCCAGCTGCCGCGGAAAATAATTTTCTCCGCTTTTTTGCCGAGCTGGTAGCGGTACATCGGATCGTAATACTCATTCAGCAGGGGAACCAGCCAGCTGAAATGCGCTTCGGTGTCGGTGGTTCGCTGCTGTTCAAGCAGCGCTTCATCAAGCCTGGCGGTGAGCTGGGCAAAACGCTGTAGCCCGAGGCGGCGGCGGATTGCGAACAGGCCATGATGCAGATATTCGCTATACGCCTGCCAGCCTTGTTCTTCGCCGTAGGCCGCCAGGAAATCGCGATGCATGCGCGCAAAATACTCTTCCCGCAGTCGTTCAAGACGGATAGCAAACGGATCTTCCACCACCGCCAGCGGCGACTGCGCCATGCGAAGACGCATACACTCCGGCAGGTGATTGGCGCCGATCATATGCCCCTCATCCTCCAGCACCCAGCGCGTCTGCTGCCCGGACTTTTTAAGCATCGCCACGGCCAGATGATTTTCAAAGGTAGCCTGCTGATACTGCTCCTGGAGGGTGCGACCGAATGAAGAGCCGCGGTGATGGGCAAGCCCTTCGAGATCGATACCGTCCGGTTGAGCGCAGACCAGCTGAGTTTTGCCATTGCCGGTACAGCCGCCGATCAGCACGATAGGGCGCTGTACCAGCTCTTCGGTAAGCTGTATGGCGGCCTGGCGCAGCGCTTTATAGCCCCCGACGATCAGAGGGTAATCCACGCCAGCTTCTTTCAGCCACTGCTGGACGATATGCGAACGCTGGCCGCCGCGAGCGCAGCACAGGTAGCCTTCTGGATAACGCGCGCAGGCCTCTTTCCAGGCGGCGAGGCGGCCGGCGCGAATCTTACCATTCACCAGCTGATGGCCCAGTGCGAGAGCGGCTTCCGGCCCTTGACGCTTATAGCAGGTACCGACGGCAGCGCGCTCGTCATCGTTCATCAGCGGCAGGTTGATCGCTGCGGGCATGGCGCTTTGCCTGAATTCAACCGGGGCACGTACGTCAATCAGCGGCGTATCGCTGGCAAGAATCTGCCGAATATTTTGTGGGACTAATTCCATCATTTAAACCGTTAAGCCATTCAGACGCGTCGCTCGACGCGATAATCCTCCTATTGTACGCGGTGAGCGGCAGGCTGGATTGATTTTTCACGGTGTATCGCTGAATAGCGTCAGGAATCCCTGGATTTCCGGGGCGGAGTGACCGAATAGCGAGGTGATATCCTGCACCGCTTTACCATGATGATCTTTACGCCAGGCGAGGCTCAGAGGAGAGGGGGGACGCATGGTCGGTATCTGCCGGGAAACCAGCTCGCCGCGCGCGATAAGCGGCTGGCACAGCGGCTCGGGTAAAAAGCCGATGCCGACGCCGGCGATATGGGCGGCGACTTTGGTTTCGATATCGGGAACCACGATCTCTTTTTGACCCGGCAGGCGCCAGGCAACACGTTTGGTTAATCTCCGCGCGCTGTCTTCAATGTTGACCGCAGGATAGCGGCGTAGCTGGGCCTCCGACAGGGGGTCGGTTTGCTGGCTTAGCGGATGATTCGGCGACATCACGAACAGCCAGGTGACTTCACCCAGCGGGGCGACGGCAATATTCTCCGCTAACGGTTCGGTGCCGGTGACGCCGATGGCCAGCGAAAAGTCATCGTGCAGGAGCGTATCCCAGACGCCCATGTAAATTTGTCGTGAAAAATGAAATTGCGTAAAAGGGTAACGCTGGGTGAGCCAGGCCAGCAGCCGCGCAATAGCCTGAGGGTCATACATCAGGTTATTCACCACAATATTCACCTGGCGCTCCACGCCGTCGTTAATCTGCTGCAGCTCGCCGGGCATACTGTCAATCCAGCCCAGCCACTCTCTGGCCTGCGCCAGGAGATGCATTCCGGCAGGAGTCAGCAGGACGCTGCGCGTAGTGCGCGAAAAGAGCGCGACGCCGGTGTTGTCTTCCAGCAGTTTGATGCGATAGCTAATCGTGGCGGTCGTTTTATAGAGTTTTTCCGCTGCTCTGGAGAAGCTGCCGGTCTCCGCGACGCTGACAAAGGTACGTAGTGTTTCGGGGTCTAGCATCGCCTTATTCCTCGTAATTTAATAATTCGCCCATGATTTTTAAGTATTTTTTCATAATAACCTTCTCAATTATGTGGCTTAAATCAGGTTTTGGAAAATTATTCCAACTTATAGTTGATACCACTTTGAGATGGCCATGAATTGACCGGGACATCGATCACCCTCAAGGTATGAGGAGGGCGACGGTTTTTAATGACTAAGGAATATTGCAATGAAGCTAGAGGTATTGCCGCTGACGCGCGAAGCATTCCGTCCCTATGGGGACGTTATCGAAACGGAAGGGCAGGATTTTTTTCATATTAATGATGGCAAAGTGCAGCGTTTTCACGATCTGGCCATGGTGGAGACCCTGCAGCAGGATCGCACGCTAATCAGCATTAATCGGGCCCAGCCGGCGGTATTGCCGATTGTCGTCACCGAGCTGGAACGTCATCCGCTGGGCACCCAGGCGTTCGTGCCGATGAACGGCGAAGTCTTTGTGGTGGTGGTTGCGTCAGGAGGCGATGAGCCGGACATGACCACGCTGCGCGCGTTTATCTCCAATGGCCGCCAGGGGGTAAATTATCATCGCAATGTCTGGCATCACCCGCTGTTTGCCTGGCAGAGCGAAACCGATTTTTTAACCGTCGATCGCGGTGGAAAAGATAACTGCGATGTCGTGGAGATCCCGACCGTGGAGCTGAGCTTTGCGTGAGGTTGCACGTGACGCTGTCGATTATCTTGCATAACATGTGGGCGCTTACACACTATTTATGCTCAGGTTTTGAGCCGGAGATAATCGAGGTATGACAGAAGTGAGAAGGCGGGGAAGGCCGGGCCAGCAGGAGCCTTCCGCGCAAAAAGGCGCACAGGCGCTGGAGAGAGGGATCGCGATACTGCAATACCTTGAAAAGAGCGGCGGCAGCTCGTCGGTCAGCGATATTTCCCTGAATCTGGACTTACCGTTATCGACCACTTTTCGCCTGCTTAAAGTGCTGGAGGGCGCGGATTTTGTCTATCAGGACGCGCAGCTAGGCTGGTGGCACATCGGGCTTGGCGCATTCAATGTCGGCTCGGCGTACATCCATAACCGGGATGTTTTATCCGTCGGCGGACCTTTTATGCGGCGGCTGATGCTGATGTCAGGGGAAACGGTAAACGTGGCGATTCGTAACGGCAACGAAGCGGTGTTGATTGGCCAGCAGGAGTGCAAATCGATGGTAAGGATGTGCGCGCCGCTCGGCAGCCGGCTGCCGCTGCATGCTTCTGGGGCCGGAAAGGCGCTGCTGTACCCGCTGTCCCCGGATGAGTTGGTGGATGTGATTGTGAAGACCGGGCTGCAGCGCTTTACGCCGTCGACGATCGTCGATTTACCGGTCCTGCAGCGAAACCTGGATGAGGCGCGCGACCGCGGCTACAGCATTGACCAGGAGGAGCACGTGACAGGATTAAACTGTATTGCTTCAGCGGTTTACGATGATGTCGGATCCGTAGTGGCGGCAATTTCGATTTCCGGACCAGCGTCCCGCTTAACCCCGGACCGTTTTGTCAGCCAGGGAGAGCTGGTGAGGGAGACGGCAAGGAATATCAGCACCGCGCTGGGACTGAAACCCCAGGCAGAGTGATCGCCGAACCGACCCGCTCTGAGGAGCGGGAATTTTTAGGCTTTGTTCAAGCTTGGAAAAATTTTCCAATATAGTGAGGTAGTAAAAAATGGCAAAAATGAGAGCCGTCGACGCGGCAATGTATGTACTCGAAAAAGAAGGGATTACCACCGCATTCGGCGTGCCTGGCGCAGCGATTAACCCCTTTTATTCCGCCATGCGTAAGCACGGCGGGATCCGCCATATTCTGGCTCGCCACGTGGAAGGCGCGTCCCATATGGCCGAAGGCTATACGCGTGCCGCAGCCGGTAATATCGGCGTATGCCTGGGGACATCGGGCCCGGCGGGAACGGATATGATCACCGCGCTCTATTCTGCCTCCGCGGACTCGATACCGATTTTGTGCATCACCGGCCAGGCGCCGCGCGCGCGTCTGCATAAAGAAGATTTCCAGGCGGTCGATATTGAATCCATTGCTAAGCCCGTGACCAAGATGGCGGTTACCGTGCGCGAAGCGGCGCTGGTACCGGGCGTGCTGCAGCAGGCTTTCCATCTGATGCGTTCCGGCAGACCGGGACCGGTATTGATCGACCTGCCTTATGATGTTCAGGTGGCGGAAATCGAATTTGACCCCGAGCTGTACGCGCCGCTCCCGGCTTATAAACCCGTGGCGACTCGTCCGCAGATCGAACGCGCGCTGGCGATGCTGCTGATGGCGGAGCGTCCGGTGATTGTCGCCGGCGGCGGGGTGATTAATGCCGATGCCGCAGCGCTGCTGCAGCAATTTGCTGAGATTACGCAAGTTCCGGTCATCCCAACGCTGATGGGCTGGGGCTGTATCCCGGATGACCACGAATTGATGGCCGGGATGGTCGGCCTACAAACCGCGCATCGCTACGGTAACGCCACGCTGCTGGCCTCCGACCTGGTATTCGGCATCGGTAACCGCTTTGCTAACCGTCATACCGGTTCCGTTGAGAAGTACACCGCAGGTCGCAAAATCATCCACATCGATATCGAACCGACGCAGATTGGCCGCGTGCTGTGCCCGGATTTAGGCATTGTGTCCGATGCGAAAGCGGCGCTGGCTCAACTGGTAGATATCGCGCAGCAGATGCAAAAAGAGGGCCGCCTGCCGCGTCGCGAGCGCTGGGTTGCCGAGTGTCAGGAGCGCAAGCGTACGCTGCTGCGTAAAACCCACTTCGATAACGTGCCGGTCAAACCGCAGCGCGTTTATGAAGAGATGAATAAAGCCTTTGGTCGCGACGTGTGCTACGTCACCACCATCGGGCTGTCGCAAATCGCCGCCGCGCAGATGCTGCACGTATTTAAAGATCGCCACTGGATCAACTGCGGCCAGGCCGGGCCGCTGGGCTGGACGCTTCCTGCCGCGCTGGGCGTTTGCACCGCCGATCCGGAGCGTAACGTGGTGGCCATCTCCGGCGACTTTGACTTCCAGTTCCTGATTGAAGAGCTGGCGGTGGGCGCGCAGTTCAATATTCCTTACATCCACGTGCTGGTAAACAATGCCTATCTGGGCCTGATTCGTCAGTCGCAGCGCGCGTTCGATATGGATTACTGCGTCCAGCTGGCGTTCGAAAACATCAACTCCAGCGAAGTGAACGGTTACGGCGTCGATCACGTCAAGGTTGCCGAGGGTCTCGGCTGTAAAGCGATTCGCGTCTTCAAGCCGGAGGATATCGCGCCCGCCCTGGCGCAGGCGAAAGTCTGGATGAAAGAGTATCGCGTACCGGTTGTTGTGGAAGTGATCCTTGAGCGGGTCACCAATATCTCCATGGGTAGCGAGCTGGATAACGTGATGGAGTTTGAAGATGTTGCCGATAGCGCCATCGATGCGCCAACCGAAACCTGCTTTATGAAATATGAATAAATGAGGTGAACCTATGTTGCGCTTTTCAGCCAACCTTTCGATGTTATTTCTGGAATATGATTTTCTGGATCGTTTTGAGAAAGCGGCGGCCTGCGGTTTTCGCGCCGTTGAGTTTATGTTCCCGTATGATTATGCGCCCGAGGTATTAAAGCAAAAGCTGAGCGACAACCGGCTGGAGCATACCTTACATAACTTACCCGCCGGCGACTGGGCGGCGGGAGAGCGCGGCATAGCCTGTATTCCCGGTCGCGAAGCGGAGTTCCGCGAAGGCGTGGATGCCGCAATCCGCTATGCCAAAGCGCTGGGCAATCGCAAAATCAACTGTCTGGTGGGTAAAACCCCGCCTGGCTACCGCGAGGATCATATTCGTTCCACGCTGGTGGCGAATTTACGTTTTGCCGCTGCCGCGCTGGCGCAGGAAGGTATTCTGCTGCTGATCGAACCGATTAATTACTTCGATATGCCGGGCTTTTATCTGAATACCACTCATCAGGCGCTGGCGCTTATTGATGAGGTCGGCAGCGATAATCTGAAAATTCAGTACGATATTTATCATATGCAGCGGATGGAGGGGGAGTTAACCCATACGATGCAAACTTATGCTAACCGTATTGGTCATTTACAGATTGCTGATAATCCGAATCGCGGTGAGCCGGGGACCGGTGAAATTAATTACGATTATCTTTTTAAATTTATTGATAGATCAAGCTATGACGGCTGGGTGGGCTGCGAATATAAACCGCTGACCACCACCGAAGCGGGTTTGACATGGTTTAATCACTACCGCTAATTTTTAATTTATCTTTGGGCAGTATTTATTATTCCAGACGCAGGGGTTTTATTTCCTGACAACAGGAAGGGATAACTATTGCCCGGGTAAATCGAAACAGAAATTCTGAGAGGAAACTTATGAAACTGGGATTTATTGGTCTGGGTATTATGGGCACCCCGATGGCGCTCCGACTTGCCAGGGCAGGCCACGTTCTGCACGTTACTACCATCGGCCCGGTTGCTGACGACCTGCTCAAGCAAGGCGCGCAGCATCTGGCTACCGCCGAGCAGGTTGCGGCGCAGTCGGAGATTATTTTCATCATGGTTCCGGATACCCCACAGGTTGCCGACGTTCTGTTTGGCGAGCGCGGCTGCGCCAAAGCGGCGCTGAAGGGGAAAACCATCGTGGATATGAGCTCTATCTCGCCGATTGAAACCAAGCGGTTTGCGCAGCAGGTGCGCGACCTGGGGGCGGATTATCTGGATGCTCCGGTATCCGGCGGCGAAATCGGCGCACGTGAAGGCACGCTCTCAATTATGGTCGGCGGCGATGAAAACGTCTTTGCCCGCGTGAAACCGCTGTTTGATATTCTGGGTAAAAACATCACCCTCGTAGGCGGTAATGGCGACGGTCAGACCTGTAAAGTCGCCAATCAGATTATCGTCGCGCTGAATATTGAAGCAGTGTCCGAGGCGCTGGTTTTCGCGTCTAAAGCCGGAGCCGATCCCGCTCGCGTGCGTCAGGCGCTGATGGGCGGCTTTGCCTCCTCGCGTATTCTGGAAGTGCATGGCGAAAGAATGTTGAACCGGACGTTTAATCCCGGCTTTAAAATTTCCCTGCACCAGAAGGATCTTAATCTGGCATTGCAGAGCGCGAAAGCACTGGCGCTTAATTTACCGAATACGGCAACCTGTCAGGAGTTATTTAACACTTGCGCCGCCAACGGTGGTAGTGAATTAGACCACTCGTCTTTAGTTCAGGCGCTGGAATTAATGGCCAATCATAAAATATCGTAATAAGAAAATGCTGCCGGTTCCGGCAGCGTTTTTTAAACCTCACGGGTGAATTTATGGATACTATCAATAAAACGGGTATCGACTATTGGAAGAAAATAGTCGTGGTCATGAGTCTGGGCTGGGTGGCAATATGGATTTATCGTACCGTATTAACACCTATTTATCCGGAAATTCAGGCGTCCTTAGGTAACGTCAGTAATGCTGAAATCGGCGCGATTGCCAGCTTCTATTTTCTGGCCTATTGCGGAATGCAGATCCCCTGCGGCATTCTGGTCGATAAGCTGGGACAAAAAATTATGCTGATGTGCGGTTTCTCGCTGTTTATTATTGGTACGTTGAGTATTGCTAATGCGGGAAACCTGACGCTGATTTATATCGGCTCGCTGCTGGCCGGCGCTGGCTGCGCGTCGTTTTTTAGCTCCGCCTATTCGCTCTCCTCGGCCAATGTGCCGCAGGAACGCCGGGCGCTGGCGAACGCCATCATCAACAGCGGCTCCGCCATCGGCATGGGGATTGGCCTGATTGGCTCAAGCATTCTGGTCAAAAGCATGCATATGGCGTGGCAAAATGTCTTGTTTATCGTCGCCGCGATCCTGGTGGTGATGCTCTGCGTGTTTACCCTGGTGATTCGCCGCAAGCTAAAAGAACCCGCCGTAGCGGAGAATAAGCCTGGCGCAGCGGCTGCCGCTCCGGTTGCTGAAGAGAAATCGGCGCCGCTGTTTTCGCCGCTGCTGTGCAGCGTCTACTTTCTCTATTTCTGCACCTGCTACGGCTACTACCTGATCGTCACCTGGCTGCCTTCTTATCTTCAGACCGAACGCGGCTTTGACGGCGGCGCCATTGGTTTTGCTTCCGCGCTGGTGGCGGTGGTCGGGGTGCCGGGCGCGCTGTTCTTCAGCCATCTCTCGGATAAGTTCCGCGACAGTAAAGTCAAAGTGATTCTCGGGCTGGAGATTGTCGCTGCGGCGATGCTGATGTTTACCGTTCTCTCGCCGAATACCACCATGCTGATGATTAGCCTGGTGCTGTACGGACTGCTGGGCAAAATGGCCGTAGACCCGATTCTTATCTCGTTCGTTTCCGAGCAGGCGTCAGCGAAAACATTAGGCCGCGCCTTTAGCTTGTTTAATTTCTTTGGCATGAGTTCGGCGGTGGTCGCACCGACGCTCACCGGTTTTATTTCCGACCTGACCGGTTCAAAAGAAATTAGTTTTGTGATGTCTGCCGGGTTGGTTATTACCGGAACGATACTGTTTGCGCTAATTACCTTGCGTAAGAACAAAATACAGTCAAAGACAATCCCAGTATAATAAAAAATAAATAATTAAAATTTGTTGTTCCACATAGCTAAACCTACAAACGTAATCCGATGCGTATTAAGAGGGAATTATGGAACAAACTCAAGACCTGTACAAAGCCAGGGGTTACAGCGACGATCTACTGCCCAAAGTAGCCTCGCAGCGTAACTGGAAAACATTTAACTATTTTACCTTATGGATGGGCTCCGTACACAACGTGCCTAATTATGTAATGGTTGGTGGTTTTTTTATTCTCGGGCTATCAACGTTTAGTATAATGATGGCGATAATATTGAGTGCTTTTATTATTGCCCTGGTTATGGTGTTTAATGGTGCTGCCGGAAGTAAATACGGCGTCCCCTTCGCAATGATATTAAGAGCTTCTTATGGTGTGCGTGGGGCATTATTACCCGGCCTGCTCAGAGGCGGCATTGCGGCAATTATGTGGTTTGGTTTGCAATGCTATGCCGGCTCGCTGGCATTCCTGATCTTATTAGGCAAACTGTGGCCCGAGTTTCTGACGCTCGGCGGTGATTTTAAGCTGCTGGGACTGTCGTTGCCGGGGATGATCGCCTTTCTGGTTTTCTGGCTGATTAATGTGGCGATTGGTTTCGGCGGCGGAAAAGTTCTCAATAAATTTACCGCAATCCTCAATCCCTGCATCTATATTGTCTTCGGCGGCATGGCTATCTGGGCTATCTCGCTGGTCGGGATCGGTCCGATCCTTGACTATCTGCCGACCGGGGTGGCGAAAGCGGAGCATACCGGCTTCCTGTTCCTGGTCGTTATCAATGCGGTCGTTGCCGTCTGGGCCGCGCCGGCGGTGAGCGCCTCGGACTTTACCCAGAACGCGCGTTCGTTTCGCGAGCAGGCCGTTGGGCAAACCCTTGGCTTAGTGGTGGCCTATATTCTGTTCGCGGTGGCCGGAGTGTGCATTATCGCCGGCGCCAGTATCCATTACGGTATGGATACCTGGAACGTACTGGATATTGTGCAGAAATGGGACAGCCTGTTTGCCTCGTTCTTTGCGGTGCTGGTGATATTAATGACCACGATCTCCACCAACGCCACCGGTAATATTATTCCTGCGGGCTATCAAATTGCGGCGATTGCTCCCACGAAACTGACCTATAAAAACGGCGTGCTGATTGCCAGTATTATTAGCCTGCTGATCTGCCCCTGGAAATTAATGGAAAATCAGGACAGTATTTATCTTTTTCTCGATATTATCGGCGGTATGCTGGGTCCGGTTATTGGCGTAATGATGGCGCACTATTTTATCGTCATGCGTGGGCAAATTAATCTTGATGAACTTTACACCGCGCCTGGAGATTATAAATATTTCGATAATGGATTTAACGTTACCGCATTCCTGGTAACGATTGTGGCGGTTATTTTATCGCTCGGCGGAAAATTTATCCCGCTGCTCGAATCGTTCTCCCGCGTGTCGTGGTTTGTTGGTGTTATTGTCGCTTTTGCCGCCTACGCCTTGCTGAAAAGGCGGGCCCAGCCGAATAACCTGGCGCGCCCCAATGCTGTGAATTGATTTTATTACAACCAGGAAAGTTTATTTCATGGATGAAGCTTCAAGAGCCAAAGCCATTGGTATTGCGGTGTACGTGGCTGCAAACAGAAGTATGGCGGCTTAATCGTCTGTACACATACAAGGAGTTTTATATGTCTTTTGATTTAATCATTAAAAACGGCACCGTCATTCTGGAAAACGAATCCCGGGTGGTCGATATCGCGGTTGCTGACGGCAAAATTGCCGCTATCGGTGAAAACCTGGGGGACGCGAAGCAGATCATGGATGCCACGGGGCTGATCGTTTCGCCGGGGATGGTCGATGCGCATACGCACATCTCTGAGCCGGGTCGTACCCACTGGGAAGGATACGAAACGGGTACCCGCGCGGCGGCAAAAGGGGGCATCACTACGATGATCGAAATGCCGCTGAACCAGCTGCCGGCCACCGTCGATCGAGAGACCATTGAGCTGAAATTCGACGCCGCGAAAGGCAAGTTGACCATCGATGCCGCGCAGCTTGGCGGACTGGTCTCCTATAACCTTGACCGGCTGCACGAGCTGGATGAAGTGGGCGTGGTGGGGTTCAAATGCTTCGTCGCGACCTGCGGCGATCGCGGGATTGACAATGACTTCCGCGACGTTAACGACTGGCAGTTCTTCAAAGGCGTACAAAAGCTGGCCGAGATGAAGCAGACGGTACTGGTGCACTGCGAAAACGCGCTGATCTGCGATGAGCTGGGCGAAGAGGCGAAAAGAGAAGGGCGCGTGACCGCCCATGATTACGTCGCCTCCCGTCCGGTATTCACCGAAGTTGAGGCGATCCGCCGCGTTCTGTATCTGGCGAAGGTCGCCGGTTGCCGCCTGCACGTGTGCCACGTCAGCAGCCCGGAAGGGGTCGCCGAAGTGACGCGCGCCCGTCAGGAAGGTCAGGATGTCACCTGCGAATCCTGCCCGCACTACTTTGTACTGGATACCGAACAGTTTGAAAAGATTGGCACCCTGGCGAAATGCTCTCCGCCGATCCGCGACGCGGAAAATCAGAAAGGGCTGTGGGAAAAGCTATTCAACGGTGAGATCGACTGCCTGGTGTCCGACCACTCTCCGTGCCCGCCGGAAATGAAGGCGGGCAATATCATGCAGGCCTGGGGCGGGATTGCCGGTCTGCAAAACTGTATGGACGTCATGTTCGATGAAGCGGTGCAGAAGCGCGGTATGCCTTTGCCGCAGTTTGCTCGCCTGATGGCGACCAACGCCGCGGATATTTTCGGCCTGAAGCATAAGGGTCGCATCGCGCCGGGCAAAGACGCTGACCTGGTGTTTATTCAGCCGAACAGCAGCTACGTTCTGCAGGCGGAAGACCTTGAATATCGCCATAAAGTCAGCCCTTACGTCGGCCGTACGATTGGCGCGCGGATCGCCAGAACCCTCCTGCGCGGCGATGTGATCTATGACATCGAGCAGGGCTTCCCGCACGCGCCGAAGGGGAAATTTATCCTTAAGCATCAGCAGTAACGGGGATCCGGTGAATTCCCGGCTTGCGGCGTAAGCGCCTTCTCCGGGCTACGAGCCGATTTGTCGCCCGGATAAGGCGCAAGCCGCGACCCGGGGAATCACTTGCCCCATTCCATGCTCAGCGCCTGTTTAACGGCAGGCGCTTTTTCAGGATTCAATCATGGTGGTATTTCCGCTCAATAAACGAAACACCCTGGCGGGATTTCAATGGTTCTTCTTTATTTTCTGCAACACCGTCGTGGTACCGCCGACATTACAGTCTGCTTTTCAGCTGCCCGCCAGCGCGCTGATTACGCTGACTCAGTACGGTTTTATCACCACCGGGCTGGCCTGCCTGGCGCAGGCGCTGCTGGGCCATCGTCGGGCGATTATGGAAGGGCCTACGGGACTATGGTGGAGCACTATCCTGACCGTCACCGTCGGTGAAGCCGCGCGCGGCACTCCATTTGCCAGCATTGCGTCAAGCCTGGCGGTTGGCATCTCTCTGTCGGCGATATTCACCATCATCATCGGCGTGAGCGGCATCGGTCACCGCCTGGCGAAGCTCTTCAGCCCGACGGTCATGGTCTTTTTTATGCTGCTGCTCGGCGCGCAGCTCACCACGATCTTTTTTAAAGGCATGCTCGGGCTGCCTTTCAGTTCGACCCAGGCTAACGTGGGCGTTCAGCTGGCGCCGTTTAGCCTGGCGCTGGCGGTGATGCTGTTGGTGCTGGGGATGATCATTTTTCTTGCGGACGGCATTGCTCGCTATGCCCTGCTGTTTGGCACCCTCGTAGGCTGGGCTGGCTGGTACCTGCTGTTTCGCACTCCGCCCGCCACGATGGCATCCGGGCCGATTCACTGGCAGTGGTTTCCACTTGGCTACGGCGGGGAGTTACGCCCCGGCATTATTTTGACGGCGCTGCTGGCGGGGCTGGTGAATATTACGAATACCTACGGCGCAATTCGCGGTAGCGACGTTTTTTATCCCCAGCAGGGCGCCAGCAATACCCGCTACCGACGAAGCTTTATTATCTCCGGCCTGATGACCTTAATAACGGTTCCGCTCAGCGTGGTGCCGTTTTCGCCTTTTGTTTCATCGATAGGTTTATTAACCCAAACTGGAGAGACTTCGCGCCAGCCGTTTATTATCGGCTGCCTGTGCTGTCTGCTGGTGGGACTATTTACGCCGCTGACCCACTTTTTTACCACGCTGCCTTTGCCGATTAGCAGCGCGGTCATGCTGGTCTCCTATCTTCCGTTGTTATATTCCAGCTTATCTTTCAGTAAACAAATCACCTTCACCGCACGAAATATCTACCGGCTGGCGCTGCCGTTATTTATCGGCATCTTTTTAATGGGCCTGCCGCCGGTCTATCTCCAGACGCTGCCCCTGACAATTCGACCGCTATTAGGCAACGGCTTATTAATCGGCGTGCTGCTGGCGGTGGTGATGGAAAATCTCATTCCCTGGGATCGTATTAAGTAATGACATTAAAAAGGATGAACCATGAAAATAATTATTGCACCGGACTCTTTCAAAGAAAGCGTAAGCGCCAGCCGCTGCGCCCAGGCGATTAAGGCGGGCTTTACCTCTATTTTCCCGCAGGCGGAGTGCATCTGTCTGCCGATCGCCGACGGCGGCGAGGGGACGGTGGAGGCAATGGTTGAGGCCACCGAGGGTAAAATGGTGATGCTGCCGGTCATGGGGCCGATGGGCGATTTTGTCGGCGCCTTCTATGGCCTGAGCGGCGACGGACACACCGCGTTTATTGAGATGGCGGCGGCCAGCGGACTCATGCTGGTTCCCCCCGACGAACGCAACCCCCTGCAGGCCACCAGCTACGGCACCGGTGAGCTGATTCGCCATGCGCTGGACGCCGGCGTCCGTCACATAATTCTCGGTATTGGCGGCAGCGCCACGGTGGACGGCGGAATGGGGATGGCTCAGGCGCTGGGAGCACGCTTTGTTGATGAACGCGGCGAGAGCGTCGGCCTCGGCGGCGGAGCGTTAGAGCGGCTGGTCAACGTTGATTTACGCGATCTCGACCCGCGACTTCGCGAGTGCCGGATTGACGTAGCCTGCGATGTGGATAATCCGCTACTCGGCGAACGCGGCGCGGCGGCGGTCTTTGGCCCGCAAAAAGGGGCCTGCGCAGGCATGGTCGCCGTTCTGGAGCGCGGTTTAGAAAATTACGCTCAGGTGCTGCTGGCGGCAACCGGTCAGGATGTGACGGCGATGGTCGGCGGCGGCGCGGCCGGCGGGATGGGCGCGGCGGCTCGCGTATTCCTTAACGCCACGCTGAAATCGGGCATTGATATTGTGCTGGAGGCGGTTCATCTGGAGGAGGCGCTGCGCGATGCGGACCTGGTGATCACCGGCGAAGGGCGTATGGATTCGCAAACCGTCGGCGGCAAAGCGCCGGTTGGCGTGGCGCGGATCGCCAAAAAGCACGGCATTCCGGTTATCGGCATCGCCGGCGTGCTGGGTGACGGCGTCGAAGCGGTGCATCAGCATGGTATTGATGCGGTCTTTAGCATTCTTCCCGCGCTGGCGCCGCTGGCCGAGGTGCTGGATCGCGGCGAGCAGAATCTTTACGCCTGCGCGCGCAATATCGCCTGCGCCATCAAGCTTGGCCAGACGCTGCCTGCCTGAATAAAAAATGCCACGGTTCACACCGTGGCAAAATCCAACATAGCTAAACAAAAAAGTGAATTCTGGGCGTTTGATAACCAACCTGTTTTGAACACTGCGCCCGCTTTTTAGCGGCTGGCGCCTTACCCGGCCTACGAAATTGACGATAGCAAAAAGTTGTACTGAATCCGTAGGCCCGCGCCAGCGGGCAATAGTAACGTTTGCAGCTTGTCAGCCATCAGATCTCAACGTCGCGGTTGCAGTCTTTTGAATAGATGTAGCTGAACGTTTCCCGTCCGACGCCGTATCCCGCCTGCAGGGAGTAAGCGCCCATAAAGATATAATCGCCTTGCTTGACCGGAACCCAGCTGTTGTCGAGGTTATACACTCCCTGGCCGGAGAGAATATAGGCGCCATGCTCCTGGACGTGGGTTTCAATGTAGCCGTGGCTGGCCCCCGGTGCGAAAGAGAGAATATGCATATTCATATCGAAGCCCAGCTCTTTTGGCAGGAAATCGATCAGAATAACGTCTTCCATTCCTTCATAATGAATACGCTCCAGCTGGCTGACGTTGCCGGTGACCAGATAAGGCGCATGGCCCTCTGTCGGAATATAGCGGCGCTTATAGAGGAAGAGCTGGCTATCGGCTGAATGGTTATTACTGAAAGTCATCCGCTCACCCGGCGGGCAGTAAAGATAACCGCCTTCGGTCAGCGCGAAGGATTTACCCTGAGCCCCGGCGATGATTTCTCCCTTAATCACATACAGGAAGGTCTCGATGCCTTCGCCGCCAAAACCGCTTTGATGACCGCCGTTTTCATGCAGCGTGACCAGATAATCAACAAAGGTGGCGCCTAATTTCGGCGTTGACAAAATAGTCACATCGCAATGTTCAAAACCCGGAATAACGTTCTTGACCAGACCGTCCGGCGTCAGCAGCGCGTAATTGCCGTGGCGCACGATGGAACGGCTGGCCAGTAAATCATCGCGATAGCCAAGCACATTATTTAAATAACCCATGATCGTTTCCTTATTCAGTCCAGGCCAGTTGATGCAACATTAAGGCGAGCGTTTTTACGCCTTCCGCCAGATCCTCGATATGCGTGCTTTCCGCCGGGTTATGGCTGATGCCTTTGATGCTCGGCATAAAGATCATGCAGGTCGGGAAGCAGGGAGCGAATATCTGCGCGTCGTGTCCCGCGCCGCTGTGCATCACGCGGAAATTCACCTTCTCTTTTTCACAAAGCGCGGTGAGCTGGGCCACCAGCTTCTTATCCATGGGAACCGGAGCCTCATCCATCCACAGGTCGATCTCAATGCCGATATCCATCTCCTGGCAGATCCGCCGCATATCGGCCTCAATGACCTCAGTAAATGCCGTTAACTCCAGAGCATCGGTATGGCGGCAGTCCATAGTGAAGACGGTTTTGCCCGGTACCACGTTGACGGTATTCGGCTGCGGGTCGACTTTACCGAAGGTGAGCACCAGCGGGTCACCGTGGGCTTTTGCTTTGGCGATAGATTCGCAGCAGATACGGCTAAAGGCGTGGACGGTATCGCGACGGTAGCCCATTGGCGTCGTGCCGGCATGGTTAGACTCGCCGGTGAGGGTGATGGTGTAGCGACGCTGTCCGACTATGGCGTTGACCACGCCGATCGACTGCTTGTTGGTTTCCAGCACGCGACCCTGCTCAATATGCAGCTCTACGAAGGCTTTAATATCCCGGCGTGGCGCCAGCGGAGCGGCGGGTAGGCTGAAACCGCACTGCTTCATGGCATCGATAAACGCCACGCCTTTAGCGTCTTTAATTTCGCGTACGTCCGCTGGATTAGCGATGCCGACGATATTTTTGCTGCCCCAGAAGACGTAAGGGAAGCGGCTACCTTCTTCTTCCGCTAACGCCAGCACTTCCACGGTGCGCAGCGGCGCCCCGTAGGTCTCTTTTAGCCAGCGAACCGCCAGCCAGGCCGCCAGTGCGCCGAACTGGCCGTCAAGATTGCCGCCGTTAACGACGCTATCAATATGCGAACCGCTGAGGATAACCTCATCGGGAAAGCGCGTGCCGGGCAGGCGACCATAGAGATTGCCCACTTCATCAAAGCGCGTTTCCAGTCCGCTTTCGCTCATTCTTTGTTTGAATGCCTGCTGCGCCTGCAGCCATTCTGGCGAATAGAGCAGGCGGGTTATGCCCCCGGTCGGGTCGGCGCCGAAAGAGGAAAGCCAGGGCAATGTCTCTTCTATTGCCTGTCGAAAATAATGAGCCATACGCAACTCCTGTATTTTAATTTATTGAGCAAACGGGGAATTGGTTTCATAAGAGCGGTTATATAAAGCGTCCGAAACCAGATAGTCATAAATCTCATCAACGATCTCGATACCGTTGACGGCGCTGTTTTTCTCATTGATATCCAGGTTCTGCCCGGGGTAATACACCTGGTTAAATCCGGGCGCTGGCGTAATGGCGTTTAATTCACGCATGGTGTCGCTGATATGCCGGCGGAATAGCGCGCTGGAGGAGAAAAATGCCGGGTTGATGACGATATGCAGCTGGCCCAGCTCGCGTCCCTGGCTCAGGTTGTCGTACATAGAGCTGACCTGGCGGCCGAAGGGGAGATTGAGCAAAATGCCGGAGAGGACGTCGATCATCATCATCAGGCCGTAGCCTTTCGGGCCGGCTGCCGGAAGCAGGGCGTGAACGGCAAAAGGATCGCGGGTCGGCGCGCCGTTTTTATCCACCGCCCAGCTATCGGGAATGGTTTCATGGCGCGAGCGGGCGTCGAGAATTTTCCCCCATGCCTGCACCGTGGTGGCCATGTCGAAGGTGATGATATCATCGCCCTCGCCGGGCGCGGCAAAGGCCAGCGGGTTGGTTCCGTAATAGATTTCCGCCCCGCCAAAAGGCACGACCATCGGGTCTGACTGGCACAGCGAAATCCCGATTAGCCCGGCGCGGGCGGCCTGCCGGGTGAAGTAAGAGATCGCTCCGCTGTGGCCCATACGCCGGATGCCGACCACGGCCACGCCGTTTTCCCTGGCCAATTCTATCGCGTGCTCCATGCCCATTTTGGCGGCCACCTGACCGGCGGCATTATCGGCATGCAAAATACCGCTGCAGGGGCCGTTCTTTTCAAAGGTGAAGGTGGGATGACGATTGGTTCCGCCTTTTGAAATACGTTCCGCATAATATTCAACGCGAACCGCGCCGTGCGAATGAATACCCCTGGCATCGGCATAAACCAGTACATCGGCAATGATATCCGCGTGATTGCGAGTAAGCCCTGCTGTATTCAGCTTATTGGCAATAAGCTGATGAAGTGTTTCCCGACTGACTTTCATCTGTCTTCCTTTTAACGACGGTGTAGAGCCTGACTGCCAAATAAAATACGGGGAAAATAAACTTAAATTGTGATCTGCATTGGTAAAAATAGTTAGTTAGATTTTATTTAATAATCACCGTAGGTTTGTCAGAAGGGACCCGGTTAATCTATTCATTAAAAAACTCGGGCTAATGCCTTCGGCTTTATTTGAAAGCGTCTTGTAATAATTCTCATGTGATTCCGGTCACGCCGTCGATAATTTTATCCCGTTAGCCTGATGGCAGATTAACCATGCTCATTCAATTGCAATGGGTGCAATTATTGGGGAGTTATTATGATCCATGCCTTTATTAAAAAGGGCTGTTTCCAGGATTCGGTCAGCTTAATGATTATTTCACGCAAGCTGAGCGAGTCGGAAAATATCGATGATGTTTCAGTCATGATGGGCACACCGGCAAATAAATCGCTGTTGGAAACGACCGGGTTCTGGCACGACGATTTTGCCAGCGCGACGCCAAATGACATTTGCGTGGCGATCCGCACCGATTGCGCGGATGCGTCGGTTACGCAAATGATCGCCGCCCGTCTTGATGAGGCCCTTACCGCCCTGGCGCAGGGGAGCGGACAAAGTCAAAGCCTGAGCGTGGTTCGCCGCTGGCAAAGCGCAACGCAGAAAATACCCCAGGCCAATATGACCTTAATTTCCGTTGCCGGGGAGTACGCCGCGGAGCTTGCCCATCAGGCGCTCAGCAGCGAGAAAAACGTCATGATCTTCTCCGACAACGTCACGCTGGAAGATGAAATCGCGCTCAAAACCTGCGCCCGTGACAAAGGGCTGCTGGTCATGGGGCCGGACTGCGGCACCGCCATGATTGCCGGCACGCCGCTGGCTTTCGCCAACGTTACGCCGGAAGGCAACATCGGCGTTATTGGCGCGTCCGGCACCGGTATTCAGGAGCTGGTCTCGCAGATTGTCCTCGGCGGCGAAGGGATCAGCCATGCGATCGGTCTCGGCGGCCGCGATCTGAGCGCCGAAGTGGGCGGCATCAGCGCGCAAACGGCGCTGGAAATGCTGACCCAGGATGCGCAGAGCCAGGTGCTGGCCTTTGTTTCTAAACCTCCCGCCGAAGCGGTGCGTCTGAAGATCATCGCCGCCATGAAGCGCAGCGCGAAACCGGTGGTGGCGCTATTTCTCGGCTATACGCCGCCGATCGCCCGCGATGAAAACGTCTGGTTCGCCCGCACGCTTGACGAGGCCGGGCGTCTGGCCTGCCTGCTGGCGCGAGTGGGACGGCGTCAGGCAAGCCTTCCCGCGGTGGCGGGCAAGCAGATTCGCGGCTTATACACCGGCGGTACGCTGGCTGCTGAATCCGCAGGATTGCTGGCAGAACGGCTGAACATTACCCCTGATGCGCATCACCCGCAGGGCATGATGCTCGACGCGCAGGGGCACCGGGTCGTCGATCTTGGTGACGATTTTTACACCGTCGGCCGTCCGCATCCGATGATCGACCCCTCCCTGCGCAACCAGCTGATTGCCGAACTTGGCGCGGAAACTCAGGTTGGCGTACTGCTGCTGGACGTGGTGATTGGCTACGGCGCCACCGCCGATCCGGCCGGCTCGCTGGTCGAAGCATGCCAGCGGGCGTGGGCGACCAGAGCCGACGATAGTCCGCTGCACGTTATCGCGACGGTGACCGGAACCGAAAGCGATCCGCAGTGCCGCTCCCGTCAGATTTCAGTCCTTGAAGATGCGGGGATCGCCGTGGTCGATAGCCTGCCTGAAGCCACCTTGCTTGCCGCCGCGCTGATTAGCCCGCCGCGGAAAGCCGCTCCTGCCCCGCGCGCCGGCCTGCTGGACGGCGTGTCGGTGATTAATGCTGGCCTGCGCAGCTTTGCGCTCGATTTACAGACCGCCGGAACGCCGGTTGTTCACTATCAGTGGGCGCCGATTGCCGGTGGGAATAAGAAACTGGCTCGTTTATTAGAACGTTTGCAATAAGAGGTCTCTATGTTTACATCAGTGGCGCAGGCCAATGACGCAGTAATAGAACGAATTCGTAATGCACGTCCGCACTGGCTGGATGTGAAGCCGGCGGGTTCTTTAATCGGGGCGCTGAATCAAAACAAAACGCTGCTCCACGCCGGGCCGCCGATGCGCTGGCAGGAGATGACCGGTCCGATGAAAGGGGCCTGCATTGGGGCCTGCCTGTTCGAAGGCTGGGCGCAGGATGAGAAAACGGCCCACGCGATGCTGGAAAACGGCGAGATTACCTTTATTCCCTGCCACCACGTTAATGCCGTAGGGCCGATGGGCGGTATTACTTCGCCGAATATGCCGATGCTGGTCGTGGAGAACATCGCCGAAGGTAACCGCGCGTATTGCAACCTGAACGAAGGCATTGGCAAGGTGATGCGTTTCGGCGCCTACGGCGAAGATGTGCAGCAGCGCCTGCGCTGGATGCGCGATGTGCTGATGCCCGTTCTCAGTGCGGCGCTGAAACAGATGACGTGCGGCATTGATCTCACCGCGATGATGGCGCAGGGCATCACCATGGGCGATGAGTTCCACCAGCGCAATATCGCCACCTCCGCGCTGCTGATGCGCACGCTGGCACCGCATCTGGCGCGACTCGACCACGATAAACAACAGATCGCCGAAGTGATGGATTTTCTCGCCATCACCGATCAGTTCTTCCTCAACCTGGCGATGGCCTACTGCAAATCAGCGATGGATGCTGGGGCGCAGATCCGCGCCGGCAGTATTGTCACCGCGATGACCCGCAACGGCGATATGTTCGGTATTCGCGTTAGCGGACTGGGCGACCGCTGGTTTACCGCACCGGTGAATACGCCGCAGGGGCTGTTCTTTACCGGTTTCTCTCAGGAACAGGCCAACCCGGATATGGGCGACAGCGCCATTACCGAAACCTTCGGCATCGGCGGCGCGGCGATGATTGCGGCGCCGGGGGTGACCCGCTTTGTCGGCGCTGGCGGAATGGAGGCGGCAAAATCCGTTTCGGAGGAGATGGCGGAAATCTTCCTTGAGCGCAATATGCAGCTGCAGATTCCTGGCTGGGATTTCCAGGGCGCCTGTCTTGGACTGGATATTCGCCGGGTGGTTGAAACCGGCATTACGCCGCTCATTAACACCGGGATCGCCCATAAAGAAGCGGGGATCGGCCAGATTGGCGCCGGAACCGTCAGAGCGCCGCTGGCCTGTTTCGAGCAGGCGCTGGAAGCGCTGGCGGACGAACTGGGCGTGAGCTGAGGTAGCGCGATGGAGAGGATTCGTCCGCTGATAGGCAGCGTCGATGCGCCGGATCATCGCCAACCGTGGCGAATCGGCGGCCTCTGGCGGCGCACCATTAACCTCTATGTTGCAGGCGGCGCGCTGCTGACGCTACATCATCGGGGGCAGGGCGTGAGCCCCGGCGGATGGGTTGTTCGTCATCGCGATTTTATCCGGCTGCACGCGGCGCTGCGGACGGGGGCGTCGCCGATAGCGCGGAATGACGGTATTCAGGTCGGCGATCTTTTGCTGATGCCGCCGCGCAGGCGCTGCTCCCTGCGGCTCCGCTGTCAATCCGTAAACGCTTATCTCCCGCCAGCGCTGATGAGTCGACCGGAGGAGACCGGGCTGTTCGGGCCGCTGTCGCAGGCTATCGAGCTGCGGCAGCATCCCGAGCTGCGCCAGCTTCGCCACTGTTTTGCCTCCGCGCTGGCCGGCAACGCCGTCGACTGGCGCCTGTGGCTGGGCAAGGGGCCGGGCCTGACGCCCAGCCTGGACGACATGCTGATCGGCATGATGCTGGCGGCGTGGCGCTCGGGGCGCATGTCACCCTGCGGCGGAAGGGCATTTTTTCGCGCCTCCGGCGATCTGCGCGCGGCCACCACTCAGGTGAGCGTCAACTATTTACGCTACGCCAGCGAGGGGCGCTTCGCTTCGCCGCTGATGCATTTTGCCTGCGCCCTGCAACGTGGACGACGTCTCGAGCCCGCCGTCGAAGCGCTGCTGGCGATGGGGCATACCTCCGGCGCCGACACGCTTCTGGGATTCTGGCTGGCGCAACATCTTATCTAAGGACTTTTTATGAAAACGCTGGTTGTTGCCCTTGGCGGCAACGCTTTATTACAGCGCGGGGAAGCGCTGACCGTAGAAAATCAGTACCGCAATATCGATAGCGCGGTTCCCGCGCTGGCGCGTCTGGCGCAGACGTATCGGCTGGCCATTGTGCACGGCAACGGGCCGCAGGTGGGTCTGCTGGCGCTGCAAAATCTGGCCTACGGCGACGTTGAGCCCTATCCGCTGGACGTGCTGGTCGCGGAGAGCCAGGGCATGATTGGCTATATGCTGGCCCAGCGCCTGGCGCAGGAATCACTCATGCCGCCGGTATCGACGGTGATGACCCGCATTACAGTCTCGTCAAACGATCCGGCCTTTTCGGCGCCGGAGAAGTTTATTGGTCCGGTTTACGATCCGGAGCTGCAAAAACGGCTGGAAGATGAGTACGGCTGGAGGATGAAGCGCGACGGTAAATATGTGCGTCGGGTGGTTCCTTCGCCGACGCCGGTGAGGATTGAGGAGAGCGAGTCGATTGAGCGTCTGCTGGGTGAGGGGCACGTGGTGATATGCTGCGGCGGCGGCGGAATTCCGGTGCTTGAGAGCGGGCATGGCGCAGAGGCGGTGATTGATAAAGACCTCGCTGCCGCGCTGCTGGCGGAGCAGATTGATGCCGATGGCCTGGCGATCCTGACCGACGCGGATGCGGTATATGAACATTGGGGCACCCCCATGCAGCGACCGATCCGCGAAGCGACGCCGGAAGAGCTGGCGCCTTTTGCCCGCGACGACGGCGCGATGGGGCCGAAAATCGCGGCGGTAAGCGGCTACGTGCGCCGTCGGGGCAAGCGGGCGTGGATTGGGGCGCTGTCGCGTATCGATGACACCCTTGCCGGGCTGGCGGGAACCTGCATTAAGCCCTGATGCACAGGTAAAATCACGCGCCGAAGCAGACGCTGAAATATCCTGCGCTCTTTCCCCGGGGGCGGCGCTCGACGCGCCTTGCCCGGGCTACATGTTCGTGCGGTTTGCGGATTTTGTTGAATGGCTACGGGGCAAATGATGGTTGGTCTGGTAGCCCGGCTAAGGCGCAGCGCGCCGCAAGCCGGGATTCTGACGAAGGATTATGGCAGAGAGGTAGCCCGGGCAGGTGCGCAGCACCGCCTCCGGGACTATGGAGAGCTGGATTACGCCAGCTGCGCCTGCGCCCAGAATACACCGCTGGCGTATTCCGGCGGCAGCAGCGGCTTCAGCGCTTCCAGCGTCGCGCTCAGGCGATCGGTATCGCTGTCGGTCAGGTTCAGGTGACCGACTTTACGTCCCGGACGCACCTCTTTGTCGTACCAGTGCAGATGCACCAGCGGTAGCTTCAGCCAGTCATAGTTGAGATCGGTACCGATCAGGTTGATCATCACCGACGGGCTGTTGACCACCGGCGGCGGCAGCGGCAGATCGGTAATCGCCCGCAGATGAAGCTCAAACTGGCTGATGGACGCGCCGTTCTGCGTCCAGTGGCCGCTATTGTGCACGCGTGGCGCCAGTTCGTTAATCAGCAGACCATCAGCGGTGACAAAACACTCCATCGCCATCACGCCAACGTAGCCCAGCTCATTCATGATCGCCGTCAGCATCTGTTCGGCCTGCGCCTGCTGGCGGGCGTTGGCCTGCGGAAAGGCGACGCTGGCGCGTAAAATACCGTCCTGATGCAGGTTGCGGGTCAGCGGATAGAAGACCGTGCTGCCGTCCCGGGCGCGTGCGCCGACCAGCGACACTTCGGCGGAGAAGTTAATCCCCTGCTCAACGATACACTCGCCGTAGTTATCATCCGGCAGCTGCGCGGTTTCATTTTCCCGCAAACGCCACTGACCGCGGCCATCATAGCCGCCGACGCGGCGCTTAACGATAGCCAGCTCGCCGAGACGGGCGAATACCGTCGGCCATTCGCTTTTCTCCGCCAGAAGCTGCCACGGCGCGGTAGCGAGCTCCAGCTTATCGAACAGCTGCTTTTGCGTCAGACGGTCGGCGATAACCGGAAAAACGTCGCGGTTGACGAAGGCGGAATGACGCGCCAGCTCGCGGGTCAGCGCCGTTTCCGGCCAGCGTTCAATCTCTGCGGTAATCACGCTTTGCTGTACCGGCACTGCTTCCGGGTCGGCTTCGAGACCGACCGGCCAGACCGCAATACCCAGCGGTTCGCCAGCCTGGCGCAGCATTCGGCCTAGCTGGCCGTTACCGAGAACGCAAACTTGTTTCATGCCGCACCCCGCGGATCCGGGTTATCCAGTACTTCATCGGTTTGCGCCTGGCGCCAGGCGCTGAGGCGCTGGTGCAGTTCCGCATCGTGCTGGGCGAGGATCTGCGCAGCCAGCAGGGCGGCGTTGGCGGCGCCGGCTTTACCGATAGCCAGCGTACCAACCGGGATACCGCGCGGCATCTGAACGATGGAGTAGAGGCTGTCTACGCCGCTCAGCGCTGCGCTCTGCACCGGCACGCCCAACACCGGCACCAGCGTTTTCGCCGCAATCATGCCCGGCAGATGCGCCGCGCCGCCCGCACCGGCAATAATCACCTGAAAACCATTGTCTTGCGCGCCTTCGGCGAAGCTGAACAGTTTATCGGGGGTGCGGTGGGCGGAAACCACTTCGACATGGTACGGAACGTTCAGGGCATCAAGGATTTCTGCGGTAAACTGCATGGTAGCCCAGTCGCTTTTGGACCCCATCACGATGGCGATACGCGCCGAATTATTGCGGGAAGACATGCGTCTTAAAACTCCTGTGGGTGTGTTGCACACTGCTTTAGAGGCCACAGAGAATAGCATGAACTCCCGGCAAGGAAAACGGTTGCGTGCGCATGGCTAGCCCTCTTTTGTCTCGTCGTGACTGGGGGCAACGCGCCGGTTATGGGCGGTGGTCGCGCTGGCAAAAAAGGTAAAAACCAGCACCACTCCCCAGGGCAGCATAAGAATGCTCATGACCAGCATGTAGATTTGCACAAAGCGCTCATCGTGCGGCCGCGTACAAAGCAGATAAATCGCGTAAAAATAGAGGATCCAAAGTAGCGCTGCGATTCCCAGCACGGTCAGCGAACCGAAGTAGATAAACACCAGGCCAAAATAGCTGGCGGTAATCGGGCCGATGACGGCGATAACCATGCCCCAGATTAGGGGCTGACTCCATTTTTGCATGCTCGTTCCTTGAGTGTGGTTTGCTGGAAAATTAACCTGGGGTTAAACGTCAGGACAGCCATTCTGCTGCCTGAAGTGCTTTTTCGGAATAGTGCTTGCTGGAACTCAGAAGGGGAACTGAATCAGTTCGACCTTTTCGGCCGTCACTTTGACCATGGAGCCTTCGTGATGCCATGCGCCCAGAACCACGCGATATGCGGATTGACCGTTGGCTTCTAGCGGATGGACGGCAGGACGGTGCGTATGCCCGTGAATCAGCCATTGAACGTGATGTTTTTCCATAACGTCAACGACCGCCTGTGGATTCACATCCATAATTTCCATCGACTTGCTGCTGTTGGCCGCTTTGCTGTCGGCGCGCATTCTGGCAGCGATACGGCGGCGGATAAACAGCGGTAGGGCCAGAAACAGGCGTTGGATCCAGGGATTGTGCACTTTCGCACGAAACGCCAGATAGCCGGCATCGTCGGTGCAGAGGGTGTCGCCGTGCATAATCAGCACCTTGCGCCCGTAGAGGTCGAGAAGCTTCTCTTCCGGCAGCAGGGTCATGGCGCTTTCGCGGGCAAAGCGCTGACCGACGAGAAAATCGCGGTTGCCGTGAAGGAAGTAGCAGGGGACGCCGGAATCGGCCAGCGCTTTCAGCGCTGAAGCAATTTGCCGATGCAGCGGGTTGGGATCGTCATCGCCGATCCAGGCTTCAAACAGGTCGCCGAGGATATACAGGGCGTCCGCCTTGCGGGCTTCCCCCTGTAAAAAGCGCAGAAAACCGGCGGTAATCGCCGGTTCTTCCGTTTGCAGATGTAAATCCGCAATAAAAAGTGTCGCCACGAATTATTCGCTGACGGTGACGCTTTTGATCACAACATCTTCTTTCGGCACATCCTGATGCATGCCGCTTCGGCCGGTGGCGACCGCTTTGATTTTGTCGACCACGTCCATACCCTCAACGACTTCTGCGAATACGCAGTAGCCCCAACCCTGCAGGCTTTCGCCGGAGAAGTTCAGGAAGTCGTTATCGGCGACGTTGATGAAGAACTGCGCGGTGGCGGAGTGAGGCGCCTGAGTACGGGCCATTGCCAGGGTGCCGCGGGTGTTTTTCAGACCGTTGTTAGCTTCGTTCTGAATAGGAGATTTGGTGGTTTTCTGATTCATGCCCGGCTCAAAACCGCCGCCCTGAATCATAAAACCGTTGATGACACGGTGGAAAATGGTGTTGTCGTAGAAACCTTCACGACAGTAGTCCAGGAAGTTTTTAACTGTTTCCGGCGCTTTGTCGTCAAACGTCTTGATTACGATATCGCCATGATTGGTGTGGAAAGTAACCATTTTTGCATCCTGTTCCGATGATTGTGGTGCCTGCACCCGGTGTCGGGTGAGATATAGGGGGCTGTTATAGCATAACCGCGAGGTTGGATCACCTTGCAATGTGTGCTGCTTCGGGGTTGAATTAAGGTTAGAATACGCGACTTATATCCACACACGTCTACACGGAATCTTCGATGTTAAAAATTTTTAATACACTGACGCGCCAAAAAGAAGAATTTAAACCTATCCATGCCGGGGAAGTTGGCATGTACGTGTGTGGTATTACCGTTTACGACCTCTGTCACATCGGCCATGGCCGTACCTTCGTCTCCTTCGACGTGGTTGCGCGCTATCTGCGTTTTTTAGGCTACAAGCTAAAGTATGTGCGCAACATCACCGACATTGACGACAAAATCATCAAGCGTGCCAATGAAAACGGCGAGAGCTTTGTTGCGCTGGTGGACCGCATGATTGCCGAGATGCACAAAGACTTTGACGCGCTGAATATCCTGCGCCCGGATATGGAGCCGCGAGCGACTCATCACATTGCGGAAATTATTGAGATTACCGAGCAGCTGATCGCTAAAGGCCACGCGTATGTTGCCGACAACGGCGACGTTATGTTCGATGTCCCGACCGATCCGAACTATGGCCAGCTGTCGCGTCAGGATCTCGACCAGCTGCAGGCCGGCGCGCGCGTTGATGTCGTTGACGTCAAGCATAATCCAATGGACTTTGTGCTGTGGAAAATGTCGAAAGAGGGCGAGCCAAGCTGGCCGTCGCCGTGGGGCGCGGGCCGTCCAGGCTGGCACATTGAGTGTTCAGCGATGAACTGCAAACAGCTGGGCAACCATTTTGATATTCACGGCGGTGGTTCGGATCTGATGTTCCCGCACCATGAAAACGAAATCGCCCAGTCCACCTGCGCCCACGACGGCGAGTACGTGAACTACTGGATGCACTCCGGGATGGTGATGGTTGACCGCGAGAAGATGTCAAAATCGCTGGGCAACTTCTTTACCGTGCGCGACGTCCTGAAGTTCTATGACGCGGAAACCATTCGCTACTTCCTGATGTCCGGCCACTATCGCAGCCAGCTGAACTACAGCGAAGAGAACTTAAAACAGGCGCGTTCCGCGCTGGAGCGTCTGTATACCGCGCTGCGCGGAACCGATAAAACCGCAGCGCCGGCCGGCGGTGAAGCGTTTGAAGCGCGCTTCATTGAAGCGATGGACGACGATTTTAATACTCCGGAGGCTTATTCCGTGCTGTTTGATATGGCGCGTGAGGTTAACCGCCTGAAAACCGAAGATGCCGCCGCGGCCAACGCGATGGCGGCGCATATGCGTAAGCTCTCGGCGGTGCTCGGTCTGCTCGAACAGGAGCCGGATGCCTTCCTGCAGAGCGGCGCGCAGGCGGACGACGGGGAAGTGGCGGAAATCGAGTCTTTGATTCAGCAACGTCTGGACGCGCGTAAAGCGAAAGATTGGGCGGCGGCGGATGCCGCGCGTGACCGTCTCAACGAGATGGGCATCGTGCTGGAAGATGGCCCGCAGGGTACCACCTGGCGCCGTAAGTAGTCTCATTCTCTCTTTTTAGCCGGGGCCATCCCCGGCATTTTTTTGCCCTGACTCAGGCTAAGAAACGAAGCGCGGTCCTGATTTCGCCTTCGCACGCTCCCAACCAGCGGCTGAAGCGTTCGTCGGGGAGAAGTGGTGTCAGGCGGAAGTGCAGGTTGCCGGAGGCAGCCAGGGGACCGGCTGTGCTACAAAGGACGTGATATCGGAAGATGGCGGCGCTGACTGAAGTGCAGGAAAACGAGAGACCATCTGTCGGGATGGGGGGACAGGCGCCGGTTGCGGCGCCTGAACCTGTTACTCGGTAACGGTAACGCTCTGACCTTCAAAGCTGACCGTCTGACCGGCGACGATTTTACAGCGTTTACGGGTTTCCACCGCACCGTCGACTTTGACCAGACCGTCGGCGATAGCGATTTTAGCCTGCGCACCGCTTTCGCTCCAGCCTTCCAGCTTCAGCAGATCGCACAGTTCAACGTGCGGGTGTTTGCCTAAAGAAAAATTCGCCATCTCAGGCCTCCTGAATATCGTGATACTCTTCACACGCCTGCAGCGTGTTCTGAATGAGGGTGGCTACGGTCATCGGGCCGACGCCGCCGGGAACCGGCGTAATGTACGACGCGCGCGCGGCGGCATCTTCATAAACGACATCGCCAACCACTTTGCCGCTTTCCAGGCGGTTAATCCCGACATCGATCACGATCGCGCCTTCTTTAATCCACTCGCCCGGAATAAAGCCCGGTTTACCTACAGCCACAATCAGCAGATCGGCGTTTTCAACGTGATGACGCAGGTTTTTGGTAAAACGGTGGGTTACGGTGGTAGTACAGCCTGCCAGCAGCAGCTCCATGCTCATCGGGCGTCCGACGATGTTGGAGGCGCCAATGACCACCGCGTTCAGGCCGTAGGTATCAATGTTGTAACGCTCGAGCAGCGTGACGATCCCGCGCGGCGTGCATGGACGCAGGCGCGGGGCGCGCTGGCACAGGCGGCCAACGTTATACGGGTGGAAACCGTCAACGTCTTTGTCCGGCGAAATGCGCTCCAGCACTTTGACATTATCAATGCCGGCGGGCAGCGGCAGCTGAACCAGGATGCCGTCGATAGCGCTATCCGCATTCAGGGTGTCGATAAGTTCCAGCAGCTCTGCTTCGCTGGTGGTTTCCGGGAGATCGTACGAGCGGGAGACGAAGCCTACCTCTTCACACGCTTTGCGCTTGCTGCCGACATAAATCTGCGATGCCGGGTTGCTGCCGACCAGCACGACGGCCAGGCCTGGTGCTCGAAATCCGGCCGCCACGCGAGCCTTCACTTTTTCCGCAACCTCAGAGCGTACCTGCTGCGCAATCGTTTTACCGTCAATAATTTTTGCTGCCATCAGAGAGAGGATTCCATCTGTATCTTTACGAAAGGGGGATGGCGATATTTTGTCAGAAGCCAGCCTCGCTGTCAGTCTTCGTTTAAGATTTTATCTTGCTTTGGTAAGGCGACCGCTGCAATCCCTGCATAATCCTGCCGCGAGCGGAGCCAAAAAGCGCATGGAGTCGAAAGCAAAGTTACCGTGCATAAACATAAGGTTGAATAAACTTTATACTCCTTTCGCAGCTAAACCAGGCAGGTTGCACAGACAACCGCAGTTTCGCGGCAAAATACATTGACTCATCAGGCGTGGACCGTATAATTCCGGCGATTGCACATCACGAAGCTCCCGCTTCTCAATGCGCCCTTAGCTCAGCTGGATAGAGCAACGGCCTTCTAAGCCGTAGGTCACAGGTTCGAACCCTGTAGGGCGTACCATTTTGCAGTAAACAGACGTTATTCTACGTCTTTTTTTATGCCCTAAATTCAGTAGGTTGGCTGATTTCTGTGCGATAAGGTCGTTTATTATTCTGCCTGCTTAGCCATTATTCAGCCCTATCTGCTGGCGGAACACTACGTTGTTTTGACCAGCACAAAAATCTTTTACTTTAAATCTCTCCCCTGTATTCTGTGCAGCTGGATTTCTCCCAGCGACAATTCGCAGAGATACCCATGGCCCGCAATCATGTTCTCTTCACCTCACTTTCGCGCCGTAAACGTCGGAGCGCGACTCTCAAAATCAAAAATCTTATCTACAAAGAGCGTGCTGTCTGGGGCGGCGTCTTCTATGACGAATGCGAACATGATGCGGCAGTTGCCAGCGGGGGCTGGACCTGGAGCGATATAGTTTTTCTCGGTCGTGACCCAGCCGTTTTCTGGAATGCGGAGATCATCACGGCGAATGTGGCTTTTAGCGATGAGATAGAAGAGGCTGCTTTCAATGAGGCGCTATTGCGGCTTGACGCTGCCAGCCAGCGTCAGGCAATGCATCTCGATTTCATACCAGATATTAATCGCGATGGAAAAACGATTAGCTATACATGGGGACGAAAGCCTCAACGGAATGACTCGCAGCTTGAGGGATTATCCATAAGTGATTTTGCCGATAAACGTGCGCGAGAAATTGCGCGTACTAATCCACCGCCAGTTTATTGCGGTTACCGCATATTGCCGGGCTACGCAGCAGGAATCGGCTTGAAAATGGTGGTTGACGCTGAAGTGCTCAGTCGGAGTGTAATTGAAAGCGCTATTGCTGATTTTCTCGCTCGCGGAGAACAAAACTGGTTTTCTGACGTGCCTGCCCTTGTCCACTACATTGACAATATCTACTGCAAACCGCTTAACGAGGCATCCTGAGCGAGTCAATATGGCCCCATTGAACGCCAAAATGACTTTCTTCATATCCACGCGGTTGATGACCGCGCTCAATATGAGGAAGAACCATGGCAAGAACCCGTGCGGAACGACGCCATCACATGCGTCGCATGAGGCATAAACGGCGAAACGACAACGCTGTGCGTAACGGCAGTCCAAAAGATCAGGGGCGCCACTATACCACTCCATGTTGTTGTTCCTGTTGGATGTGTGGGCACAAGCGTGACTGGTACGGACCAGGCATACAGGAGCAGCGCGCGCAGGCAAAATATAAGGAGGACATATGAGGTAACTATCCATAGCAGGAACCTTTAATGTCTGTTTTTAATTCACGAAGAGACCGCGATCGTAACGGTAAACCCAAACCACATTGCCATGTTGGCTATCCAGGGTTCGAAGGAAAGATGATGCACCATCGTCATCGCGCTTCCTGGCTTTGGCCCGACTTTAACACTTGTCATTGCCCGTCGACCTGGACGCGTATGTTTATGACCAGACCCCGTCGGGCGAAGGAGTTCGTAGCGCTCCGGCGAATCATGAAAGGAGGCGATCCTGACGGGATCTTATTTCCTCATCGCTCCAGGCCCTACGTGTACTATTACTGAGTCCGGTTTTTTTCCTTAAGGACGCAGAGTGCTGACAAAGCCCTGGCAGAAAAGCCGGGGCTTTCATCTTATTATTATTCTGAATCCGGACGTTATTATAGCGCTGTGGGCCACGCTTCATTATTCCCTGGCGTAAATCTCAAGGGAGTAGAAGGAGGGCTTCGTATCGAGAATAACAATCGTTTCAGAACGTCCCCGGATCTATGTAGCAAAAGGAGCTGTCTTTTCCGAATATGCGGATGCGTCTTTTTATTATTTGTAAAGCCGGGATATTCGTGCCGCTTAAAAGAATAACTCTCAAAAATGAGAAGCCGATCGTTTGAGCAGGACTTTTGTCCTCCGTACCTGACTTACCGCAGGATACACTTTCAGCATATCTTCACTAATAAAATTCTGGAGCTGTTATGACTGCACATATTAATGCCAAATCCGGCGATTTTGCTTCAACTGTTATTATGCCTGGCGATCCCTTGCGCGCTAAATTTATCGCTGAAAATTATCTGCTGGACTATCGGGAAGTGACGAACGTTCGCAATATGCTGGGATACACAGGTTATTATTTCGGGCAGCCTGTATCGGTGATGGGACATGGAATGGGAATACCATCAATGACGCTTTATGCCCATGAACTGGTTAATGACTTTGGCGTTAAGAGAATCATTCGCGTAGGCAGCCTGGGGGCGACTCAGCAGCATGTTAAAATGCGTGACATTATATTGGCTGTTGCCGCCGGAACAGATTCTATCACCAACCTGAAACGCAGTTCAGGTTATTCAATGGCGACATCCGCTGATTTTAAACTGTTGCATCAGGCATGGTTGATTGCGCAAAAAAGTGGCATTGATATAAAAGTTGGCAACGTCTTTAGCGGCGATCTCTATTACGACCCGGATGAAAATCTGATCCCTGCGCTGGAGAAGTTTGGAGTGCTGGGGATTGATATGGAAGTTGCCGGTCTTTATGCCTTAGCTCATCAGTTTGCAATTGAAGCTCTTGCCATTTTAACGGTCTCCGATCATTGCCTCACCGGAGAAGAGACCACAGCTGAAGAACGGCAGTTAACTTTCAATAATATGATCGAGCTGGCTCTGAATACGGCGATTACAGCTTAGCTCTTGTTCAATTGACACCAGTAGGGGTGTTTTATATGAAAAATAAACTCTCACTTACCCTAATTAGCTTTCTGGCGAACTTTATTATGGCGGGGTTTGCCAGCCAGTTTGGCATGCTGATTGAGCCCATTGCAGAGCATTATAATGCGGATATCAACGCGGTTGCGTCTATTTTCTCTTTACTCAACGGAGGAGCCCTGGCAGGGACGATAGCGGCATTTTTCCTTATTGAAAAAATCGGCGTAAAACGCATGACGCTGATGATCTACTCCGTGGTTTTCCTTTGCGCGCTGGCGATGCATGTAAGCAGTGAACTGTGGTCTGTTATGGTGGCGATGACCCTGGTGGGGCTCTGCGGCGGCATTGGCCTGTGCGTAGCGGGTACCATCGTGGTTTCCGTTTGGCAGGACCGTATCCAGAGCACGATGCTGGTGGTCCAGGATGCCACCTTCAACGTTGCGGGCGTGATCTTCCCGCTGATCACCACCTTTGCCCTGACGCACAACATGTCATGGAGCTACAGTTACCTGAGCGTCGGTATGGTGGCGCTTGTCACGCTGGGGATTGTGGCCCTGACCCGCTTCAATGCCTGTGAAGCAGCGCCCTCTTCGGGCCCCTCAGACGCGGTAAAATCCGAATGGAACCCTGGAATTATCAGCGGCGGGATTGGCCTGTTTCTTGGCATGCTGGCGCTTTATACCTTCCTGACATGGGCGCCGCTGTTTGTGAAAAACAAATTTGGCATTCCCTTTGAAGAGGCTGGAAACATCATTACTCAATATTGGGGAGCTGCGCTGGTGGGGGCATTAGTTTCAACCGGTATTGTCGCCCGGGTGAAGATACACTATTTTTTGTTGAGCATTATTTTACTGGCCTGCGTCATTACGACGATTATCGTCACTAAAGAAACGCTTTCTGGCTTAGATTACCTGGCTTACAGCTATGGCTTTGTATGTGCAGCGCTTTACAACTCGTTTATTGCCTATGGCGTATCCTTTGTTAAACGCGCCAGCAGTCAAAATGTATCTTATATATTAATTAGCGGAAGCGCGGGCGCCATGTTTAGCCCGGCGATCAGCGCGTTAATGGAAAAAACGATGGGACTGCAGAAAATCATGTATGCGATACCTGTTTTATATTTCATTATTTTTGTCATGCTGGTGGCTACCCTTAAATTAAAACGTAAAGTAGTACAATAAAACCATCTCTCTTTTCAGTTTAACTTTGCGGAATTGCTCCATTGCAGGAGTAATAAGGCTCAGGTTTTATCAAAGGAATGGAATATGTTTAATGCCAAAAAAACATTATTAGCAATGATAATTAGCGTTGGCTGTTCTCAGGCAATAGCAGCTGACTATCGTGACGGCAATATCAGAAAGAATGACTTTAGCTGGATGCAAATGAATCTTATGCAGAGCGTGGATGCTAAAGTCCCATACGGAATTCGCAACGATACCTATCTTGAACTTGAGTTTGGCGCGCGCTCGGGTATTGTCGATCTTTACGGCTATGTTGATATTTTTGACATCTTTGACAGTAAACATGACGATCGCCATGGCGGAGATAACTTTTTTGCTAAGATATCGCCGCGTTTTTCACTGGATGCCATTTTCAACAAAGATTTATCCGTCGGCCCATTCAACGAGTTTTATATCGCAACGGTCAATAACATTGGCGATCGCGAATTATTTGAGCACTATATAGGGCTTGGTACGGATGTGAAAGTCCCGTGGTTCGGGATGGTAGGGATGAACGTCTATGCTCACTATGTACGGGAAAACTATGGCGCCGAAAACGAAGGCAAGTGGGACGGATATATGTTCTCCACGAACTGGTCAACCCCCTTTTACCAGTTTGCCAATGGTAGCTATTTAAATTACCAGGGGTATTTCGATTATCAGTTTGCGGCGAATAAAAATAGCGATCGGTCGCTTTACAGTAACAATGCGATTGAATGGTATAACGGTATCTACTGGCATACGGAAAATTATGCCGTAGGTTACGGCTTGAAATATTTCCGCAATATGGCGTTGATGCAAAACCACGGCGGCGCAGGCCGTACAACCGGGCTTGGGCACTACTTTAGTCTCACCTGGAAGTTTTAATTGGATATGAATGGCGCGCCGTCTCCGGCGCGTCATTCAGCAATATCGTTGCCGAGAAACTTCCGCAACCCATCAAGATCCTGAATTGCAATGCCTTGTTTAGTTCGTACTACCAGTCCGGCATCAATCAGCGCTTTAACCGCGCGGCGATAAACGCGGTCGGTGGTGCCGAATCTTTCCGCTTCCTGATAATTCTTACTGAATCCATCCATTGGCTGTTTGTTCAGGTGCTGCCGGTAGAGGTCATAGGCAACATTATGAACGATGGGGTAGAGCATGCGATGCAAGAAGATTTCCAGCATATCCTGGTAGTCTACCGCCATGGCGCTGGCAAAAAATATCGCCAGTTTAGGATGTTGATTCAATGCTTCTTCGAGCCGCTCGCAGCTGCATACCGCAACGGTAAGTGGTTCCTCTGCTACGATATCCAGCTGACAGCGATAGCCTGTGAAAAACTCCATTTCACCAAAGAGTTGCTCATCGCATTCCATTGCACCCAGCTGGAAGCGACGGCCGTTTTCCGCGCTGTAACGCAGAGATATTCTGCCCGATTCGACCATGATTAAGCGGTCAACAACCTGGCCCTGATGATAAAGATGCTCATTTTCGGCAATAAGCTGCTTATCTGAGAGTAGCTCGCGAAACGTTCTCTCGATAAATGCATCATCCTGTTGCCAAATGCTATGAAAACGACCTTTGGTGAGTGGTTTAAGCTGCATATTTTGCTATCTGTAAAGAAGCGAATCCCTGCTTTTGAATGATATTAGTAGAGGCTGATGACATGACGTTAATGGCGCATTCTACTCAATCGCCGTGTTAAAAAATATCAATAACTGGATGTCGCGCCTGCGCTGCAGAGAGAGCATCCTGGAAGTGGATTGACACGCTATCCATGCGGTTGCGCTTCGTCTCGGGCGCAGCCGCAGCTAAAACAGCATTTTGCCAGGACACCGGGGCACGCCTGAAGAAAAACGGTGAATGGCACGCTCGCTTTCCTGGCCTCAGGCGCCGGTTTCATTTTTTATTCGCCTGTTAATGTATTCCACGGCCTGAGAGACATCCATAATCCCATTTATCGCGTTCGTCACGCCCTGGCCGATAATAATTTCTGCCTGGCGCAGGTTGAAAGGCTTACCCTGCGTACCCTGCGACTCTCTTATCCCGACCATGCCCTTTTCATTCAATAAATTAAACCATGGATAGAGGTTAAGGACGTTCTGATCGTGACAAACCCCTGACCAGGCGCAGTTTCCTCCGAGCAGAACCAGATGACGCGCAATTTCATCGGAATAAAGCCAGTGGAAGAACTGCTCAACCTGTTTTTCCTTTTTGCTGTAGCGGGACATCCCAATGGATCCCCCTCCCAACTGTGGAAGCTGTCCCGGGACTGAAGCATAGCCGATAGTGGGGGCGATAGGGCTATGCGCGACGTCATTGAACAAATTGAGATACATGATCAACATGGCGAGGTTGCCGCGCTCAAACTGCTTAACGGCGTCACTCCACCATTCTCCTGAGAGATTCACGGCGACGGAGAGCTGTTGCAGGTACTGTTCAAGCGCCGTAGCGGCAAGCGAAGTCTCCAGTTGAACCGGTTCGCCTTCGCGAACCAGACGTCCGCCGAGCGCGTAGTAACGCAGCAGATATTCCGTGGCGATAAGCCCTGAGCTGCCTAAGGTCACCGCCGTGCCCATCGGGCGCAGTCTGTTATCCGGCTGATGCTGGCGGCTGAAGAAAGCCGCTAACTCATCAAATTGCGCAAAGTTTTCGGGTAGCGTTAACTCTTTGCCCGTCGTTTCGTAGAACATCCGTTTTATCGTCGCATCTTCAAAGAGATCGCGTCGGTAAAACAGGAGCTGCATACTGGCATCAAAGGGGATGGCCCACGCGGTGCCATTCACCATGCTGAAGTGCTGTCGAATCTGGTCAGAAAAATGAGTCAGCAGCTGCGGCAGCGCAGGGGAAATCGACTCCAGCGGCAATAACGCTTTTTCTGCAAACCAGGGAAAACAGGCCATATCGATGCGCAGGAGATCGTAATAGGGATGCAGATGAAGATGGGAAAGAATTTCAAACACTTCATCATAAGGATAAACCGCAAGATTTACCTTGATACCGGTCTGACGATAAAAGTGAGGTAACAGTTTTTTCAGCGCATCGGTTGAGGGGCTGGGCAAAATTAACATATTCAGCGTCGCCTCGGTCTCAGGCGGCTGGACGGATTGGCCATCTAATGAAAATCCGCTATTTGTCAGAATTCGATGCGTTACCTGTTTTTTAGGCTGGCGAATATGGGAAGCGATGGCGGTACCCAGGCGACCATAGTCCATCTGGTAGTTTGTGACGCCGTCGAAGGCTGCCGGAAGATTATCACTTAACTGCAGTATCGGCGGACAGGACTGCGCGCTACCAAACCAGGCTGCCTGCGTCACGGCTCGCGTTTTATCACTATCCTGAGTGATGAAAATATCGGGGGGAACGCCGCGGAAAAAATCAAACGCTACGGTGTTAGACTCGCCCGCCTGCGAGGATAAAACGGTGAGCTTAGTCTGCGGACTGACTGTCCGGCAGGTCTCCTGTATCGCCTGAATAAAACATGCGCTATGAGCATATTCAAGCGGTTCGCAAAAGATACCGATATGGCCCGGCCGCTGTGCGAGCGCTCTTCTCGCAAGGTGTTCACCCGCAGTGACGTAATCGAGGCTGAAATAGTTGTCAGCTCCGGCAGGTTGTCGGTACGCAAAAAGGATCTGTTCCGCGGGCAGCTTGAGCATTTCATAATAAGGTTGGCTATTGCTCAGGCAGCTGACGGTAACAATGGTCTGGTAAGATTTTGCCGCCAGCGTTTGCAGAATCTCCAGTTCCAGGTTGGGCAGATCGTTGGTCAGGTAAAGATCCAGCGGTTCGCTTAATGATGGCTGACAGACCTGATGTAAGCCCCGGTAAAGCTGGTAATACTGCTCCGCATTAATGTCTGGCAGCAGCAGCGCCACCCCCTGGCTTTTACTGGCTCTTAACGATTGCGCCTGCGCATTTAACTGATAGCCCACTTCCTTAGCCGCTCGTTGAACCGCTTCAATCTTCTCAACGCTGACATTTCCTCTGCCATTAAGTACGTTCGAGACAGTGCCGTGTGACACACCGGCTATCTTTGCTATGTCTTTGATTGTTGGCATATTTTAATCCTTACCCTCATGCGTTGATGCTAGCACGGCATACCGCTGAAAACTATCGTTACCGGTGTTATTTGAACGTTACAAAATAATTTTGTGTGATTTATAGACATTAAAAATATTAATCTTTTCCGGCTTGAGACGAGTAACCATGTAGTAAAAATGACAATTTGTTGAAATTTAAGATAAATACAATAAGTTTTTGAAGGGGATCACTTCTGGGAAAAAAGATCGTTGTTCCTGTTAAACGGCAGAATCATAATTGACACGTTCCAATTACGTTTGATTACATTTCTGATGATAAAAACAGCAACCTGTTAGTGATAAGAGGAAATCATGAAGATCCATTTTCTGGGAACGGCAGCGTCTGAAGGGATACCTAACCCGTTTTGCCGCTGCGAGCATTGTCAGCAAGCCCGTATACGTAAGGGAAAAGACATTCGTACACACTCTTCCGCGATTATTGATGATCAACTGTTGATTGACGTCGCGCCGGAATTTAGCCAGCAGCTGCTGCGCGACGACATGGACGCAACTGAAATCAGGTCGCTTCTGTTTACCCATACTCATCCCGATCATTTCAACGTCGGCGATCTTTTCAGCCGAATGGAGGGTTACGGATTTGAGATTACCCATCCGCTGAATATCTTTGGTAACGATCGTGCGATTAACGGTGCGGCAGAGGTTTTGCCGGGCTTTAGCGCAGAGCGCTTTGCCTTTCATTGCCTGGTGCCCTTCGTCACCGTAGAAACCCGTGGTTATCGGATAACTCCGCTGCTGGCTAACCATGCTAAATGGGAGCTTTGTTATACCTGGTTTATCGAAAAAGAGGGCCAGTCAATATTTTACGGTCATGACTCTGGCTGGTTTCCTGAGCTCACCTGGCAGTGGCTGGAAGGCAAAAAAATCGATCTGGCCGTTCTGGAGTGTACTTACGGCTTTAATGGAGAAAATCGTACCAATAACCATATGAGTCTGGAAACGGTGTTCGCTGCCAGAGACAGACTGGCGGAACTGGGCTGCCTGAAGAAAACAAGTCAACTTATCGTCTCGCATATTTCACACAGCGGCGGTCTCCTGCACGATGAGCTAGTAGCAGCATGCGATAAAGAGAACATTCTTGTCGCCTGGGACGGGCTTAACCTGAGCATTAACCAATAAAGGATATGCAATATGGACCTTAATAAAACACCACGCCTGTTAATTATGATGTTCATACAGTACTTTATGCAGGGCGCCTGGAATATGACCATGGGGCTGGTATTAAGTACCTATGGAATGGCGACCATAATCGGCTCATCCTATGCCTTGCTCGGATTAGCGACAATTATTTCACCGTTATTTATTGGTATGGTGGCCGATCGCTTCTTTGCGTCACAAAAGGTCATGGCGATCCTGCACTTAGTCAATGCTGGCGTTCTGCTGTTTGTTCCGCAATTTATTGAAGCGCAAAATACTGGCATGACGCTGACCATGATTTTCCTGGTCGGTCTGCTGTTTTATCCGACAACGGCGCTGGCTAACAGTATCAGTTTCAGCCATATCAATGGGGTTAAATATTTCCCATTCATCCGCGTTTTTGGCACCTTCGGCTTTATGGCAATCGGCTTTATCATTGGTGAAATGGGCTATTCCGGCAACACCGTTACCTGGTATATTGCGGCAGCTTCCGGCGTCGTCCTGGGCTTATATTGCTTCACATTGCCGAATACGCCGCCAAAAGCAAAAGGAAACGCTTTTGTGCTGCGCGATCTGTTATGTCTCGATGCTCTGGCACTCTTCAAAGATCGTAGCTTCAGCGTGCTGATGCTGAGTATCTTTGTCTTAATGATCCCCAAAACCGCATATTCCGCCTATATTCCGGTCTTTTTGAAAGCGCTGGGGTTCGAAAATGCCGCATCAATGATGCAGATCGGGATTGCCTGCGAAGTGATTTTCATGTTCCTGCTTTCGTTCTTCTTACTAAAAGCCGGCTTTAAAATCACGCTGATGCTGGGGGCCGTTTGCTGGATCATCCGCACGCTGTTGTTTGCTCATGCCTCGCTGGATGCCAACATGATGTTTGTGCTGATTGGCCTGATGTTACAGGGATTCTGCTGGGACTTTTTCTTTACCGTCGGCGATATTTATGTTGACCGCAAAGCCGCGCCAGAGATCAAAGCGCAGGCGCAAAGCTTGAGGTTTATCGTCTCCAACGGCGTCGGGCTGCTGTTTGCTTCTACCGTTTGCGGGCAGATTTTTAACAGTACCGTGACAGAGCAAGGGCCGGAAGCGTTACCGCAATGGGAAACATTCTGGTTAGTTTCAGCCGGTGTCGCCGCGGTAGTGAGCGTCTTCTTCCTGATTTTCTTCCGCGACGATCTGTCAAAACGCAAAACGGATCTCGCATTGAAGAAAGCGAACTCCTGATTGATAACGGATCTTTCATTAAGGTAATGATATGAATAATCTGGCCGCCACGATCGTCGATCACGGATGGTTTCCGTTATTGACCATCGTCAAAATCAGCATTGCGTTTATTCTGGGAGGCATCATTGGCCTGGAAAGAGAATCGAAAGGGAAACCTGTCGGATTCAAAACCTGCGTCATTTTGTCTGTCGCCAGCTGTGTGTTAACCATCGTTTCAATACAGTCGGCGGAATACTATGCTGAAATTTCGATGAACATTCGTAGCGATCCGATGCGCCTGGCGGCCCAGATTATCAGCGGCGTCGGTTTTCTGGGGGCGGGAGTGATTCTGCATCGACACGACGATGCTATTTCAGGCCTGACGACGGCGGCCATTGTCTGGGCATCAGCCGGGGTTGGAATTACCTGCGGCGCCGGTTTTTATTTTCATGCTTTTTTCGCCACGGGTTTGTTCTTATTGGCGATAAAATTAAGCCCGTTCATTATATTCCTGCAAACTAAAAATCAGTTCCCCGGAAAAGTGAAAGTACGGGTGGTTCTTGATGAACGAGGGGCCCTTGAAAAGCTGATAAGCCGTATCCATCAGCAAAAAAATATTATCGAGAATATTACGATTAGAGACCTTAAAAAGGGAAAGATTGAGGTTAATTTGAAAATGGTTATTCGCCAGAAAATGACCTTACCTGACTTATACCACGATCTGTCTCATGTTGAGCATGTCTGCGCGCTTGCCCTTGAACATTGATTAGTATAAAAATGTAAATTATGTGGCCGCTGGTTCTCTTTCACGTTGGCGGTACCAATACACCCGATATCGGGTGTATTGGTAAGCGTAATGATAGTGAAAATGAGGAATTAAAATGATTAATGCGCTAATTTAGCGTCAGCCCAGTACGTTACAATTCTCTGATGATGATCTCCTCAAGTTGTTCGATGCTTATCTTCCTGATTTGCTCACATGAGAGAGAGGGTCTGATAAGTCGGAGATGCATACTGTCGTTAACAATTATTATCAATGGTTTCTCATTGCTACTGCGAATAATATCCAGAATCGAACATATTTTCCACATTGTCATTATACCTGTAGTTGATAAAACAAGTTTTTCATTTATATCATACAGCCTTGAGTAAAATGATAGCCTATATCATCGCCGGGATGAGGAGAGGGATTCGTCCTAATATAATATCTACCAGCAACTTGGTTGAGAATTATTCTATCCTTCTTTTCCCATTTATTATTGTTTTGATTTAAAGTAAATAAAGTAGAACCATTAACTAATTGGCTTAATACCCATTGTCTGTTTCTGCAAATGCCTGGTTTAATGACGCCATCGAGTTCGTGATGAATATAAAACTCTACCAGCAGGAAATGACTGTCATTATATTTTGCGCCAGCAACCAGGAATTTGGCCCAACGATAGCTGTACATGATATGCCTCTTATTACTTATTGTTTAATCATTAAATTAAAATCTACATATTATTCGCTTTGAGTGCCGGGAAACTACTTTTTAAAATATATAAGGAGGCAAGGATTACTGCAATGGAAGATTTACTAATCAATAATTATAAACATATCAGGCGTAAGAAATTAATTATCATTTTCTTATAACCATTGTTTTAACTTTAAAAGTGATTTTTGTGCGAGATTTAAAGTTTTTTTAAATAAATTTAATAGGTATCGGGCATGGTTAATTAATGCATGATGTAATTTTTTGTTATAGATTATTTCTAGTTCATTCAAAAGTATTGGTTGTTGTTTCATTTGGCGCAAAGAATTTGAAACGGCACACAGAATCCAATTAAATAAAAAATGGTGATAACATTTATTATGTTTTTGTTGTTACTATTGGTTTACTGCTAAAGAGTAGTTTTGTGATGTATGCGCCGTTAGCAGGGATGAGCGGGTGTCGAAGAGCGAACATCAGGGCTCCACTGATGAGCTATAAGCCTCTAAAAAGCTGGCACAACGTGTTGACAATACTTCACTTTCTCCGGGATGCTGTAGGGCCCAATAGCTCCTTGCCTTTTATCAGCATACCCTGCTATTCACAGGATGCAGATAACATATGAAGTACTTAATTGAAAGCAAATTGTTTTATAACGCTGAGTCTGGTGAGCTTATTTATATTGATATCGGTGTAACGGAGAAACACCAGTTAACCAAAACGGCTAACCATATTCTGGCTATACTGATGGCGTCACATGGGAAGGTCGTTTCTCGACAAAGTTTCTTAGAGCAAGTCTGGGAATCCCGTGGACACGAGGCATCAAATTCATCTTTAAACCAATATATTAGTATCCTCAGAAAGAAATTATCATTCCTGATAAGAAAAGATAATATTATATTGACAAGCCCCGGCGTTGGTTTTTATCTCTCGAAAGACATCAAGGTCAAACGGTATGATGACGCAAGCCAGGAAGGACTACCTTCAGAAAAATTACGTCAGCAACGATTTCGTTACCTAAAACACGGAGGCGTGGTAGCTTTGATAGCCAGTTTGATTATTGTTTTTTTTGCCAGGTATGAAGTGGCCGCAACATCGATTCTGGCTAAGAGTTCAAATAACCTGGAAGAAATCGGTAAGTGTCAAATAAGATCTTATGTTCAGATCCCTGAAAGTATGCAGGAAAAATTACTTAATATTTTGGTTAGGCACCATCCTGGGTTACTTGAACATTGCCAAAGCAGTCCAGCCAGGTTGATAATATATGCACAAAGAAACGTTTTGCAGGGTAAGTCTGGGGGGATATTTTCATCTTTTTGCCCTATGGATAGTGTAAATAAGAAAATAATTTATTGTAATAACGTTTATGTAAGTCAATGGAGGCAGCATGACTAACAACGTGCTCTACCGTTCCTGCGGTTTATTAGGCTGCGCTATCATTGTTCTGATTATTTATGTGTTGTGCTTATTCAGTAAGAAAAGCAAAATGAAAACATGTGAGGCCAATGTATACTATAATATATCATCCTTAAATGATTCATATACATTTGATGGTCATGTTTTATTTGATATGAATAATAACACTGGTTATGTTTCCTTGTCCGGAAAAATAGTCGATGGCGATGAGACTTACTATCTGTCACAGGACATCAACTTTGACTACATGGCGGTGGGTGAGGGCCGGTATAAATTATTGCCAGGTAAACAAGGTACTAATAAATATGGAGATGTTCCTGATGATCTTGTAATGCCACTTTATGATATCATGGGCTTATCCGGGAAATCACCCATTTTTATCTTTGCTAAAAATCGGGATTATATAGTCTGGGGAACGCTGAATACGCCGGTTATGACCTGCGTCTTTACTTTGGATCACTGAGCGACAGATCTCTGTCGAGGCAGAAGCGCTGATAAAACCCGGCGACTGACGCCGCCGGGAACGCCATTACTTTATTGCCCCCCTCAAGGATAAGTTTGTCCTTTTCTCCCCGGGTGATGCTCTGCTGATGCAGGCTGTCAGCGAGCGTCACGTCATTGACGGCGAAAAACGCCCAGGCCTGCGGTGTATTAGCGAACGTTACCTCATCAAACTGGCTGTCGCGCAGGAAGGAGATACTGGTCGCTTTGGTGTTACGGAAACTGACGTTGGAAAAACGCAGATTCTGGTGGTAGGCATCGCGAGAATAGGTCAGTCCAAATGATTCTGCCATTTCGGCTACCGTCATGCCGTCAATCAGGATGCTGTGCTTAGCCGAAGTACCATCGACGGTGAGGTCCTGCACCTGAACGTCACGGAACTGAGCGGGCTCGTCGGCAGGGGTCGTATCATTCACGTCGGCGCTGTATTTGATAGTAAAAACGAACGGCTCTTTGGCGATATCTTTCATCGCATTATGGCGGAACAGCACATCCCTTACGCCACCGCCGTAGTAAGGGCGGCTTTTCATGCGCAGGCCGACATCGGTCATATACATGACGTTATCCTCGGCGCGAACTTTTTCGATCCATGCTCCGGTATGGCTACCGGTCACCACGGCGCCGTGGCCTTTACGGAAATAGTTATTAAAGATCCACGCCCCGCTTTGCGGCTGTTGATGAAAAGTTTCCGCGCCTTTACCAAACCCGGCGGCGAAATTGACGCAATCATCCCCGGTATCAAAGAAGTTGTTGAAAACCAGCGCATTCTGGCTATTGCCGAACTCCACGCCGTCGGCGTTATTGCCGTCAAAGGTCTGGTGAACCAGGCCATTGAGCGTGATATTTTTTGACTCCAGCGCCATTACCCCGTGGAACGCGGGGTTGCGGATTGTCAGCCCGGCAAGATAGAGGTTGTGCACGCCGCGCAGAGTCATCAGGCTGGAGCGGCGATTTTTATAGGCGCTATTGCTTTCGATGCCTTCCGCAATAGCCGCTTCGGTCTGATGCTTTGCCAGAATACCGTCTGCGCCAACTTTATTGGCATTACTGGCCCGGTACTGCGGCAGTTCATTGCCCATTTCATCGATAATTGTGGCCTCGCCGCCGCTTTTGACGCCCCGGGTCCAGCCGTTGCCGTCAATCGTACCTTGACCGACGAGGCGAATATTGCGAAACGTCCCGGCCGGAGACTCGCCCTTATCGTCCGCTTCCAGCACGTTAATTAATGATGGCGGGCGACGGGGCTGCGGATGATCGCTGTAGGGATAGAGGTAATAGCCTTTTTCCAGCGGATACTGGGCCGGATCGTCTGAACCCAGCAGGGTGGCGTCAGCCGCAATCTCCAGGGTCATATCGCTGTGCAGGAACAGCGCGCCGCTCTTGAATATGCCGCCGGAAATCAGCACCTTGCAGCCCTGAGGATAGTGCGAGACCGTACAGTTATCGATCGCCTGCTGCAGCGCCTGGGTATTCAGCGTAGTGCCATCACCCTTTGCACCAAAGGTTCTGGCTTCGATGACGTGCGGCGTTTTGCGGGTTTGCGCTTTAACCACCGCGCTGTCCGGAGATTCCTGGCCATCGGCGTAGACCGCGCGCACCGTAAAGGCATATTCCGTATCCGGCTGCAGGTGAGTGACCGTAAAGGTACGCAAATCGATTGGCTGCTGCCAGCCGTCGCTGGCAATCCGCTGATAGAAGTTATCAATATAGGGTTTGGCCGGTGAAAAATGGTTTTGATTTTCGCGCGCCAGACCCAGCCGCTCGCCCTGGCGGTAAATCGCGTAGTCCACCACCTGCTGCGTCTCTGATTCCGGCTTTTCCCAAACCAGCACCAGGCTATTTTCATCAGCAGACAGGACGGGAACCATGACGTTCTGCGGCGCGGAGGCGGGCGCTTCCGCCGGGTTATCGCGGTTTACGCCGCTGTCATTACAGCCGCCTGCGAGTCCGGCCAGGGCGATAGTCAGCGCCAGCATAGGGCGTGAAGGTCGGAAGGTATTGCGCATATATTTTCCTTAATGTCATATCTCATGGGAAAACAAAACAATAATTCATTTATAGTGAAATTCTATTTTATATTTGCTTTGGAAAATAAACGCGAGTCAGCTCAATCTTTCAGCAGATGCTAAATAAATGTGGGTTGGATAAGAGAAACGCGGCCAGAAGTAAACCTCGCTGGCCAGATTTCCTGTTACTGCGCGGCATAATCGAGACGATAGCCGCAGGAGGTCGGTAGCACATGTGCAAATCCCGAGCCGCCAAGATGCATACCGGCGACGAGCAGGTTTTCGCTTGCGGCCCGGGCGAGGAGCGATTCCCGCGTCGCTCTGGCCTGCGCGGGGTCGCTATCAAAAGCGATGGCAGCGGCGGGCCGGGCGGTCTGAACATGCGGAAAATGGACAATATCCCCCCAAATCAGCAGGCTTTGCGGAGCGGAGTCGATGCGAAACCCGCAATGGCCCGGCGTGTGTCCGGGTAGCCAAAGCGGGCGGATACCCGGGACGACCTCTCTCTCATCGAGAAAGCTGAGGCGGCGGGCCCACGCGCCCAGGGTTCGGCGGGCGAGGGCGAAGTTGCGCTGTCCCCGCTCATTTGCCCGATTCAACATACCGTCATCCTGCCAGTACTTCGCTTCCAGAGGATGCAGATGAAGACGGGCGTTGGGAAAGCATGGCGCGCCGTGAGCATCCAACAGGCCGCCAATGTGATCCGGGTGGCCGTGGGTCAGTAGTACGGTATCGATCTCTTCTGCTCCAACCCCCGCCGCTTGCAAACTCGCGGCAAGCGTGCCGCCTCCTGTACCTGCATCGACCAGAATCGTCCTTCCCTGGCCGCGAATAAGATAGGCATTAATGTCGATATCATCCGGCGCAATGATGCCGGCATGGCGCTGGATTTCCAGAGCATCATCGCTATTGATACCGGACAGCAGCGTCAGGCTGGCGGCCATACTGCCGTCGCTAAGGGCCATCACCTGAAAGTCGCCAATCTGGCGGGAGATAAAAGCGGGATTGCGCATCATGGCCTCTTAGCGTGCATCAGGTTGATTATCAAGGGAGCTGAGCAGCTGAGCGCCCATGGTCTCGTAGAGGCGGTATTTTTCCTGTCCCGCAAGCAGCCTGGCCTCCCGACGCGGCAGAATGTAGGCCACGCGCTGCGGTGGATTGTTATCCAGCCCGGCAGCGTGCAGTATTGTCGGCGGATACCCCAGTTCTGCGTCAATGAAGTCCAGCGGCGCCGGGCTGAGTAGCAGAACCTCATCCTGTGAGACCTGCGGAAATACACCGTCGTACCGATACAGGTTGCGGCGCCAGTCGCAAATATGCGCCTGCCAACGCGAAAAGTTGCCGCCGCCTTTAAGCCGATACTCTTCGCTGGCGATAACGGCTGCATCGGTAATGGTATGAATCGCCAGATACAGCGGGCTGCGGGAGGAAAGGGCGCGAAAGCGCTGCGAGGCGCGGAAACCGCCGACGGAAACCAGCGCCGGCAGCTTGTGCTGGCTGTAAAACGTATTCCAGCTGGCTTCGCTTTCCGGATCGGCGTAACTGCACTCAACGATATATAGCATGGGCAAGCCTCTGCATGATTGAAGGGTGATATTGACGTTTAATCATCCTACGTGCTGCACTGAGCCGCCTGAAACGATATTATTTCATCCTTCAATGATCTTTTGTCATCAATGCACCGCGTAAACCGGATACCCGTATGCGAAAAAAACTCCCCAGCAGCGCCTCTCTGCAGGCCTTTGAGGCCGCCGCCAGGCACGGTAATTTTGCCCGCGCGGCGGAAGAGCTGTCGCTTACCGAAGGGGCGATAAGTCGGCAAATCGCCCGCCTGGAATCGCTGCTGAACTGCAAACTGTTTGAACGGACGGGAAGCCGGGTGCGGCTGAATCCTAACGGCGCGCGCTATGCGCACCATGTGCGCGAGACGCTGGAGCGGCTGGAACGCGACGCTCAGTATCTGATGGGCGTCGCGGACGGCAGCCGAAGCCTGGAAATCGCCTCCCCCCCGACCTTTGCCAGCCGTTGGTTGATTCCCCGTCTGGGGGATTTTCATCGCCGCTACCCGGACATCATGCTGAACATCGCGGTCAGAACCGAGCCGTTTATTCTTACCGGCAGTGGTTTTGATGCGGCGGTGCACTTTGAGCATCCCGCATGGGCCGGAATGCGCCGGCAATTTTTGTTTGAGGAGCGGCTAGTGCCGGTATGCCATTCTGCGTTGTTCACGGGAGGCGAAGCCTTGAGCCAGTTGAACCTGTTACCGCGCATTCACCGACGGCAAAACCCCGACGCCTGGCCGCGCTATGCTGAAGAGTGTGGGATCGCGCTGGATCATCCGGCGCGGGGCGTGCGCTACGATCTGCATGAGATGGCGATAGCCGCCGCGCTGGCCGGGCAGGGCGTTGCGCTGGTACCGCACGTGTACGTTGAAAAAGAGCTTCAAAACGGGACGCTGGTTGCGCCCTGGCCTTTGGCTCGCAGTCTGAGCAAGCGCTTTTGTCTGGTTAAACCGCTGGAGCCCGGGATCAATGAATCGGCGCTACAGGCGTTTGAACAGTGGCTACTGGCGCAATAAGGCCCGAACGCGGGCCCTGGTCTCGGTCAGGCGTGGGATAAAAGCGGGAACATCAGCTTATGCGCTTTGAAGATATTTTCTTTTTGTCCGTAGATAAACAGAAGATCTTCGCCTTCAATTTTTTCATACTCACCAACCCGGTTCTCTTTGGGAGTAAAGCCCAGCACGGCCTGATAGGTATTTTCATCGGCGAGCTCATTAATAATGGCCGACAAAGAACGGCCGCTGTCGCAAAAAATATCAAAACAGATCAGCGCCGGTCCGTTTTGCATCGCGATGGCGATAGCCTGATTTTTCTCGGAATAAAAGACGAAGTGCTTCATAAACGCGGAACAGTAAAACATCAATAAACCGAAGTTATTCTGTACGCGCAGCTGCGAAAAGGGATTCGATTTTTCATAATACCGCTGTAATAGCGCGACATCCTCCGGCCGATCCATATCGAGCTTGCGGAAGTCGCCCGCCGCCGGCATTACCGGCAGGATAGCCTGATGCTCCTCGGTGCGCTCGAAGCCGAATTTTGGATAAAAATCAACGGTGTTTGGGTTAGCGAACAGAAAGAAAGCATCGGCTTTATCCTGCCAGTCCGCCAGAATGGCATTCACGAGCTGACCGGCGAGGCCCTTATTACGATGATCGACATCGGTCATCACGGTACCGATTTGAATATAGCGGCGGGGTTCATCCTGCCAGACCAGATCGATAATATTGGCGGAGGCGTTAGCAATCACTTTATTGTTGCTGACGAGGGCGTAGGGAATATAGGCGTCGGTCCAGTATCCTTTGCGGTACCACTCTTTAAAGGAGAGATCGAAGGTTTTAAGCGCAAGATCAATGAAGCTATTTCTTAAAACGTCATTGTGCACAATTTGCTTGTTTATTTTCCAGGTCATCGCCTTGTTCCTTTTTTATCTATTCTAATATCCGCCAGGGTTTATGGTAAGACAGCTTTTTAAGCACTGATTTTGCGTTGAGTATGGTGTTTATATCCTGTTTGTACAGTAGCAGTCTCAATGCATTATTCAGGACGTTGACTCTGTCACAGTTAGCCGATTCGTAGCTAAAGCAGTTAGGGTATCAGTCCACGGCTTCTCTTAAAGCAGTTCTGATAAGCCAACGTATCTGCTTAAAGGTTTTTTTACGGATTAATTTATTTTTGTAAAGTTAAGCTGCGTTTAACGTCTTTCTTTAACCCTTCCTGGGCCGCTTCTACCCGCCAATAATTTCTTTCTAACCGATCTGTATGGCTTTCGTGAGGGATATCGCAAAACGAAATGACGCATCGCAAATGCGCTTGCTTATTTAGTCATCTTGCGTACGTTTAAAACAACTTCACAAAAAATCGTGAATAAATAAAGTACATCACAACCGCGTTTGAAGGATTGCAAAATGTCAGAACTAAAGTTTGCCACCCGACTCAACTCTTTTGCATCAGGAGCTTACCTGTATTGGTCGGATTTAAAAGGAAAGCCAACCGTACTGCAGATGATTGAGCGGGCAGGGAAAGTGAAAGGACTTACCCATCTCGATCTGAATTATCCCCAGCATATGAGTGACAATGTCAGTACGATGCGCCGGGCTATTGAAGACGCCGGCCTTGCGGTTAACGGTATGCAGATGCGTTGGGATGCCCCACAGTTTCGTATTGGCGCGTTTACTCACCCGGACCCAAAAATTCGCCGCGAGGCTATCGATTTAACCAAGCGGGGTATCGATACCGGGCGCGAGTTTGGCTCCAGACTGATGACGCTGTGGATGGGGCAGGACGGGTTTGATTACTGTTTTCAGGCTGATTACAAAAAAATCTGGGAGGATGCGGTCAGCGCGGTGCGTGAGATCGCGGAATATGCGCCAGACGTTGATATCAGTATCGAATATAAACCGAATGAACCACGCGCGTTCAGTATTTTCCCTAACGTAACCACCTGCTTGCTGGCGGTGGAAGAGGCCGGCGCGCCAAACCTCGGGATTACCCTCGATTTTGCGCACGTCCTTTACGCCAATGAAATTCCGGCCTATGCGGCGGCGATGGTCGCGCGTCGTTCCCGCCTGTTAGGACTGGATCTGAATGACGGTTGGGGAAAACGAGATGATGGGCTGATGGCGGGCTCGGTTAATCCGCGCGCGACGCTGGAGTTTTTGTGGCAAATGCGTCGCGATGGCTATCAGGGCGCCTATTATTTTGACACCTTCCCGGATGCCAGCGGTCTCGATCCCGTTCGTGAGGCGCAGACCAATATTGCGACCGTCACGCGACTGCTGAAGCTGTGCGAAAAGCTGGAAAACAACCAACCTCTGCTGGATGCAATTAGCCGCCAGGACGCCGTTGCCTCTCAACAAATTGTTAATGACATCATGCTGGCCAGGTAGCGCCTGTGGCGCTGACAAAAAACATACTGAGAATAAAGGCTGAAAAATGAAAAAAATATTACTCTCTGTACTCGCTTCATCTCTGTTGTGTTCTAGCGTTTATGCGGCAGATTTACCGCCGCTGCAATCTGATACTGAACCCGATCGGACCGACTGGTCTCAATTGGAAAGCAAGTACGGCCCGCTACCGGCGGCTGATAAGTCGCTGAAAATTGGCGGTGTATCCAAAACATTAACCAATGAATACTGGCGTTCTTTAGGTGAGGGCTATAAAAATGTCGCCGGTCGTTATGGTTTCACCGTCGCCTACCAGGCAGCGGCGAATGAAGAAGATCAGCTAGGCCAGCTTTCCATTGCTGAAACGCTAATTTCTCAGGGATTCAACGGCCTACTGGTATCGCCTCAGACGGACATTAACCTGTCGCCTGCGCTGGAAAGCGCGAAGAAAAAGAATATCCCGGTCATTAACGTGAACGACGCTGTGATGCCTAATGCTCAGTATTATGTCGGAAACGTGCAAAAGGATAATGGCGTTCGCGTGGCTAAATGGTTTATCGAACACCATCCGCAGGGTGGAAAAGTAGCGGTAATCGAAGGCCAGCCGGGCGTTTATGCGGCCGGACAACGTACGCGCGGATTTAAAGAGACGTTGGCCGAAAAGGGTAAATTTAACATTGTCGCCAGCGTTCCGGCGAACTGGAGTCGCGAACAGGCATTCAATGCGGCGACCACTATCCTGCAACAACATCCCGATCTGATAGGTTTCTATTCCAATAACGACACCATGGCCCTCGGCGTTGTGGAGGCCGTTCGCTCTCTTAAAAAATCCGGGCAGGTAGCCGTATTTGGAACCGATGGGATTTCCGACGCCTATGCCTCAATCAAACGCGGTGAACTAACCGGTACAGTGGATAGCTTCCCTGTCCTTACTGGTGAAGTGGCGATGGATGTCATGATTCGCCTGATTAACGGTCAGAAACTGTCGCGCGTGATCTCCACCCCTCAAGCCTTAATCACCAAAGAAAACGTTGATGCATTTTCAACTAAAGATAACAACGCGTTACGCCAGCTACTGACTCAACAATAAGGTGAGCGGAGAGTTTATGGAACAGTATCGTTTAGAGATGCGCGGCATCAATAAAACTTATGGAAATACCGCAGCGTTACAGGATGTGGATTTTTGCGTCAAACCAGGGGAAGTACACGCGCTTATTGGCGAAAATGGCGCTGGAAAATCAACGTTGTTAAACATCCTTTCCGGCGTGCGCAGTGCAGATAAAGGCGATATCAGCGTTGGTGGTCATCAGGTGCAGATAAAAAATCCGCTTAGCGCGCGTCATGCCGGTATCGCTATGATTCATCAAGAGTTGCAGCACGTTCCTGAACTCTCCGTAGCGCAAAATATGTTTCTTGGACGCCCGCTTACTAAAGCGAAGGGAATGTGGCTAAACAAGAAGGAGCAAGAAGAGAGGGCAAGGCGGGTATTAAAGCAGCTTGATCCCTCTATCGATCCCGGCGAGCCGATCAAAAACCTGAAGGTCTCGCAGCAGCAAATCGTGGAGATTGCCCGGGCGCTGCTTGATGATGCAAAGATTATCGCCATGGATGAGCCGACATCAAGCCTGACGCCCAGAGAGTTCGAGCGCCTGGCTGAGCTGATTGCTGACCTGAAAGCGATGGGTGTTTCTCTCATCTACGTCTCTCACAAAATGAATGAGATATTCAAAGTGTGCGATCGAGCTACCATCATGCGCGACGGCAGGCAGGTTGGGGTGGTGAACATCTGCGATGAAAATGAAGAAAGCATTGTCGCCAAAATGGTGGGCAGGAAAATTGAGCATGTCGCGCATAACTCCTGGGCTACTGAACGCCACGTTCTGATGGTTGAAGGCCTGGCGAGTGCCGCGGTCAGCCCGGCGACATTTTCCGTTTGCGCCGGCGAGGTCCTGGGCGTCGCTGGCCTGGTTGGCGCAGGGAGAACGGAACTGCTGAAACTGATTGCCGGGATAGATAAGCGTACCGGCGGTACCATACGGGTCAACGATCGGCTGGTTGAACGTCAGGATGTCCGAACGGCGATAAAAGCCGGGATAGGATTAGTTCCGGAAGATCGTAAAAAAGAAGGGATTATCAAGGCGCGGGCGGTAAAGATGAATATGGCCTTACCGTCAATGCGTCACTTTACAAGCGCAGGACTGGTCAATACCTCAAAACTTAACCAAGTGGCGAATAGAGTGATGGCGGATCTGAAGCTGCGCCCGCTGGACATTGAAAAAACGATTGGTACGCTGAGCGGAGGGAATCAGCAGAAAGTCATCATTGGGCGCTGGGTGGCCGCTGATGCTCAGGTATTCTTATTTGATGAGCCGACCCGCGGAATTGATATTGGCGCGAAATCAGAAATTTATAATCTGATAGAAAAACTCGCCGCAGCAGGTAAGGCTATTATTGTTGTTTCATCAGAAATGACAGAAATCATCAGAATCTCAGATCGGGTTCTGGTTATGCGAGAAGGAAAAATCACTCAGGAGCTGACGGGGAATTCGATTACTGAAGAGAATATTGCCCGTTTTGCCATTAATGATGCGGGCCATATTGCCTGACCTATCACCAGTAATTTTGAAAGGCTATAATCATGATGACACATGCAGGTAAAAATAGAGTTTTACCGTCCTCGCTGGTTAAATTCAACGTGCGCGATGCCGGAACCCTAATTGGGTTGCTAATCATTATTGTCACGTTTTCTTTTTTATCTCCGGTATTTCTCACACTGCCGAATTTACTTAACATACTTCAGCAATCGTCAATTAATGCGTTAATCGCTTTAGGAATGACTCTGGTCATTATTTCTGGCGGCATTGATTTATCGGTTGGTCCGACGGCGGCAATGTCCGCCGTGTTCGGCGCATCACTAATGGTCGCCGGTATTCCGCTGCCGCTTGCCGTTGTGTTGACCCTCGGCGTCGGCGCCGCGTGCGGACTTTTCAGCGGGACGCTGATTGCGTGGGCCGGTCTCCAGCCGTTTATCGTGACTCTGGGGGGGTTATCGCTATTCCGCGCTATTGCGCTGATCTTTACCGGCGGTAATCCGGTATTCGGTATCCCATCCTCCTTCCGCGATATGATTAATAGCTCGCTGTTTGGTATACCGACTCCGATTGTTATCGTGGCAATTATTGCGCTCATACTGTGGACGGTAATGAACAAAACCCCGCTGGGAGAATATATTCTGGCGATTGGTGGCAATGAAGAGGCCGCCCGCGTGGCGGGGGTTCCGGTTAGACAAACTAAAATTACGGTTTACGTTATCTCCGGTATTCTTGCCTCGTTGGCATCGCTGATTCTGATTGGCCGCCTGGGCGCAGCGGAACCCACTATCGGCACATTATGGGAGCTGGACGCTATTGCCGCCGCAGCGATTGGCGGCGCCTCATTGATGGGCGGCAAAGGCAGCATATTCGGCACCCTGATTGGGGTTATTATTTTGGGGGCGTTACGAAACGGGCTGACGTTGCTTAATATTCAGGCATTTTATCAATTGCTTGCAACAGGTCTTATTATTATCATAGCGATGTTAATTGACAGAGCAACCCGAGGCAAGTAATGAAGCAGGATCCACGAGCCATTGGCGCTCAGATACGTATGCGTTTGCCACAGCTGACACCGCTTGAACGGCGTGTTATTGAGGCAATAATTTCCCGAACCGATCTGACAGAGCAAACTTCTTTAAAAGAAATCGCTCAAGAAAATAATGTTTCGGAAGCCATGATCGTTAAAATAACTAAAAAGCTTAACTTCACGGGGTTCAGGCATTTCAGAAGCAGCCTGATTTATTATAACGAATCAGAAGTGGCGGGATTGCATGCGGAAATCGAGCCTGGTGATACCTCTGAGCAGCTTCTGGCTAAGGTATTTCGCACCTCAATTCAGGCTATCGAAGAGACCATGTCTATTCTTGATATTTCTGAATTTAATCGTGCGGCGGATCTTATATTTAAAGCGCGCCATATTGATCTGTATGCTGTGGGGGGATCCGCGACCGTGGCTCGCGATCTCGCACACAAATTGCTAAAAATAGGCATAAAGTCATCTGTTTATGATGACGCGCATATTATGTTGATGTCTGCCGCCGTTTTATCTGACGATGACGTGGTGATTGCTATAAGCCATTCCGGAGCAACCCGTGCGGTGAATGCTCCGGTAAAACTTGCCGCCCGTAATGGCGCTAAAGTTATTGTCGTCACTAATTATGCAGAGTCGCCCATTGCGCATAACGCGCATGTAGTACTCAATTCAACATCTCAAGGGTCGCATTTACTTGGCGAAAATGCCGCATCGCGTATTGCTCAACTCAATATACTGGATGCGCTGTTTGTGGCTATCGCTAAAAAGGATCTCAGTCAGGCAGAGAAAAACCTGATGAAAACCCAGCGTGCGGTTCAGGATCTTCGGGAGTTCTAGTCATGAACAAAATTGCAGTTGCAGGCAGTCTCCATTACGACATCATGATTGATGCGCATCATCGGCCTGAGAAAGGTGAAACGGTAATGGGGACCGCCTGTCGCTATAAGTTTGGCGGTAAAGGGGGGAACCAGGCTATCTCGGCGGCCAAACATGGCTCAGAGGTCCGATTCGCCGGCGCCGTTGGCGCAGATGAACAGGGACGTTTTCTGGTTGAAACATTACGTCAGGCGGGCGTTGACGCGAGCGCCGTTGCGGTGGTGGCAGACGCGCCTTCGGGAATGAGCGTGGCCATTTCCGATCGTGAAGGCGATTACGGGGCTGTTGTGGTATCCAATGCTAATCAGAAAATCCCCGCCAGCGTATTCCAGAACGCGCGCTTCTGGGATAGCGTCAGCATGCTGGTGTTGCAGAATGAAGTTCCGGAGACGATTAATATTGAAGCCGCCAGCGCGGCAAAGCAGCGCCGTATTCCGGTATGTATTAACGCTGCGCCGGCACGCCCGCTTAGCGAACCCTTCGCGGCGCTGATCGATATTCTGATCGTCAATGCCATTGAGGCACGCGATATGTGCGGCATCGAGGTTGAAGATTTGGCTTCGGCACAGCATGCCGCGACGCTGCTGGCGGAGCGCTTTGCTAAGGTGGTTGTTACCGCTGGCGAGCACGGTGTTGCCTGGTGCGAAGCGGGTAAAGCCGCGCAAGCTTTGCCCGCCCGGAAGATTAAGCTGGTCAGCACTCATGGGGCAGGGGACTGCTTTGTTGGGGCGCTGTGCGCATCTTTCACGGCAGGCCATTCGTTAGCGGAAGCGGTGGCAAGCGCCAACGCTGCCGCAGCCCGCCACGTCTCTCAGCCAGCGACGCCTTAATCCTCTACGGGCTGAAGGCCAGCCGTCCTGTCGCTGGCCTTAAGTAGCGCAACGGAGCCTCACCTTCAGGGAGGTGAGGATTGCATCCTAATCGGAATACTAGCTCTAGCTTTCAGACCCACCCTTTGTTGCTATTTTTTGCAATATTTCAAATTGATAATCGATTACTTGTTCTTTATCAATGGCAAATGAAAATTTGTCAGCCATTAAAAACGGAGAAGAATATATTGCGTTCATGGTCATGACCCCTATCATTAATAGGTAGGGGAAATGTGTTATCATCCCGCCTTTCCCTTTTCGTCCTGGGGCTCTTTTTTATGCAACAACCTGTTGTTCGCGTTGGAGAATGGCTGGTTACTCCCTCTGTTAACCAAATTAGCCGCAAGGGGCGTCAGCTAACTCTCGAACCGCGCTTAATCGATCTTCTGGTTTTCTTTGCCCGCCATCCTGATGAAGTACTGAGTCGGGATGAGCTTATCGACAACGTCTGGACCCGCAACGTTGTGACCAGTCACGTCGTCACGCAAAGCGTTTCTGAGCTACGTAAGTCGCTGAAAGATGGCGACGATAGCAGCATGGAATATATCGCTACCGTTCCTAAACGCGGCTATAAGCTAACGGTGCCGGTGATTTGGTGTACGGAAGAGGGGGAGGAACTGACGCCGGTTATTCCTGCAGAAACGCCGACGGTCGCCGTGGACGCGCCATCGGTTTCCCCGCAGCCTGAGGCGGCTGCGCCAGAGATGGCGCCGGTGGCGAAGCCGGAAAAACGTAAGCGGCTGAGTACCTTTATCGTCTGGGGCCTGTTTTTGCTGGCGCTCGCAAGCTGCGTGGCGCTGGTGGCATTATCCACCCTGGAGTCGCGCCCGCCGGTCACAAAAACCCGCATACTGCTCAACCCGCGGGATGTTGATATCCACCTGCTCAGCGGCAATACCTGTAACAACTGGTCATCGCAGCACTCCTATGCCATCGGCCTGGGGAGCCTGATTACCACCTCGCTGAACACGTTCTCCACCTTTATGGTGCATGATAAAACCAACTACAACATCAATGAGCCGAGCAGTTCCGGAAAAACCCTGACCATTGAGTTCGTCAACCAGCGGCACTATCGCGCGCAGCAGTGCTTTATGTCGGTCAAAGTGGTGGATAACGCCGACGGATCGACGATGATGGACAAGCGCTACTTCGTGACCAGCGACAACCAGCTGTCGATTCAAAACGACCTGCTGAGTAGCCTGTCGGACGCGCTTAAGCAGCCATGGCCGGCGCGAATGCAGGAGATGCTTAAGCAGTATCAGCCGTCGCAAAGTATCGCGCTCACGCATTTCTATCAGGCACATCAGTTATTAATGAACGGAGACGTCGATTCGCTGGGCAAAGCCAGTAGCCTGCTTGCCGATGTGAATAAGCAGTCGCCGGACTTTACCTACGCCTGGGCGGAAAAGGCGCTGGTGGACGTATTACGCCATTCCCAACAGCCGTTAGATGATAAACAACTGGCCGATCTTTACAGCGAAATAACCCGGGTGGGTAATATGCCGGGGATTAAAGATATGGCAATATTTTATCAAATTAAAACGGTAGACATGCTGGGTAAAGGCAAAGTCGATGAAGCCTACAGCGCGATTAATTCCGGGATTGATCTGGAAATGTCGTGGATGAACTATGTGCTGCTGGGCAAAGTGTACGAAATGAAAGGACAGAACCGGGAAGCTGCCGATGCCTATCTGACGGCGTTTAATTTACGGCCGGGAGAGAATACGTTTTACTGGATTGAAAACGCGGTATTCCAGACCTCCGTAACCCGAGTGGTACCGTATCTCGATAATTTCCTCGCTTCAGAATAAGTAAACCCTCATCACGGCCATGGTTTTGGCCGTGATGAGGTTAAAATTATGTTTCTCATGAGCCGCCAGATTGTTATATCTTATAACCAGTCCGGTCCCGCATGTAACACCTTTTCAACACGATTTAGAGTTCACAACTTATTGAAAAATAACTTCATTTATCTTTTCCTGATATCAACATGTCATCCTGATATGTTGCACGAAAAAGGTCAAAATATCATTTGTCTGATGTTTGCAGTTATTTCACTTTATCTTTAGGACTTATCTCGTACTAATCCGTAATCTTGTTGGCAGTTGGTCGGGTCAATAAAAGGTTCATCATCATGATCTGTACCTCCCAAATAAACTTAGGAGAAAAGCAAACATGAGTTCTGCCAAGAAGATCGGGCTATTTGCCTGTACCGGCGTCGTCGCCGGTAATATGATGGGGAGCGGTATCGCATTATTACCTGCAAACCTCGCTAGCATCGGTGGTATTGCCATCTGGGGTTGGGTGATTTCTATTATTGGCGCGATGTCTCTGGCTTATGTTTATGCCCGACTGGCGACCAAGAACCCGCAGCAGGGCGGCCCTATTGCCTACGCCGGTGAAATATCTCCGGCGTTCGGTTTCCAGACCGGTGTGCTTTATTATCACGCCAACTGGATCGGTAATCTGGCAATTGGTATTACCGCCGTCTCTTATTTATCAACGTTCTTCCCAATTTTAAATAACCCGGTGCCGGCAGGTATTGCCTGTATTGCCATCGTATGGATATTCACCTTCGTGAATATGCTCGGCGGGACCTGGGTTAGCCGCTTGACAACCATTGGCCTGGTGCTGGTACTTATTCCGGTAGTTATGACCGCCGTGGTCGGCTGGCACTGGTTTGATGCCGCAACCTATCAGGCAAACTGGAACACCTCCAGCACCACTGACAGTCATGCGGTAATCAAAAGTATTCTGCTCTGCCTGTGGGCCTTTGTCGGGGTGGAATCCGCCGCCGTCAGTACCGGAATGGTGAAAAACCCGAAACGCACCGTGCCGCTGGCTACCATGCTGGGCACTGCGATGGCCGGTATCGTCTACATCGCAGCGACTCAGGTTATTGCGGGTATGTATCCTGCTTCTCAGATGGCCGCATCCGGTGCGCCGTTTGCAGTGAGCGCCTCCACTATTCTCGGCGGCTGGGCTGCGCCGATGGTTTCCGCCTTCACCGCCTTTGCGTGCCTGACTTCGCTCGGTTCGTGGATGATGCTGGTGGGTCAGGCCGGCGTACGTGCCGCCAATGACGGTAACTTCCCGAAAGTGTATGGCGAAGTCGACAGCAACGGGATCCCGAAAAAAGGCCTGCTGCTGGCCGCGGTGAAAATGACCGCGCTGATGGTACTGATTACCCTGATGAACTCTACCGGCGGCAAAGCTTCTGACCTGTTCGGCGAGTTGACCGGTATCGCGGTACTGCTGACTATGCTGCCTTACTTCTACTCCTGCGTTGACCTGATTCGCTTCGAAGGCATCAATGTACGCAACTTCGTCAGCCTGATTTGCTCCGTACTCGGCTGCGCGTTCTGCTTCATTGCCCTGATGGGGGCAAGCTCCTTCGAACTGGCCGGTACCTTTATCGTCAGCCTGATTATCCTGATGTTCTACGGTCGCAAAATGCACCAGCGCCAGAACAACGACAACTCAGCAGATAGCAACACCGCCAGCGCGCATTAATCAGCAACCCTATTCCTGAGGCTCCTTCCATCACCTGTCACGACGTGGCGGGAGGGGCTTTCTTTATCTGGAGATTTGACTATGAACGTTATCGCAATCATGAATCACATGGGTGTCTACTTCAAAGAAGAACCCATCCGTGAACTGCATCGCGCCCTCGAACGCCTGGACTTCCGTATTGTCTACCCGAACGACCGTGAAGACTTATTAAAACTTATCGAAAACAATGCGCGTCTGTGCGGCGTTATCTTCGACTGGGATAAATACAATCTCGAACTGTGCGAAGACATCAGCAAAATGAACGAATATATGCCGCTGTATGCCTTTGCAAATACTTACTCAACGCTGGACGTCAGTCTCAACGATCTGCGGATGCAGGTTCGCTTCTTCGAATATGCGCTGGGCGCCGCGGAAGATATTGCGAACAAAATCAAACAGAATACTGACGAGTATATCGACACCATTCTGCCGCCGCTGACCAAAGCGCTGTTTAAATACGTACGTGAAGGCAAATATACCTTCTGTACGCCAGGCCATATGGGCGGTACCGCGTTCCAGAAAAGCCCGGTCGGCAGCATCTTCTACGATTTCTTTGGTTCCAATACCATGAAATCCGATATCTCCATTTCGGTATCTGAACTTGGTTCTCTGTTGGACCACAGCGGCCCGCACAAAGAAGCGGAAGAGTACATCGCTCGCGTCTTCAACGCGGAACGCAGCTACATGGTGACGAACGGGACCTCTACCGCTAACAAAATCGTCGGGATGTACTCTGCGCCAGCAGGTAGCACCGTACTGATTGACCGTAACTGCCATAAATCGCTGACCCATCTGATGATGATGAGCGACATTACGCCAATCTACTTCCGCCCGACGCGTAACGCCTACGGTATCCTCGGCGGTATTCCGCAGAGCGAATTCCAGCATGCGACCATCGCGAAGCGCGTAAAAGAAACCCCGAACGCGACCTGGCCGGTGCACGCGGTGATCACCAACTCCACCTATGATGGTCTGCTGTACAACACGGACTACATCAAGAAAACCCTGGATGTGAAATCCATCCACTTTGACTCCGCGTGGGTGCCTTACACCAACTTCTCGCCGATTTATGAAGGCAAATGCGGGATGAGCGGCGGCCGCGTTGAAGGCAAAGTGATTTATGAAACCCAGTCCACGCACAAATTGCTAGCGGCGTTCTCTCAGGCTTCGATGATCCACGTCAAAGGCGACGTTAACGAAGAAACCTTTAACGAAGCCTACATGATGCACACCACAACGTCTCCGCACTACGGCGTGGTGGCTTCTACGGAAACCGCGGCGGCGATGATGAAAGGCAACGCCGGTAAGCGCCTGATCGACGGCTCTATCGAACGTTCTATCAAGTTCCGTAAAGAGATCAAACGTCTGAAAGGCGAGTCCGACGGCTGGTTCTTCGACGTCTGGCAGCCGGAACATATCGATGGTCCTGAATGCTGGCCGCTGCGTTCCGACAGCGCATGGCACGGTTTCAAAAACATCGACAACGAGCACATGTATCTCGACCCGATTAAAGTCACCTTGCTGACCCCGGGGATGAAGAAAGACGGCACCATGGATGAGTTCGGTATTCCGGCCAGCATCGTGGCGAAGTATCTCGACGAGCACGGTATCGTGGTCGAAAAAACCGGCCCGTACAACCTGTTGTTCCTGTTCAGTATCGGTATCGATAAAACCAAAGCGCTGAGCCTGCTGCGCGCGCTGACCGATTTCAAACGCGCGTTCGACCTGAACCTGCGGGTGAAAAACATGCTGCCGTCGCTGTATCGTGAAGATCCTGAATTCTACGAAAACATGCGCGTTCAGGAACTGGCGCAGAACATTCACAAATTGATTGAGCATCACAACCTGCCGGACCTGATGTTCCGCGCGTTCGAAGTGCTGCCGACCATGGTGATCACGCCGTACGCCGCGTTCCAGAAAGAGCTGCACGGTCAGACCGAAGAGGTGTATCTCGAAGAGATGGTGGGTCGCGTTAACGCCAACATGATCCTGCCGTATCCTCCGGGAGTGCCGCTGGTCATGCCGGGTGAAATGATCACCGAAGAGAGCCGTCCGGTGCTGGAGTTCCTGCAGATGCTGTGCGAAATCGGCGCCCACTACCCGGGCTTCGAAACCGATATCCACGGCGCCTATCGTCAGGCGGATGGTCGTTACACCGTTAAAGTGCTGAAAGAAGAAAACAACAAATAATCGATGCACAACAGGGAAGTGGCTTGCCACTTCCCTTTTTTCACGCTGCAAGGAGAACATATGAAAACACCCTCACAGCCGCGCGCGATTTATTACATCGTTGCGATCCAAATCTGGGAATATTTCAGCTTTTACGGCATGCGTGCCTTGCTTATCCTCTATCTCACCCATCAGCTCGGCTTTGATGACAGCCATGCCATCAGCCTGTTCAGCGCTTACGCCTCTCTGGTGTACGTCACTCCTATTCTCGGCGGCTGGCTTGCCGACCGCCTGCTCGGCAACCGCACGGCGGTGATTGCCGGCGCGCTGTTAATGACGCTTGGCCACGTGGTGCTGGGCGTCGAATCCACTTCCACCTGGAGCCTGTATCTCGCGCTGGCGATCATTATCTGCGGCTACGGCTTGTTCAAATCCAACATCAGCTGCCTGCTGGGCGAACTCTATGCCGTTGACGATCGGCGCCGCGATGGCGGTTTCTCGCTGCTGTACGCCGCCGGTAACGTCGGCTCCATCGCCGCGCCCATCGCCTGCGGGCTGGCGGCGCAGTGGTACGGTTGGCATATCGGCTTTGCGCTGGCGGGGATCGGCATGTTTGTCGGCCTGATGATCTTCCTCAGCGGTAGCCGCTACTTCCGTGATACCCGCGGCGTCGATAAACAGGCGCTGCGGACGGTGAAGTTTGTGCTGCCGACCTGGGGCTGGCTGGTGGTGATGCTCTGCGTTGCGCCGGTGTTCTTTACGCTGTTGCTGGAAAATAACTGGTCCGGCTACCTGCTGGCGATAGTTTGCGTGTTCGCCGCCCAGATGGTAGCCCGCATTATGGTCAAATCCCCGGAACATCGCCGCGCGCTGTGGCAGATCGTTCTGCTGATGCTGGCCGGTACCCTGTTCTGGGTTCTGGCGCAGCAGGGCGGGAGCTCGATTAGCCTGTTCATCGACCACTTTGTGAACCGCCGCTTGCTGAATATTGAAGTGCCGACCGCGCTCTTCCAGTCGGTTAACGCCGTGGCGGTGATGGCGGCGGGCGTCGTACTGGCGTGGTTGATGCGTCCGGAAGGTTCCGTGCGCTCGGCGCTGCGCGTATGGCTGAAGTTCGCCTTTGGCCTGGTGCTGATGGGCTGCGGCTTTATGCTGCTGGCGCTTAACGCACGCCACGGCGCGGCGCAAGGGCAGGCATCGATGGGCATGATGGTGGCCGGACTGGCGCTGATGGGCTTTGCCGAACTGTTTATTGACCCGGTGGCGATGGCGCAGATCACCCGCCTCAATATGCCCGGCGTTACCGGCATGCTGACCGGCATTTATATGCTGGCGACCGGCGCGGTCGCTAACTGGCTGGCGGGCGTCGTCGCCCAGCAGACCACCGAGTCGCAAATCAGCGATACGGCAATTGCCGCGTATCAGCACTTCTTTGCGCAGATGGGCGAATGGACGCTGGGCTGCGTGGCGATCATTGTCGTCGTCGCCTTCGCCGCCGCGTTCAGCGTTGGCAAACGCCGCGCGGCCGCCGGTGAGCTTCCCGGAGGCGGCGCCTAGCCTTCGGCTGGCGACAGATGCGGCTTTGCGGGAAATCTCCCCCCGGTCGCGCTGCGCTTACCGGGGCGACAAAATTGTGCTGCCTGGTAGCCCGGCTAAGGCGTTTACGCCGCGAGCCGGGGATCGGCAATCTCAACAGCGGAGCGACAAGCCGCTCCTTGCACCCTTTACTGAACAGGAGGAGGATATTCTGGCGAGCGCGGAAGCCGAAGATAAAAAAGTGTTACTGAAGCGATGGCTGAGTGAAATCAGCCGGAATTGAAGCCAGGCTCCTGAAGATTGTTCTTTGGTGTCGTCACCGGGACAGGCCGCGCTGGATAGCACCTGGTTCAATTATCGAAGCAAGTTTGCAAGCAGGGTTATGAGGAACCAACATGTCTGAACAACAAGCACAAGGTGCCGATGAGGCAATTGACCTTAATAATGAACTGAAAACCCGTCGTGAAAAACTGGCCGCGCTGCGCGAGCAGGGCGTGGCGTTCCCGAACGATTTTCGCCGTGACCACACTTCTGACCAGCTTCATGCGGAGTTCGATGGTAAGGAAAACGACGAGCTCACCTCTCTGAACGTCGAGGTCTCCGTGGCTGGCCGCATGATGACTCGCCGTATAATGGGTAAAGCCTCTTTCGTTACTTTACAGGACGTCGGCGGCCGCATTCAGCTGTACGTCGCGCGCGACGATCTGGCGGAAGGCGTCTACAACGAACAGTTTAAGAAATGGGATCTCGGCGACATCATCGCCGCCCGCGGTAAGCTGTTTAAAACCCAGACCGGCGAACTCTCCATTCACTGTACCGAGCTGCGCCTGCTGACCAAGGCATTGCGCCCGCTGCCGGACAAGTTTCACGGCCTGCAGGATCAGGAAGCGCGCTATCGTCAGCGCTATCTGGATCTGATTTCCAATGAAGAGTCGCGCCACACCTTCAAAGTGCGTTCGCAGATCCTCGCCACCATGCGTCAGTTCATGGTCGCGCGCGGCTTTATGGAAGTGGAAACCCCGATGATGCAGGTGATCCCCGGCGGCGCTTCCGCGCGTCCGTTTATCACCCATCATAATGCGCTCGATCTGGATATGTATCTGCGCATCGCGCCGGAGCTGTATTTGAAACGGCTGGTGGTCGGCGGCTTTGAACGGGTATTCGAGATCAACCGTAACTTCCGTAACGAAGGTATTTCCGTACGTCATAACCCAGAGTTCACCATGATGGAACTCTATATGGCGTATGCGGATTATAAAGATCTGATCGAACTGACCGAGTCTCTGTTCCGCACGCTGGCGCAGACCGTGCTGGGTAAAACCGAAGTGCCGTACGGCGACCAGGTGTTCGACTTCGGCAAACCGTTTGAAAAACTGACCATGCGCGAAGCGATCAAGAAATACCGTCCGGAAACCGAGATGGCGGATCTGGATAACTTCGATGCGGCAAAAGCGCTGGCGGAATCCATCGGTATTCACGTTGAGAAGAGCTGGGGACTGGGGCGTATCGTCACCGAAATTTTCGATGAAGTCGCGGAAGCGCATCTGATCCAGCCGACCTTTATCACCGAGTATCCGGCGGAGGTTTCGCCGCTGGCGCGCCGTAACGACGTGAACCCGGAAATCACCGACCGCTTCGAGTTCTTTATCGGCGGGCGTGAAATCGGCAACGGCTTTAGCGAGCTTAACGATGCGGAAGATCAGGCGCAGCGTTTCCAGGACCAGGTCAACGCCAAAGCGGCGGGGGATGACGAAGCGATGTTCTATGACGAAGACTACGTCACCGCGCTGGAATATGGCCTGCCGCCGACCGCTGGCCTGGGCATTGGTATCGACCGCATGGTGATGCTGTTTACCAACAGCCATACCATCCGCGACGTGATCCTGTTCCCGGCAATGCGCCCGCAGAAGTGATTGCGTGGCGTGAAAGCAAAACCCCGGCCTGCCGGGGTTTTTTAGCACTTGCAAAGCGACTTTCATCCTGCACTTGCATTTCATCAAGAGTTAACCCGCTGCCTTACAGCAGGTTATAAGGGAGCAGGACTCCGATTAGGAAAACTATCGCAGCGATCTCCGAGGCTGTATTACGTACGAAATTTCCCCCTTTTCTGATGAACAGGCATAGCGATTTTTTAAAATACCGCTCCGGATTTTAAACCTTAAATACGTGACTCTATTTAGAAGTAGCTTACTCCATGCATCTTATATGCTATAACAGCGCGCATAAAAAACATAAGGTGTTAATTAAATGAAAAAAATAAAGCTAATTGTTGGCAGCGTGATCTGTGCAAGTTATTTATTAGCGTCAGTGTTATCAATGGCAAGTGATAAAATAAACAGTAATGCTGTCCATTTTGATAAAGGCAGCAGCGGTACGATAATAAAAAGTACTGTGACCGGGAACGATGTCAATGATTTTACGCTGGTGGCGAAAGCGGGCCAGATGATGCATATCAGCATGACGAGCCAGTGGCCGCATCCTTATTTTAATGTTATCGCGCCTGATAATAATGCCATTTATAACGGTTCAATGAGCGGAGATACCTTTGAGCAGCGTCTGGCCGTCAGCGGTCAATATACGGTGCGGGTCTATCAGATGGGCGGCGCGCGTGATGAAGGTAAAACCAGCGGTTATGCGCTGACGTTTAAAATCACCGACTAATATTTGGCGGCTGTCTGTTCAGTCTGTCCCGGAGGCGGCGCGCTGCGCCTGTCCGGGCTCCCGGTCCGCAGACGGTGGTGAACCCGTAGAACCCGTAGCCCGGGCAAGGCGCGTTGAGCACCGCCCCCGGGAGCAGAGTGCAGAGTGTTGCAGAACGGGCCTGTTCCCGGCTTAAAGCCCTTCGGTCACGATTTTTGCCGCTGCGGCTAACACCTCCTTGCGGTTTTTCGCATCCTGCTGCGGCTGGGTAAAGTAGGTGACTAATACCAGCGGAGCGTGATTTTCCGGCCAGATAACCGCAATATCATTGGTGGTGCCGTAATCTCCGGCGCCGGTTTTATCGCCGACCACCCAGCTTTCAGGCAGGCCCGCGCGAATGCTTTGCCCGCCGGTGGTATTGCCTTTCAGCCAGGTGACTAACTGGGCGCGTTGCTGTTCGCCCAGCGCATTGCCAAGCGTCAGCTTGCGCAGGCTTTCAGCCATCGCCAGCGGCGTGCTGGTATCACGCTCATCGCCCGGGATGGCGGTATTCAGCGTGGGCTCCGTACGATCGAGACGAAAGGTGGCATCGCCGATACTGCGGGCGAAGGCGGTGACTTTTTCCGGCCCGCCAAGGTAGCCGATGATCAGATTCATCGCCGTATTGTCGCTATATTGCAGCGTCGCCGCGCTTAGCTCAGCCAGCGTCATTCCGCTCTGGAGATGTTTTTCGGTAATCGGACTCCAGACCACCAAATCGGCTGCGTTAATCTCCAGCCTTTTATTTACCACCTCTTTATTGCTTTCGCTCTGTTTTAATACCGCGGCGGCGGCCATCACTTTACTGGTGCTGCACATGGCAAAACGCTCGTCGCCGCGATATAAGATTTGAGAATTATCTGCCGTGTTGATTAGCGCCACGCCCAACCTGCCGCCTGAACGCTTCTCGAGATCTGTCAGCTTCTGATGGATAGCATCGGTACTGGCCCACAGTGCGCTGCTCGCCAGCAGCAGCGGAACGGCGGCGGCTAGCATTGCAATTTTACGCCACGAACTTTTTATCATTTCTGATTCCTTGAGAGTGATAAGTCGCAGCGGATTATCTGCGACTCCCGCTATTTTGACAAGCAATTTATTGATGATGGAATTCCATCATCAATTCGATATTTGTCCTTCCAGCGCCTGCTTATAGTGTCTCGCCAGACCCATAAAAATAAGGAGCCGCTATGTTCCCGTCACAGTTACCGAAACCGCGCCATCCTGCCGCTGCGGCGATCCCCTCGCTGCGCTGGGCCATTATTGGCCCCGGCTGGATTGCCGAGCGCTTTGTGAAATCGTTAAAAGAGCTCAGCCGCCAGCGGGTGGTTGCCGTCTCCTCGCGGACGCAACAAAAGGCCGATAGCTTTGCCGCCCGCTGGGGGATTCCGCAGGCTTACGCTCAGGTGGACGAGATGCTGGCGCGACCGGATATTGATGCGGTTTACGTTGCCACCCCGCATAACCACCACTTCCCGGACGGGCTGCGGGTTCTGCAGGCGGGCAAACATGTACTGATTGAAAAGCCGTTTGCGCTGAACCGGCGGGAAGGCGCGGCGCTAAAAGCAGAAGCCCTGAAACAGGGGAAGCTGGCGATGGAGGCGATGTGGTGCGATTACGCGCCGAAATATGACGTGATTCGCCAGCTGCTGGATGACGGCGCGCTGGGCGATCTGCATACGCTGCTCGCCGATCACGGTGAATATTTTACTCCGGATCATCGCATTTTTAATGCCGATCTTGCCGGTGGACCGATGATGGATCTCGGCAGCTATCTGACCTCATTCAGCGTGATGGTCGGCGGCGTGCCGCAGGACATTGTCGCCCGCGGGCGCCCCGCCCAAAGGGGCATCAATGGGCAAATTTCGATGCTGTTTAACTGGGAAAACGGCTTACAGGGATTGCTCAACACCACGCTATTCAGCAATACGCCGGGCGGCGCGGTGGTGGCCGGGCGCGACGCGACCCTGGTCCTTGACGGGCAATTCTATGCGCCGGGGAATTTTACCCTCGCCGCCAGCCAGGGGGGACAGGTACTGCGCTGGGAAGAGCCGCGCAACCGCTACGACCAGCTGTTTTATCAGGCCGAACATTTTGCCTGGTGCGTGGGGCAAGGGCTCACGGATTCGCCGATTCGCCCGCTGACCAGAGTTCTGGAAAACCTGAGCGTCATGGATGAAGTGCGGCGGCAGATTGGCGTAATATTTAACGAGGAGCGTTAACGGCGCGCCGTTGCCCCGTATGCCGACCGCATACGGGGCTTTTTTACGCCAGCGGTTCGACGCTGACAAATTGCCCTTGCTGCAGGGAAAGCACGGCGGCTTCGGCGATAGCCTGCGCCCGCAGCCCGTCCAGCAGCCCCGGCAGGTCCGGCTCCTCTTCTCCGCCTGACGAGCGGACAAAAGCATCCAGATGCGCGTAGTACGACTCCTCGACGCGGCTGAACCAGTCCGGATAGAGGCCGGGCTGAATGCAGCGCGCTCCCTGCCACAGCGTCACGCCGCGCGAGGCCTGACTGCCGGACTCCAGCACGCCCTCCGGGCCGAGCAGGCTGATGCGTTCATCGTAGCCGTGGCCGGTGCGCCGGGTGTTGTCCAGCTGCGCCAGCGCGCCGCCGCGCATCCGCAGCATGAGAATGGAGGTATCGACATCGCCGAACCCGGCGAGCTCTGGCAGCGCCAGCGCCTCTCCCATGGCGGCAACCGTTGTCACTTCATCGCCGGTAAGAAAACGCAGCAGATCGAAAAAGTGGATCGCCTGGTCGCGCATCTGTCCGCCGGAGCTGCGCAGATACGCCAGCGGCGGCATAACCGATGCCCGGCACACCATCTGCACCAGTTCAATTTTACCGATAACGCCAGCCTCGACCTGGCGACGCAGCTGCTGGTGGCTGGCGTCAAAGCGGCGGTTAAAGCCCACGGTCACCGGCACGCCTAGCGGCAAAACCCTGTCGACAACCTGGCGCGCGCGGGTCAGCGAAAGGTCGATCGGTTTTTCGCAGTAAACGGCCTTCCCGGCGCGCGCGGCGGCCTCCAGCAGTTCCGCATGTGAAGGGGTCGAGCTGGCGATGAGCACCGCATCAATGGCATCGCTACTGATGGCCTCGGCGACGGTTGTTGCCCGCGCGCCGTAGCGGGAGGCCAGCGTTTTCGCCCGCTCGGGCTCGGCGTCCGCCACCATGGCCAGAACGGTTCGCTCATGTCGAGCGAGGTTGGCGGCGTGAACCTGGCCTATAAAACCGCTGCCTAATAACGCAAAACGAATGCAGGTCATTTTATTCTCCAGAAAGAGGGATTTAGCGTTGCCAAATTAATCTGTTTGCTACACTGACCAACACGGGCGTTTTGATGGATTTCCATCATGGGTGAGGGGAACGATGAAAAGCATTTCACTGGCGGCGCTGGCTAAACGGATCGGCGTGGGCGTGGCGACGGTTGACCGGGTGCTTAACGAACGCGGCGGCGTGTCGCCGGAAACCACGCGCCGGGTGCTGCAGGCGGCGCGTGAAGCCGGTTTAAAGCGTATTTTGCCGGAAGAACGTCGTCTGCCCTGGCAAATCGAAGTGTTCCTGAGCGCTAACGACTCGCGCTTTTTCTCTCGCCTGACGCAGGATTTCGCCGACGTGGCGGATAGCCTTGGCTATCGCCGACTGACGCTGCACCGCACGCTGGTGGCGGAATCCTCCCCGGAAAAACTGGCGAAAAGCCTTCTTCGCAGCAGTAAAAAGCGCCATGCGATAATTGTCTTCGGCAACGAACATCCGCTGGTCTATGAAGCCCTGCGCCAGTGTCGCGAAGCAAACGTACCGGTAATTACGCTGGTCACCGACCTGCCCGGCGCGCAGAGGCTTTGCCATGTGGGAATCGATCAGCAGCAGGCGGGACGTACCGCGGGCATGATGATGGGGCTGATGGCCCATCAGCCCGGGGAAGTGTTGATGCTCTGCGGTCGTCAGGATTTCAGCGCCCACCGCTCGCGGATTCAGGGATTTCGCGAGGTGATAAGCCAGCGCTTTCCGCATCTGCAGCTTGGTGAGGTGCTGGCGGGTGAGGATAACCGGCAGCGGATCGACCGTTTGCTGGAAGAAGCCCTGAACCGTAACCGCGACGCGGTGGGCATCTACAATACCGGTCTGGGCAATAGTCTGGTGGCGCAGGCGCTGGCCCGCCATCGCCGTTATGGTAAGTGCTGTTGGATTACTCATGAACGCTATAGCACCACCCGCGAACAGCTGGCGCAGGGTGGGATGGCGTTGACGGTCGATCAAAATCCTCATCAGCATGCCAGGCTGGCGGTGGAGCTGGCCCTGCGCCACCTGGAAACCGGCTATCAGCCCCATCTCTTTCGTGACGGCAAGGTCGAGTTTATCCTCTATAGCGCTGAAAACGTCGACTGAGCGCCCGCGGCCTGCCGGGCGACATCCCTTTTTACACCGTATCTCCTGTCCCGTTTTAAACCGCTGCCGCTATCGCCGCGCCGGGCGGCAAACCGTCGCCTGCCTCTCATTTTTTGCGCATTTATGCGTCAATGTTAGATGTGTGTCAAAGTTCTGTTAACACGCAGTTTTAAAATTTTCATTTCGGTTATTTACTTATAAACGTTTCATATGTGTTGTTAATGAAATAAACGGTCTGTAATTTTCACCTCGTGATAAATGGACTGATGTTTCAGAAAATCATTTTAAAACAACTGAATTTTGCGATGGCGGTCGGCATTAAAAAATGACGTAGCGCGAAGCCTGTTTTTCCGAAACGCTGAAAAAGCAGGCGCTTAATGCACAATTAATGAAACTAATTTTTCATTTTACCTTACCTAACCGATGTACCTGTGAATAAAGGATCAACTATGAATATCAAGAAAACGGTTGTTGCCTCTTTGATAGCCTGCATGCTGCCAGCGGTCGTGATGGCGAAAGATATTTCGGTCGGTGTTTCTATGGCGCTTTTTGATGACAACTTCCTGACCATTCTGCGCACCGCCATGCAAAAAGAGATGCAAAAAGAGGGCGTGAAGTCACAGATGGAAGATGCGAAGGGCGACGTCTCGCAGCAGCTACAGCAGGTGCAGAATTTTATTGGCCAGGGCGTCGACGCCATTATCGTTAACCCGGTCGATACCAACGCGGTCAAACCGATTATGGACCAGGCGACCAAAGCGGGCATTCCGCTGATCTTCGTTAACCGTCGTCCGCAGGCGCAGCTGACCGATAAAATGGCCTACGTCGGCTCCGACTCCGTGCTGGCGGGGCGCTTACAGATGGAAGCGCTAGCCAAAGCGATGAACGGCAAGGGCAACGTCGCCATTCTGCTCGGCGACCTGGCGAATGAATCGACCCGCGACCGGACCAAAGGGGTCGAAGAGGTGGTGGCGAAATACCCCGATATCAAAATCGTGCAGAAGCAGACCGCCAAATTTATGCGTAACGACGCCGTTGACGTAGTCAGCAACTGGATGACCAGCGGCGAAGACATTCAGGCGATCGCCTCCAATAACGATGAAATGGCCATCGGCGCGCTGCAGGCGCTGGGGAAAAACCCCAACCATATCCTGATTGCCGGGGTGGACGGGACGCCAGATGCCCTGCAAATGCTTAAAAACGGCAAGATGATCGCCACGATTTTCCAGGATGCCAAAGGGCAGGGCGAAGGCGCGGTAGATGCCGCTATTAAGCTGGCCAATGGCGAAAAAGTGGAAAAGGTCATCGACGTCCCTTACCAGCTGATCACCAAAGACAACATGGCTGAATTCATCAATCGCAACCAGAAATAGTCATTCAGGGTACGGAGGTGAAGTATGAACGCTTTTGCACTTGAAGCCGAAGGGATCAGCAAATTCTTCCCCGGCGTGAAGGCGCTCGACAACGTCTCATTACGCGTGCGCCCGGGGACGGTGCACGCGCTGATGGGCGAAAACGGCGCCGGGAAATCCACGCTGATGAAATGCCTGATCGGGATCTACCGTCCCGATAAGGGCGCGATCCGCGTCAAAGGGGAGCCGGTCCAGTTTCAGGATACGATGGACGCGCTGCGCTCCGGGATTTCGATGATCCATCAGGAGCTTAATCTGGTACCGCATATGACGGTGGCGGAAAATATCTGGCTCGGTCGCGAGCCGATGAAATACGGTTTCGTCGATCATCGCCAGCTTGCCCGGCAGACTCAGGAACTACTGAATAAACTGAATATTCGTTTATCCGCCGATCGCCTGGTAGGGGAATTAAGCATCGCCGCCCAGCAGATGGTGGAGATTGCCAAAGCGGTTTCGTGGAATGCGGATATTGTGATTATGGACGAACCGACCTCGGCATTAACCGAGAGCGAAGTGGCGCATCTGTTTACCATTATTCGCGATTTACGCCAGCAGGGAAAAGCCATTATTTATATTAGCCATAAGATGGATGAAATTTTCACCATTACCAATGAGATCAGCGTATTTCGCGACGGCTCCTGGGTAGGAAGTCAACCTACCACCGAGTTTACCCGCCAGTCGCTGATTACCCGGATGGTCGGGCGGGAGCTTACCCAGCTCTTTCCCAAATTCAATAATACCATTGGCGAAGAGGTGCTGACCGTGCGCAACCTGTCGCGCAAGGGGGTCTTTCACGATATCAACTTTAGCGTGCGCCGCGGGGAGATCCTCGGCGTGGCGGGGCTGGTGGGGGCCGGGCGCAGCGAAGTGATGGAAAGCCTGTTCGGCATGGAGAAAGCCGATAGCGGCGAAGTGCTGATTGACAGTGTGCCGGTCACTATTGATTCGCCTTCGACGGCAATTGAAAAAGGGATGGCGCTGCTGACAGAAGACCGCAAAAAGTCCGGCCTGTTCCTCGTACTGTCGGTGCTGGAGAATATGAGTATCGTCAAAATGCCGGAATATATCGGTAAAACCGGTTTTGTTCAGCACCTCAAAATGGCCGAGGACTGTATGGAGCAGATCCGCCGCCTGAATATTAAAACTCCCACCATGGATCAGATTATTAATAACCTTAGCGGCGGCAATCAGCAGAAGGTGCTTATTGCCCGCTGGCTGCTGGCTCAGCCGAAAATACTCATTCTCGATGAGCCGACCCGCGGAATTGACGTCGGGGCGAAAGCGGAAATATATCATCTGATTAGCGAACTGGCCAACCGCGGCGTGGCGGTCATTATGGTTTCTTCTGAATTACCTGAAATTCTCGGGATGAGCGACCGGGTGATGGTGATGCATGAAGGTCGGATTACCGGCATCCTCGATAAAGAGGACGCCGATCAGGAAACCATTTTGTCGTTGGCATCCCATTGAGGCACAGAGAATGAGCAATATGAAAATAACGGCGACCCCGATCGATGAGAAACCCTCTTTCTTTGGGCAATTACGCCACCGGCTGCCGAAAGATACCGGCATATTTATCGTCATGCTGGTGATTGCCCTGACTTTTGAAATTGCTGGCTGGTACGTCCGCGACCAGTCCTTTTTATTAAACACCAATCGCCTGATATTAATTGTTTTACAGGTAGCGATTATCGGTATTATCGCAGTCGGGGTTACTCAGGTCATTATTACCACCGGGATTGACCTCTCCTCCGGTTCGGTGATCGCGCTCGCCGCCGTGGTGGCGGCGAGCCTCGCGCAAACCTCCGACAGCCTGTCGCCGATGTTCCCGTCGCTGGTCAATATGCCGGCGATAATCCCGATTGGCGCCGGCATCGGCGTCGGTCTTCTGTGCGGCTTAACCAACGGTTTTCTGGTGACCCGCACCGGCATCCCGCCGTTTATTGCCACCCTGGGGATGATGGTGTCGGCGCGCGGTCTGGCGCAGTATTACACTCAGGGCAACCCGATTAGCTTCTTATCCGACAGCTTCACCGCCATCGGTCAGGGCGCGATGCCGGTGATTATTTTCTTCGTCGTTGCCGCGGTCTTCCACATCGCCCTGAAGCATACCCGCTACGGTAAATACGTTTATGCTATCGGCGGCAATATGACCTCGGCGAAGGTCTCCGGTATCAACGTGAATAAATACCTGGTGATCGTCTATACCATCGCCGGGGCGCTCTCCGGCCTTGCAGGCGTAGTGCTGGCGGCGCGCGTCAGCAGCGGCCAGTCGAGCATGGGAATGTCCTACGAGCTGGATGCGATCGCCGCGGCGGTTATCGGCGGCAGCAGCCTGATGGGCGGGGTAGGGCGCATCACCGGCACTTTAATCGGCGCCATGATCCTCGGCCTGATTAAGAGCGGGTTTACCTTTGTCGGCGTTGACGCCTACGTGCAGGATATTATCAAAGGCATCATTATCGTCGCGGCGGTGACTATCGATATGCGCCGCAACCGCAAAAAGCATTGATCGGCAATAGCCCACGGCCCTGGCTGGCGTGGGCTGTATCGCGTTTTACGTCGCGCTGCGAGCGGGCAGCTCATCGGCGGCAAGGCGTAAACTGTTGAGCAGCACGTTAGCCCCTTTCTCGGCCCACGCGGGCAGAATATTTTCCGCCTCGTTATGGCTAATTCCCTTCTCGCAGGGAATGAAAATCATGCTGGCGGGCGCGACCTTGCTGATATAGCAGGTATCGTGACCGGCGCCGGAGACCATGGTTCGCGCGCTATAGCCCAGTTCGTCCGCCGCTCGCTGGCTGCGCGCCAGACACTCGCGATCAAAAGCAATGGGCGCATAATCAAAAATGCGCTCGACGTTTGCCGCCACGCCGCGCGCCGCCAGCGCTTCAGCGGCACGATGCAGCGCCCGTTCCATGGCTTCCAGCGCCGGGGATTGCGGATGACGAAATTCGACGCTGCACGCCACGCCTCCCGGTACTACGTTGCGCGATCCCGGAATGACCTGCGCCATCCCGATAGTCGCGCGCCCGTCTGGATTATGGGCGATGCCGATTTGCTCCACCGCCAGCGCCAGCTCGGCGAAGGCGGTCAGCGCGTCGCGGCGGCTGCCCATCGGCGTGGTTCCGGCGTGGGCGGAAAAGCCCTCCAGGGTGACGTTGAACCAGCGCTGGCCCATTGCCGCGTGAACGAGGCCGATATCAACGCCTTCTTCTTCCAGAATCGGCCCCTGTTCGATATGCACTTCGTAGCAGGCGTGGAGCGGGCAGGCGGCGGCAGGACGCTCCCCACGATAGCCGATAGCCTCCAGCGCCTCGCCGACGCTGATGCCGTCGCGATCTTCGCGGGCGAGCGCGAAGGACTCGCTAAACTGCCCGGCCCAGACGCCGGACGCCAGCATCGCCGGGGCAAAGCGCGCCCCTTCTTCGTTGGTCCAGTTCACCAGCACGATATCGCGTTCGGTCGCAATGCCGCGGTCGTTCAGCGTGCGCAGCGCCTCCAGCCCGGCGAGGACGCCGTAAATGCCGTCATAGCGGCCGCCGAGCGGTTGGGAATCGACGTGCGAACCGGTCAACACCGGGGGCAGATGCGAATGTTTACCGCAGCGGCGAATAAACATATTCCCCATACTGTCGACTTCGCAGGGGAAGCCAGCTTCACGCGCCCACTGGCGCAGCAGATTGCGCGCCTGGCGGTCCTCTTCGCTAAGCGCCAGTCGGGTCACGCCGCCCGCCGGCGTGGCGCCGAGCTGCGCCATCTCGTTGAGCGTCGACCACAGACGTGCGCCGTTGACGGTTATCATGGCTTATCCTTTTTCACGCGATAGCGGAAGTCGCAGCACTTTCCGCCCTGCATAATGGTGGTGGTACGGGTCAGCTCCACATCCGGGGCATAGCCGACGATAAACTTATCGTCGCGGGCGCAGGAGAGCAGATGGCCAATTTCGCCGAGGCCCATTTCGTGGTACATCTCGGCGTAGCGGCAGCGGTTGACGTTGTAGTTATACTGCTGGTCGTCGGCGTCCAGTACCTTGACCTCCAGGGCGTTATCTTTTTCCCACAGGTACTGCAGCGCGACAAAGCTGCGAATATCCGCGCCGTTCGGCTCCTGGCGGGCAAAGGCTTTCCCCGCCTCAATCGCAGCGTTTTCAATCGCTTCGCCGATGACCGCCTGGGCGCGAGCCTTACCTATCTCCCGCACCAGGATGTCGTAAATCGGCTTGATTATTTCTGCTTCAATTTTGCGGCGGGCGAGAATGCCCAGCTCGTTATTATCACTCATCACATTGCCTCACTGCGTTACTTCGTTGTTGCGCCGCCGAGTACGGTTTGCGGCTGCCATTTGCCGTCGACGACTTTATAAACGGTAAAGGTTGGCGATTTCAGGTTGCCCTCTTTATCAAAGGCGATTTGTCCGGTCACGCCGGCGTAGTTAATGGCGCGCAGGGCGGGCAGATAGTCGGCGGGATCGACGGAGTCGGCTTTTTCCATCGCCGCGACCAGCACGCGGGTAGCGTCATAGGCGAACGGCGCGTGCAGTTCGATATGGGTGTGATAGCGTGACTGGTAGGCCTGCTCGAAGGCTTTACCGCCCGGCATCTGCTCAACCGGCAGTCCCGGCTCCAGCGCCACCACGCCGTCGCCCTCTTTTTGCGCCAACTGGAGGAAGGTCTGGCTAACGAAGCCGCCTGCGCCCATCAGGGTGGCATTCATGCCCAGCTGTTTGATGCGGCGCGCCAGCGGGGCGGCCTGACTATCGACGCCGCCAAAGAAAATCAGATCGGCGTTTTTGCTGCGGATAGCGGTCAGCACGGCGCTGAAGTCGACGGTTTTGTCATCGACGTACTGGCGGTCGACGATGTTGATTCCCTGTGCTGCCAGCGACTTAATAAACTCATCCGCCAGCCCCTGGCCGAAGGCGGTACGGTCATCGATGACCGCGATGCGTTTGGCCTTCAGGGTTTGTACCGCGTACTGTCCGGCAAACTGTCCGCCGTCATCGTCGTGGCCCATCACGCGGAAGCTGGTGTCGAAACCCTGTTTGGTGTAGGCGTGCCCGGTTGCAACCGGCGCGACCTGGGCGATGCCCGCATCGTGGTAAACCCGCGCAGCGGGAATGCTGGTGCCGGTGTTCCAGTGGCCGACGACGCCCGCGACGCCGCTATCCACCAGACGCTGGGCGACGGCGACGGCGGTGCGTGGGTCGGACTGATCGTCTTCCGATTGCAGCTTGAAGGTCACCGCCTTGCCGCCGATGGTCGGGTGCTGCTTGTTGATATCGTCAATCGCCAGCTGCGCGCCGTTTTCCAGATCCTTGCCGATACGCGCGGAAGGGCCGGTGAGCGGGCCTGCCAGGCCGATAATGACGGTTTCGCTGGCCGCGGACCACGCGGCGGATGAGGCAAAACCACTGAGCAGAATAGCGGCGCTGAGCGCGCTGATTTTTACGGTTTTCATTGTTTTTCCCTGATGCTGGTTGGTGTGTTAAACGGACATTTCGCCCAAATAAATCTGTGCTATACGATCGTCGGCCAGCAGCGTCTGCGACGGACCGCGCTCGACGATGCTGCCGCTATCCATTACCCAGGCGCTGTCGGTCGCCTCCAGCGCCAGGCGTGCGTTCTGCTCGATCAGCAGCAGCGCGACGCCGCGCTGGCGCAGGGTGGCGATAACGCGAAAAATGTTCTCGACCATCAGCGGCGCCAGGCCCATTGACGGCTCGTCGAGGATCAGCAGGCGCGGCTGGCTGAGCAGGGCGCGGTTGAGCGCCAGCAGCTGCTGTTCACCGCCGGAGAGCAGCCCCGCCAGCTGATGCTGGCGTTCGGCGAGGCGCGGGAAATTAGCGAAGATGGCGCGCATCTCCTGTTTGACCGCCGTCGCGTCGCGTCGTAGCCAGGCGCCCATTTGCAGGTTTTCCAGCACCGTCATGCGCGCAAAGATGCCGCGTCCTTCCGGCACCATCACGAGTCCTTCGCGCAGCAGGGATTCGGCCCGACGTTTGCGTATCGGTTTGCCGTTAAACAGAATTTCGCCGCTAAAGGGTTCCAGCCCGGTAATGGCGCGGACGGTGGAGCTTTTGCCCGCGCCGTTGGCGCCGATAAGCGTGGTCTGCTCGCCCGCTTTCACGCTGAATGAGACGTCGCGCACCGCCTGGATGCCGCCGTAGTGGACGCAAAGCTGGTTAACGGTTAATAAATCAGACATGGGCGCTGCCTCCCAGCCAGGCGGCGATCACCGCCGGATCGCGGCGTACGCTATCCGGCGTGCCGCTGGTTAACGTTTTGCCGTAATCCAGCACCATCAGGCGATCGCAGATCCCCATCACCAGCTTGACGTCATGCTCAATCATCAGCAGCGTTTTGCCGTCGTCGCGAATACGCAGCAGCAGTTCGCCAAGGGCCATCTTCTCGGCGGCGTTCATCCCGGCCGCTGGTTCATCCAGCGCTAACAGGCGCGGATCGGTCGCCAGCGCGCGGGCGATCTCCAGCCGCCGCTGGTGGCCGTAGGCGAGGTCGCAGGCGCGGTAGTGGGCGAACTGCGCGATACCGGTATAATCCAGCAGGTGCCAGGCCAGCTCGCGGGTTTGCGCTTCCTCGGCGCGGGCGCGTTTATGGCGGGAGAGCGCGGCCCACAGACCATTACGGGTGCGCACGTGGCGGCCCACCATTACGTTCTCCAGCACCGACATGTCGTTAAACAGCCGCACGTTCTGAAAAGTGCGGGCGATCCCTGCGGCGGTCACTTTCTCAATATTCTTCGGAAAATAGGCTTCGCCGCCGATAGCGAACTCGCCGCTGTCCGCCGGGTAAAGCCCGGTAATCAGATTAAAACAGGTGGTTTTTCCCGCGCCGTTGGGGCCAATCAGGCCGTAGATTTCGCCCTCGTTGATGCTCAGCGATACGTTGTCGACCGCCGTCAGACCGCCGAAACGCTTGGTCATATGGCGTACGCTTAACAGGCTCATGCTTTTGCTCCTTGATGTCGCGCGGGCCAGATGCCCTGCGGGCGCAGCAGCATGACCAGCACCAGCGCCAGACCGTAGAACAGCTGGCGCAATACTTCCGGGTCAATCAGCACTTCGCCAAACAGCGCCTGCTGTACCGGCGCCGCCTGGCTGCGCAGCAGTTCCGGCAGCGCGGTCAGCAGCACCGCGCCGAGGATCACGCCGGGGATGTGCCCCATCCCGCCCAGCACCACCATCGCCAGGACCGCAATCGACTCCTGCAGGGTAAAGGATTCCGGCGAAACAAAGCCCTGAAATGCGCCGAACAGCGCGCCCGCCACGCCGCCGAATGAGGCGCCGATAGCGAAAGCCAGCAGTTTGTAATTACGCAGGTTGATGCCCATCGCGCGGGCGACGTCTTCGTCCTCGCGGATCGCGTGCCAGGCCCGACCAATGCGTGAATGCTGTAGCCGCAGGCAGACGAAAATAATCGCCACGATCGCCAGCATCAGCAGGTAGTACCACAGCCACAGCGCTGGGACTTTAAAACCAAACCAGTGATAGACGCCGCTAAACTTGAGGCCGAACAGATTCAGCGAATCGACCCCGGAAATGCCTTTTGCGCCGTTGGTGATGTTGACCGGACGGTCGAGGTTGCGCATCAGGATGCGAATAATTTCACCGAACCCGAGGGTGACGATGGCCAGATAGTCGCCGCGCAGCTTGAGCGTCGGCGCGCCCAGCACGATACCGCAGCCTGCCGCCACCAGCGCGGCGAGCGGAATAATCACCAGCCAGGAGGTGTGCAGGCCGTCCGGAAACCAGCTATTTAAAATCGGGAAGACGTCCAGCAGATGCGGCGAGGCCAGCAGCGCCGCCAGATACGCGCCGACGGCGTAAAAGGCGATAAAGCCCATATCCAGCAGGCCGGTGTAGCCGACCACAATATTCAGCCCCAGCGCCAGCATAACGTAGAGCAGGGCGAAGTCGATGACTCGCACCCAGTAGTTGCCGCCGAGCTGGCTGGCGACCATCGGCGCCACCAGCAGCGCGCAGACCAACAGGGTCATCCCGGACCAGAAGCGGCGGGAGACGACAGGCGTATCGAGTTGTGCCGTTGTCATGATTTTTCTCCTAAGCCCGGTGCGCGACGCGTTCGCCGAGCAAACCGGCCGGGCGGAAGACCAGCACCAGGATCAGCACCATAAAGGCGAAGATATCCTGGTAGTTGCTGCCGAAGACGCCGTGGGTCAGGTCCCCGAGATAGCCTGCGCCAAGGGATTCGATAAGGCCCAGCAGCAGGCCGCCGATCATCGCGCCGCGAATATTACCGATGCCGCCGAGCACCGCGGCGGTAAAGGCTTTAATGCCGGGCAGAAAGCCCATGGAGAAGCTGGCATTGCCGTAGTTGCTGGCCATCATGACGCCAGCGAGCGCGGCGAATATGCCGCCGATGGCGAAAGTGAGGGCGATAATTGCGTTAGGGTTAACGCCCATTAGCGTGGCGATGCGCGGATTTTCCGCTACCGCGCGCATACCGCGACCTAAACGGGTGTACTCCACCAACAGCCACAGGCCAAGCATCACCGCGAAGGCCAGCGCGACGGTGACGATACCGGTGACGGTAACGAGAGCCGGCGGATGCGCTGCGCTGCCGTGGGTCACGGCGATGGCATCCATTGACAGGATCTGCGGGAACATCAGCGGATTACGCGACCAGACGATCATTGCCACGGTTTGCAGCAGTACCGAGACACCGATCCCGGAGATCAGCGGCGCCAGGCGCGGGGCGTTGCGCAGGCGGCGGTAGGCAAAGCGTTCGACCGCCATCGCCAGCAGGGCGCAGACCGCCATGGCCAGCACCAGCGCCAGCCCCAGCTGCGCCAGCGGCGGCAAAGTGGGGAAATGGGCGTTCAGCGCGTGCATCCCGGAAAGCGTGGTCAACGCGCCGACCATCAGAATATCGCCGTGGGCAAAGTTAATAATGCGCAGGATGCCGTACACCATGGTGTAGCCGAGCGCGATCAGGGCGTAGATGCTGCCGAGCATGACCCCGTTGATGATTTGTTGTATGAGTGTGTCCAACTGATTGTTCCGACAAGATGCTCAAATAATAGCTACCATCCAACAAATGAATTAAATTGTAAAATACGCATATATTCTTTCTTATTATAAATGTGTGGTTAACTATCTTTATGATTTTAAATATAATTCAATAATGCATCGGATAGCGAAATGCGCTAAGAAAATCAACATATGAAAAAAACAGAACAATCAGAGGGGCCGGTTAGCTGGTCGGAGAGTACGTTGGCCAACGATCCCCCGCTGCGGGCGGTGCGCGCCTTCGAGGCGATCGCACGCCTCGGCAGCGTAACCCTGGCGGCGCAGGAGCTGGCGATATCGCCCTCGGCGGTCAGCCATCAGCTCAAAGTGCTGGAAGGCTATTTGCAGATCCCGCTCACCGCACGTCAGGGGCGACGGCTGACCCTCAGCCAGCAGGGGCGGGAGTATTACCGCTCGATCCGCGCGGCGTTTAACGTGCTGCGTCAGGCCACTGAGCACCTGGTCGATCAGGTGCAAACCCAGCAGGTGACGATCAGCCTGATCCCGCTGTTTGGCATGGGCTGGTTTATTCCCCGGCTGCCGTCATTCGTGCACGCGAATCCGCATACCGAAATCAACGTGGTTTACGCCAACCACCGCAACTATCTTAGCGACGCTTCCGATATGTCGATCCGCTTTGGCAACGGTCACTGGGTTGGCTATCAAAGCGAAAAGCTGATCTCCGGCAGAATGGTTCCGGTATGCAGTCAGGCTTTTCTCCGCCTCCATGGGCATATTGATACCCCGGAACAGCTGTTACAAATGCCGCTGCTGCATGATGAGGAGCGCACCACGTGGAACCAGTGGTTTGTGCAGCAGGGAGTGAAGCGCCCGCCGCGATCGACCGGGCCGATGTTTGAGGATGGTCTGCTAACCCTGGCGGGCGTACAGGCCGGGTTGGGCTGTGCGCTAATGCGCGAGCCGCTGATCGCTCCCTATCTGAAGAGCGGCGAGCTGGTGAAAATCTTCGATGCGGCAATAGATGATGGCCGGGATTATTATCTCTGCGTGCGCCAGGATAGCGAGATGACCCCCAATGGCAAACTATTACAAAGCTGGCTTCGTCAGCAGGCCTTCGGCTGATATTTACTTAAGAATTTACTTAATCCAGCTCACACTTTTGTCCGGTCATCATTGAATTCATCAAAGGCCGCTTAGATAATCCGCCGAAATAACCCATTTTTATGATGGCGTGCTACTGCGAAAGCAGGCAAGACCAAAATAGAAATGCTCTCCCGCCAAGGGGAGCGTCTCTGTTTTGGTCTTTTTTTTTGCCCCAACACCAGGGAACACTATGAACTATAACGAAACAGCAGACAAAATCCTCCACGCGGTGGGCGGTGCGGAGAACATCCGTATGCTCACCCATTGCGCGACCCGGCTGCGCATGGAGTTCAACGACCGCGCAAAGGTTAACGATGCGCAGATTGGCGCCCTCCCCGGCGTGATCAGCGTAGTGGAGAAGGGCGGCCAGTTCCAGATAGTTATCGGCAATGAGGTGCAGCAGGTTTATCGCCTGCTCAATAAGGCGCTGCCGGAGAAAAAAGGCCCGGCAGGCGGCGATAAAAACGCGAAGCCGGCCGGCATCGTCGCCCGGATTATCAGCGTTATTTCGACCACCTTTACCCCGGTGATCCCGGCGATTACCGGCGCGGGGATGATTAAAGCGCTGCTGGCCATTCTCAAGCTCACCGGGGTGATTAGCGAAACCAGCTCGACGTATCAGCTGCTGAATATTATTGCCGACGCCGCCTTCTTCTTCCTGCCGGTGCTGCTGGCCTACGGCGCATCGCTGAAGTTTGAATGCAACCCGATTCTGGCGATGACCCTCGCGGGCGTGCTGCTGCATCCGGGCATCGGCCAGATGCTGGCGGCCGGTAAAGCGGTGGATTTTGTCGGCATCAACGTCCTGCTTTCCGATTACGCCGGTTCGGTGCTGCCGATTATTCTGACCGTGTGGCTGATGTCGTGGGTGGAGCGCTTCGCCGAAAAAGTGTCGCCATCGATTATCAAGTTTTTCGTTAAGCCGATGCTGATTCTGCTGATTACCGCGCCGCTGGCGCTGGTGGTGGTCGGCCCGGCGGGCATTTTGCTTAACGACCTGGTGGCTGCGGGGGCGGGCGCTATCGACCGCCACGCCAGCTGGTTAATCCCGATGCTGATGGGCACCCTGCAGCCCTTCCTGATCATTACCGGCACCGCCTGGGCGATGACGCCGATCGCCACCGGTCAGCTGAGTAAAAGCGGTTACGAGATGATTAACGGCCCGGGGATGCTGGCCTCAAACGTGGCGATGGGAGCGGCGACGCTGTGCGTGGCGCTGAAAACCAAAAATAGCAACCTGCGCCAGCTGGCCTCCTCGTCGGGATTTACCGCACTGCTGGGGATCACCGAACCGGCGCTGTACGGGGTGCTGCTCAAGTTCCGCCGCGTGCTGATTGCCGCGATGATCGGCGGCGGCTGCGCCGGGGTCTATGCCGGGGTGAGCGGGCTGGTGCGCTACGCGTTTGTCTCGCCAGGCCTCGCGGCGCTGCCGGCGTTTATCGGTGAAAACCCGATGAACATCGTTCATGCGCTGGTGACCTGCGCGATTTCGATCGTGGTGACCTTTACCCTGACCTGGTTTCTCGCCTTCAAAGATGTTCCTGAGGAACAAGAAGCGGTGGACGAGGCGCCGCAGCCTGCGGCGAGCGCTAAAAGCGAGGGGGAGACGGAGGTATTAAGCCCGCTGCGCGGTCAGGTGGTGGCGCTCAGTGAAGTGAATGACGACGTCTTTTCCGGCGGTCTGTTGGGCGAGGGGCTGGCGATTCGTCCCGAAGAGGGAGTACTGCGCGCGCCGTTTAGCGGCACGGTGATGATGTTCCTGCCCTCCTGCCACGCCGTTGGCCTGCAGAGCGACAGCGGGGTTGAGCTGCTGATCCATATCGGTATTGATACCGTTAATCTTAACGGCCAGCACTTTAGCTCATCGCTGAAGGTGGGGGATAGGGTGGAGGCGCGGCAGGTGCTGATCCGCTTTGATATTCCCGCCATCGAACAGGCCGGATACGACCTGATTACGCCAGTCATTGTGGTCAACGGCGATGGGCAGTACGCTCTGCGCTTTACCGACGCCGCCCGGGTGGATTACGGCGAGACGCTGATGGTGCAATCCGTTAAGGAGGCGCAGCCATGATTTATCAACAGCAGGCCCGGTTCCCGGACGGTTTTCTGTGGGGCGCGTCCACCTCAGCCTATCAGGTTGAGGGCGCGTGGAATGAAGACGGTAAAGGACCGTCGGTAGTCGACATGCTTAGCCATCCGCCGGGAACGGCGGACTTCCGCATCGCCAGCGACCACTATCATCGCGTGGAGGAGGACGTCGCGCTGATGGCGCAGATGGGGCTGAAGGCCTACCGTTTTTCGGTGGCCTGGTCGCGGGTGATACCTGACGGCGATGGCCCGGTGAATCAGGATGGGCTGGCCTTTTATCACCGCCTGATCGACGCCCTGACGCGCCACGGGATCACCCCCATCGTGACACTCTACCACTTCGACCTGCCGTGGGCGCTGGAGCTAAAAGGCGGCTGGCTGAACCGCAAAACCGGGGAGGCATTCGTGCGCTATGCCAGGCTGCTGTTCAGCGAATTTGCCGCCAAAGTTCCGCTCTGGCTGACCATCAACGAACAGAACACCATGATTCTGCATCCCGGCGCGATTGGCGTGCCCGCCGATCGTGAACTGCCGGATAAGAAGGCGCTGTACCAGCAGAATCATCATATGATGCTGGCCCAGGCGCAGATCTTCGCCCTGTGCCACCGTGAGTTCCCCGGGCTGCGCATCGGCCCGGCGATAAACACCACGTCGATGTACGCCGAAAGCTGTAAGCCGGAGGACGCCATCGCCGCGCATAACTGGGAGACGCTGCGTTGCTGGAGCTTTCTGGATGTTGCGGTGCATGGGCGCTACAACGCCCTGGCGTGGGCCTATATGCAGGATCGCGGCCTCGCGCCGGAACTGCAGCCGGAGGATGCGCTGATTTTGCAGCAGGGGAGGCCGGACTTTATCGCCATTAATTACTACTCGACCGCCACCATTGCCGCCAGCCGGGGCGACGGCGGGGACGTTGCGCCCCGCGCGGGCGATCAGCAAATTATGCTGGGCGAAGAGGGGGTTTATCGTCCGGCGGAAAATCCATGGGTCGGCAAAACCCCCTACGGCTGGGTGGTCGATCCGGTTGGGCTGCGTCTGACGCTGCGTAAAGTGTGCGAGCGCTATGGTCTGCCGATTCTGATTAGCGAAAACGGGATGGGCGCGCCGGACAAGCTGGAGCCTGACGGGACGGTGAATGACGACTATCGCATCGCTTTCCTCGACGCGCATATCGCACAGATGCGGCTGGCGATTGCCGACGGCGTCGAGCTGATGGGCTACTGTCCGTGGGCGGCGATTGACGTGGTCAGCACCCATCAGGGATACGCCAAGCGCTACGGTTTTATTTATGTCGATCGCGGCGAGGATGACCTGAAGCGCCTGCAAAGGATCCGCAAACGCAGCTTCTGGTGGTATAAGGATGTCATCGCGCAAAACGGCAACCACGACGAGTCGCAGAGATGATTGTTCAGAAGGTGCTCAATAATAGCCTCGTGCTCTCGATGGACGACGATAACAGGGAAGTTATCGTCATGGGGAAAGGCATTGGTTTCAATAGCAGGCCCGGCGATGCAATCGCCCCGGAGAAGATAGAGAAGCTATTCGTAACCCAGGCGCTCGGCGCGCGCAGCGGCTATCTTGAGGCGCTCTCCGCCATTCCGGATGAGGTCATTGAGATGGCCGCAATGATTATTTCCCGCGCCAATATGCAGCTCGCCAGCAAAGTCCGCGAGCAGATTTTCTTTACCCTCGCCGACCATCTGACTTTCGCCATCGAGCGCAGCCGCAAAGGGATCGCTATTCAGAACCGCCTGCTGCCGGAAGTCAGGCGCTTTTATCCGCAGCAGTTCCGCGTCGCCAGTGAGGCGGTGACGATTATTCGCCAGCAGTACGGGATTGAACTGCCGGAGGAGGAAGCCGGGAATATCGCCTTTCATCTGGTTAACGGCCAGAGCGAGGGCGACGACGTAGCGCAGACCATGCAGTCGGTGAAAATGCTGAAGGATATTTTTAATCTCGTGCAGTACCACTTTAAGCAGCAGATAGACACCGAATCGATAAACTACTCGCGCTTTCTGGTCCATATGCAGTTTTTCCTCCAGCGTTTACAGGAGGGGGAGCTGGACGGCGCGCGGGACAGCTTTCTGCTGGTGCAGGTGATTAAGGCGTATCCGGACGCTTACCGCTGCGCGCTGCTGATCCGCGACTACGTCAAAGCCCAGCTCGATATCACCCTCGGCGGCAACGAGCTGCTGTGGCTCACCGTTCATCTGGTGCGGATCGCGGGGCTGGATGTGTGATTTTGTTCTATTAATGGGGCGTAATAGCCATTTCTGTTTTTTTTATGGGACATGAGCTCTTTGGAATGACTGAGTTGGCTCATTTGTAGTGTTCTATAAACGGGTTATAATCGCTAACTACGTTCTATTAATAAGGCATGAGAAGCATTATGGCAAAGCCGTCGACCCGAACCTACTCTCGTTACAGTCGCGACGCAGCACGGTTGCTGGGAATGATGATCCGTACCGCACGCATAGAATCCAGACTCACTATCGAGGAGCTGGCAGAACGTGCTGGCGTGTCGCGTGGGCTGGTTTATCGTGCTGAGGAAGGCGATATGGGATGTGCGATTGGCGCGGTATTTGAACTGGCGACAATAGTGGGCGTGCCGCTGTTTACGCCAGAGCGTTCTGCTCTGGCGTTACATATTGCTAATGCAGAGAAAACGCTGTCATTAATGCCGCGTGCGGTTCATCACTCAAGGAAGGTGATAAATGATGACTTCTGAGAATAGCCTTGAGCAAGTGTATGTCTGGATCTGGCTGCCTGGAGCAACAGAACCCGTTGTCGCCGGAGTGTTAAGCAGAGACAACGGTCGGTTTATTTTCAACTACGGCCGCAGTTATCTGGAGCGGAAAGAGGCGATAGCGGTTTATGTGCCGGAGCTTCCTTTAGTCAGAGGCGCAATTGTACCTGCCCCTGGTTTGCAAATGGCTGGCGCGTTACGCGATGGCGCTCCTGATGCCTGGGGGCGGCGAGTTATTCTGAACCGACTGATGGGCGCACAAGGCAGAGATACCGATCCCAACACCCTGGATGAAATGACCTACTTACTTGAGTCCGGTTCCGATCGGATTGGTGGGCTTGATTTTCAGCGCTCTGCGACGGAGTATGTTCCACGCGCGGCCCGAGGAGCATCGCTTGAAGAGCTTATGCAGGCAGCGTCGATGGTGGAAAACGGTATACCGTTAACCGTCGATCTTGAACAGGCGTTATTTCACGGCACTTCACTCGGTGGAGCACGACCAAAAGCGATGATCGAATTTGGGAATCGTAAATTTATCGCTAAATTTTCTTCTTCAACAGATACCTATAATGTTGTTAAAGGCGAATATATCGCCATGCGCCTGGCAGGCTGCGTTGGGTTGAATGTTGCGCCTGTTCTCTTTCGCCATACTGCTGGTAAAGATGTTTTGCTTATCGAGCGTTTTGATCGCGTCCAAAGCAAGACCGGTTGGCAACGCCGCCTGATGGTGTCAGCGCTGACTATCTTTGGTCTTGATGAAATGATGGCAAGATATGCGAGCTATGAAGATTTGGCGGACATTATACGTCAGCGTTTTAGTGCCCCTAAAGAGACGCTGCGGGAGCTGTTTGGGCGACTTGTTTTTAACATTATTTGTGGTAATACCGACGATCATGCCAGAAACCATGCGGCATTTTGGGATGGTAAAAGGCTTAGCCTGACGCCTGCATATGACATTTGTCCTCAAGGGAGAGCCGGCAATGAAGCCACGCAGGCTATGCTGATCGTAGGCGAAAATCGGATGAGTAACCTTGCGGTTTGCCTGTCGGCTGCCGACCGTTTTTTACTGAGCAGACGTGAAGCCATTGAGCTTATTGCCCATTATCTTGATACGGTCCATATGAACTGGAAAGCCCTCGGTGATGAGGTGGGGTTAAGTGAAGTGGACAGAAAACTCTTCTGGGGAAGGATGTTTTTTAATCCTTTCATATTTGAAGGCGCGCCAGAAGAGATTTTGAGGCTACGTAAGTCGTGGCTTTAACGCGTCCGGTGCCACTGCATTTTCAACGCGGCAAGACAAATAGTCCGTTAACGCGTTTCGATAACCTTTTAAACCTCCGTAGTATCACCGATGCCGAAACTGCAGCGTCGCCGGCAGGTAGCGCTGTAGCGGTTCAGGCGTGTTGCCCTCGATCAGCTGACTGATTAAATCGTAGCAGTGCCAGGCCAGCTGGCGGTTATCCTGCTGTACGGTATCAATACGCAGCGACAGCGAATCGTAGAGATAGTGATCGTCAAAGCTCGCCAGGTGGATGTCGGAGTCGAGTAAATGGTGCTGGCTCATATAGCGCAGTACCCCTTCCAGCAGCCCGCAGGCGGCGGTAAATAGCGCCTTAGGCGGCCTTCCCAGGCGCGCGCAGAGGGCGGCGAACATCTCATAGCCGGAGCTGGGATGGTAGTTGCCGTTGATCACCCACTCCGGGCGCAATTCAATACCCGCCTGGGCCAGACCCTGCGTAAACCCGGCCAGACGATCGCGGGAGGGCGACAGACGCGGCTGGCCGCCTAAAAACCAGAACTCATCGCTATGCTGAGGCGCGATGCGGGAAATCAGCTCCGTCGTTGGGGTAATCGAATCGGTCATCACCAGCGGCAGCGCGCTTTCATTAGGACAGCGGTCAAACAGCACCACCGGCAGCTGTTCGCTGAGCTTAAGGTAGTCGGCATCGTTGTGCATACAGGAGGCGACGATCAGACCGTCAACCTGGCGGGCAATCATGTTATTGACCACCATGCTCTCCTGACCGGGGTTTTCATCGGTACAGGAGATCAGCAGCTGGACGCCCGCTTCGCGGCACAGCATCTCCAGCTCATGGGAAAAGACCGCAAAGCCGTAGTTGGTGATTTCCGGCACCACCAGACCGATGGTGTGGCTACGGTTGTCGCGCAGCGAGCGGGCGTGGATGCTCGGCTGATAGTGCTGCTCGCGGGCAATCGCCAGCACGCGCTCGCGCGTTTCCTGCGCCACGCGCAGCTCCTTGCCACGCCCGTTCAGCACCAGGCTGGCGGTCGCTTTGGAAACGCCCGCCAGTTCGGCGATATCTTTAATGGTTACGCGTTTGGTTTTCATTACGACGCCATGAGCCTGAAAGCAAAACGCTTATTCTACCATGCATGTTCGCAGCGGCCAGTAGCAGAATGCGTCCGGCGCGCTGCCGGAGAAAATCAGCTGCGCCGGATAAGCCGGGAAGCAGCGGCTGCTCATCACCCCCTCGCCGTCGTTGATGAAAATCTCCACGCTCGACCGGTCGATGAAAATCCGCAGCGAACGGACCTCGCCGCGCCAGTAACGATAGTGCATCTCGTCGCCGGCGAGGCTGCGTCGCGCCAGGCGAATCCCGCGGGTATCGCGCTCAAGGGTCAACGCGCCGCCGAAATCGAGGCTTAACGTATCGTTCCGGGCGGTTTGCAGGGCGATTTCCATCGGCGCCAGCGGCAGGGCGTTCCCCGGCCAGCCGTGCGCTTCGCCGCGCAAGGCGGTCAGCTCGCGCAGCGGACGCTGGTAGAGCTGACCGTCGATCAACTCCAGCTCACGCAGGCAGGTCATCTGATGGATCCAGCCGTTGGCAAGAGTCGGCTGAAGCATCTCTTCGCCGTCCGGCACGCCCATCCAGCCGACCAGCAGACGGCGGCCATCGCGGGTGTGCATGGTTTGCGGGGCATAAAACTCAAACCCGGCGTCCAGTTCGTGCAGCTCGCGGTGGCTGAAAGCGGCGCGGTCGTAGTCGAAACCACCGGCCATCCATACCGCCGGATAGGTATTGAGGAAGCGCTCTTCTTCGCGAGCCATCCCCTGCGGGCAGCAGATCAGAATATGCTGGTCGCCGAGCGGAAACAGATCCGGGCACTCCCACATATAGCCGGCGTCGTCGAGGCCATTGAGGCCGTAGCCGGCGATTTCGCCCTCACTCGTCCACTGATGGAGGTCTGCGGAGCTGAACAGCAGCACCTTGCCGCGCTTTTGCCGATCCTGCGCGCCCAGTACCATGTACCAGCGTCCTTCGTGCCGCCAGACTTTCGGGTCGCGCACGTGGCCGGTGTAGCCCTCCGGCAGGGGCAGGACCGGGCCAATTTTGCGGAAGGTGCCGTCGGCGTTTTCCGTTGCCAGGCACTGCCAGGCGGTTCGGCCGCCATCGGCAAACTTCACGTTGCCGGTATAGCACAGGGTGAGCGTACCGTTGTTATCCACCGCGCTGCCGGAGTAGCAGCCGTTACGGTCATACTCTTCGTCCGGCATCAGCGCAATCGGCTCATGCTGCCAGTGCAGCAAATCGGCGGAGCTCCAGTGCCCCCAGCACTTAAATTTATGATCGCAGGCGAGCGGGTTCCACTGATAAAACAGGTGATAGCGTCCGGCAAATTCGACAAAGCCGTTGGGGTCGTTCATCAGCCCGGTAACTGGCGCATGGTGCCAGCGCGGATAGTGACTATCGGCCAGCGCGCCCGGCTGGCCCTGCATAACGGCCTGCAAAATCGCAGGCAGCCGTGATGGAAGTGACATTATTCAGCGTCCGTTTTGTATTTCAGCACCAGGGAAACCGTAAAGGCGACGCCAAAGGCGATAACCATTCCGATAATGTAGTTCAGCAGCGAGCTGGCCTGCACGATGGCCATGCCGGGGATCGCCGTCAGGCCTACCGCGGTCATGTAGACGTGCATGGATACCACCCACGCGCCGCCCGCCGCGCCGCCGATCAGCGCCGCGATAAACGGCTTCACAAAGCGCAGGTTGATACCAAAAATCGCCGCCTCGGTGATGCCCAGCATGGCGGAAAACGCTGAGGGCAGCGTGATGGCTTTAATTTTTGCGTCTTTGGTTTTGAACCACACCGCCAGGCAGGCGCCACCCTGAGCGACGTTAGCCATCGCCCAAATCGGCAGCAGGAAGTTGACGCCGATGGAGGGATTGCCGAGGAGTCCGGCTTCGATGGCGTGGAAGCTGTGGTGAATACCGGTAATGACGATAACCGAATAGAGACCGCCAAACAGCAGACCGGCGAGCCAGCCGGCGTGGCTAATCAGGGTGCTGAGGACAAACGAAATACCGTCGCCGAGCGCGCGACCGGCCGGGCCGATAATCAGCAGGGCGATAAAGCCGGAAATAATCACCGTCAGGAACGGCGTCAGTATCAGGTCCAGGGCATCGGGGATCGCGCGGCGCAGCTGCTTTTCAACGATGCTCATAAACCAGACCGCCAGCAGCACCGGGAACACCGTACCCTGATAGCCGATCATGGCGATTTCGAGGCCGAAGAAGTTCATGGTATGGAAACCGGCGGCGACTCCCCAGGCGTTCGTCAGCGCCGGGTGGGTCAGAATGCCGCCGAGCGTTGCGCCGAGATAGGGGTTACCGCCGAATTCGCGGGCGGCGGTAAAGCCAATCAGAATCGGTAGAATGATAAACGCCGCCGAGCTGCACATATCCAGCATGATGTAGATGGCGTTGCCTGGGTCAACCCAGCCGTAGGTTTTGACCATTCCCAGCAGGCCCATCAGCAGACCGGAGGCGACGATGGCCGGGATAATCGGCACGAAGATGTTTGACAGCAGGCGGGCGATGCGCTGGAACGGGTTAAGCTTTTTCGCCGCGATGTCGGCGGCTTCCGATTTACTGGACTCGCTAATACCTGCCGCCTGAATAAAAGCGGCATAGACTTTATTCACCACCCCGGTGCCGAAAATAATCTGCATCTGCCCGGCATTACGAAAGCAGCCCTTAACCCCTTCAATTTTGCCGATGGCCTGCTGGTCAGCCAGCGCGTCATCAACCAGCACCAGGCGCAGACGCGTGGCGCAGTGCGCGGCGCTGGCGATATTTTCCTTGCCTCCCAGAAGCGGAAGCAGCGAGCGGGAAATCTGTTCAAAATCCATAGTACCCTCTGAATGCGTAAACATTTTCGTGTTGTCGTCCCGTGTTCACGGGGGCGCAGTTTCTGCGTCGTTATTGTGTCCGGGGCGACGAAGGCGTTTTGCCGCCCCGGCGGTTCCTGTCGTCTGATGTAACCGTCAGAACCAGGTTTCCATCTGCATACCGAACGACCATTCGCCGCCCGAGTTAAAACCGTTGCTGCCCAGCGCGTCATCGCTGGCGTAATTATTCAGTTTTTTGCTCCAGTCCATCCAGGAGGTGTAGAAACGAATCTCCGGACGACTGAAGAAATCACCGATGCTGCCGACCTTAAAGGTTGGAGCGAAGGTGAGCTTGTAGAAGCTACCGTTCACCGCATGACGATCGTTATAACCTTCGGGTTTGAGATCCATATACTGGTAGCTGCCTTCGTAGGCGAGGGCGAAGTTCTGATTGATCTCCTGGATCAGGCGCATGTTGAATGTTGCCCACTGGTAGCTATCGCCATCGACATAGCGGTCTTTGCTGCTTTGCGCCAGGATCGCCGGGGCGATAGACCAGTTTTTGCCGATCGGCGTGGTACCGTAGCTGGCAATGCGCCATGTGTCGGCCCCCGAACGAAGGGCGCCGTCAGAGCCGATACCTTTAACCTCTGCGCCCAGGCCGTGACCGTAGAGCAGGGCGGTTTTGCTGCTACCGTCGCGCAGGCCGTAGAAACTGTCGTTATGCAGGCCGAGCAGCGCGTGTACGCCGGTATTTGCCGCATCGCCTTTCACCAGATTGCCGTTGGTATCTTTACGCTCGTCGTTATCTTTCGCCCGCAGACCGCTGACCATCATCTGCAGCGGACCGGCGAAGTGGTTCATGGTGAGGATATAGTTCTGCACGCTGTTGCTGGAATCATCGATGTCGCCGAAGTTACGCCCGTAAAGGGAGAAATTACTGCGCAGGTTGTCGTTCCACTTCACGTCGTAGATACCGCCGCCGGTACCGGCGAGAAACACGACGTCAGAGTCGATCCAGTGAATATCAAAGTTGTCGCGGTCAAAACGTTTCCCGGCCCACAGGGTGGAGCCTTTAAACGGCCCGGCGAACGTAGGCAGGTTACCCAGTTCGACAAAGGCCTGACGAACGTTCAGATCGCTGGTGCTTGCCGTCCAGTCGTTATAAGTGGTTTGCCCGTCGGCGACCATCACTTTGAAGCGGGTGGTGGCCCCGTTATCCAGGGTCTGCTTATGTTCAAGGTTCATTTCAACATAGGTATCGGCCTGGTTTCCCAGACGGCCGATTGCTCCGCCGGTTTCCCCCGCTGGCGTCATGTAGGCTCCGGATTTGGTGCTGGCGCCGGAATCATTCATTATTACGCCGGAGCGGGCGTAGCCGTGAAACTCAAAGCCGCTTTTCTCATCGGCCTTTTTCTCAAGTTTGGCGGTACGCTGAGCCACTTCCTGAGTCGTGTCCTGGTTTTTTTGCTGCTGCGCGGTGAGTTGCTGGACTTTTTTCTCCGCCGACTCGGCGCGGTTTTCCGCCGTTTGCGCCCTGTTTTCCGCTTCCTGCAGGCGCTTTTCCAGCGCGATGAGCCGGGCTTCAATGGTGCTGAGGTCCGTTTGCGCGTGGGCTGAGGCGGCGCCGGTTAGCAAAGCGATAAGAACCGCAAGTGTGCTTTTTCTATACATGCTGGTCGCATCCCAAAAGTAAAATGAAAAGTAGTGTTTTTTGCTAAACCGGTTTAGGCGCTATGTTAAGCCCGACCTTTAACATTTTTAAAATGAATTTGCTAAACCGGTTTAATAAATGTGATGGATGCAACAAAGTGAGCCGCGCAGGGCGGCTTTAACGATTAAAACTGGCGATTAAGATCGCGCTGATAAGGCAGGGCGGTCATCGCGCCTTTCGCCGTTGTCGCCAGGGCGCCGCAGGTTTGCGCCAGCGTGAGGGTCGGTTCCAGCGCGGCGATATCCGTCGGCATCCCGTTGGCGGCAAGGCTGGCGAGCAGTCCGGCGACAAATGCGTCTCCCGCGCCGGTGGTGTCCACGCTGACAACGGGCCTGGCGCTGAAATGGGTAAACTGCTGCTGGAAGGCGGCAAGCACGCCCGCCTTACCCTGGGTCACCAGCAGCAATTCCGGCTGATAGCGCTCGGTTAGGCTGGCGATTCCATGCGCTAAATCATCACTGCCGCTGATGAATACCAGCTCCTCTTCCGATAGCTTCACCACGTTGGCCATCCGCAAAGCGCGATCGAGGCAGGCGTGCAGCAGTTCCTGATCCTGCCAGAGATCCGGGCGGATATTGGGGTCAAAGCTGACCCGACCGCCGGCATATTTAATGCGCTCCATTGCCGCGAAGGTGGTACTGCGGCTGGGCTCGGCGCTGAGCGCAATAGAGCAGACGTGCAGCCACTGCCCGGCGGCAAACGGCGGCAGGTCTTCTTCGGTGAGGAACAGGTCCGCGCTGGGGCGCACCATAAAGGTAAAGGTGCGTTCCCCCTGATCGTCAAGGTCGACTACCACGGTGGAGGTACGGTGCTGGCCGTCGAGGTGCATATGGCTGACGTCGACCTGCTCCTGTTGCAGGGTATGACGCATAAAGCGGCCAAACGGATCGTTGCCGACGCGTCCGATAAACCCGCTGTTTCCGCCAAGGCGGGCGACGCCTACCGCTACGTTAGCCGGCGCGCCGCCGGGGCACTGCAGCAGGCGGCCTTCGCTCTCCGGCAGCAGGTCCACCACCGCGTCGCCCAGAACCCAAACTTTTGCATTCATGCTGAAAATTCTCCATAGCTAAACTTAATTAAACCGGTTTAGCACATTAAAGCATAGCGACAGAGTGAGGGGAACGTTGAAGGCGGAAAAGTGCGATTCCGGGTATAAAAACGTGAGCGGCCTTGCAAAACCGCGGTGATTTGGCCGCGCGGAGGGTCATGCCGATCGCCGCCGTCTGCATAGCGGCATCGAGCGTCAGCCCGGACGGTTACGCTACGTCGCCCATGAAAGGAATGCTGGCTGAGCAGCCGGCACCTGGATCCGGCAGGTAAAAAACGGATCGAAAAGTCTTAAAATAGTTTTAAGAACAATCCCTAAAGCCAGACGGCAGAATCTTGTGCCATGCTGAATGCGACTCATAACATTAAGTTCGTTAGAGAGAGGACAATATGAAAAAAGCAATGATTGCGTTATCTGCGATTCTGGTAGCAGCTCCTGTTTTTGCTGCAACGACACACGCAACCGATGATACCGTCGCGGCGGCCCACGAAGGGGCGAACACCGCGAAGGAAAAACTGCACGAGGCCCAGCACCAGGGTGAAGAGCAGCAGCTGAAAGCCAAACATGCGGCAGAAGGCAAAAGCGATAGCGTAGGCAGTGAAGTCAGCGAAGGCGCGCAGAAAACCTGGAACAAAACCAAAGAAGGGACTGAGAAAGGCTGGAACGCCACTAAAGAAGGCACCGAAAAAGGCTGGAATAAGACCAAAGAGGTCAGCAAAGAAGGCTGGGATAAAACCAAGCAGGGTGCCGAAGAGCTGAAAACAAAAGTCACTGAATAATCACTGACTATTTGCTAAAAAAGGTCGCGAAAGCGGCCTTTTTTGTTATTCAGGGCATTTAATTCAGCACCGGGATAATATTGATTAATACGTTATACGGCTCTACCCCCTGGATTCCGGGCAGCATTAAGGCGGCCAGTTCATCTTTTCCCATGCGCGCGGGTAACGCTGTAACAAAGGTGAATGAATGCAGCCGACAAAAAACAACTTAAACGATGAAGGACATTAGCCAGGAATTGTCCTGGTTATAGTGTTACTCACTATTCCTCCACATTTTCCCGGTACAAAGGAAATATATCAGGAGGTGTATTATGAAAAAGATTCTTTCACTGGCAATTATTTTATCGTGTGCTTTTACTTCAGCCTCATGGGCGGATGGCCCTGGCGGCAACAGCCACGGTCAGCAGCAGGTCTGGCAGCAAGACGCCGGCCGCGGCGGCCCGGACGGCAACCGCCAGCAGGGGGCGCAGGCCAACAACCATCAGGGCAATAATCATCAGGGGAACGGTGATAACCGTGGCCCGGATCGCGGCGATAAAGGGCGCGGGGGCCAGGCGCATGATAGTCGACCTCAGGCGCGTCATGAGCAGGATCACTTTGCGTGGAACGGGCACGATTTCCGCAAAGGTCAGCCGGCTCCGGAACGTTTCCGCGGTAATGATTATCGGATTAACGACTGGAACGATCGCGGATTACCGGCACCACCGCGCGGGCAGCACTGGTCGTATATTGACGGCAACTATGTGCTGATTGCCGCCGCCACCGGGATTATTACGTCTATCCTGATTAACGGCGCGCTGAATAACTAATATCCAGCCACCCGGTTAGCGCGGCGCTGCCGGGTGAACCGCTGCGAGCGGTACGGCTTTAATTGCCTCACAGATATTTTCCCGCGACTTTTCAGTTAGGGCTTAAGTAAGACGGTGTGTTCAACAGAAGCGCCGTCATCATTTAAATAACGAAAGCGGATTTTTTGGCCTGTGGGTGGGTTAGCGAATGCCTCCAACGGATAGATGCGACGGCTATAGGCTTTTGTCATCATATCCATCTGCGCTTTGACCCCTTTTTCCTGACCTCCGTTTAACAGAGTAATAGAGGTAAATGAAACGTTGAGAGGAGAAGGATTATCACATTCTATTCCCCAACCGCCATTTTCCTGCCGCAGCCTAAAGTTCAGCTTTGCTATTGACTCTTCAAGCGAAGTTGCAAGGGCCTTCGGCCGCCAGAAGAGTTTTAACTGGGTATTCATTGCCAGCGTCAGGCGAGCATCCTGCGACTTTTTTCCCTCCAGCGGAGGGATCTCATAGAGATTAATCCAGAACACCGACTCACGATCCGTCGGCAAGGGATCCTGGTTATATATAATGCGCAGCCCCTGCCGCTCTCCGGGTTCCAGACGGAAAACGGCGGGGAGGATGACAAACGGCGCCTGTTCAAAATCAGGATGGCCCGCACCATCGTCGATCCAGCTTTGAATAATCACCGGATAGGCATTGGTATTTGCCAGCATCAGCGTTTTTTCGCGCTGTCCTTCCGTATAGACCATCCTGGTGGCGGCAGGCATGATCCCGGCATAAAGCGGCGCGGCAGAAAGCATGCCCAGCAAGCAGATAAGGGCGCTCTTCATCATTGCATTTTCACCAGTACATAAGCTGTAGCGTAGACTTTACCCGGCGTGATGCTTTGCCCGTTTAGCTTTTTCAGGCTGGCAATGAGTGAGTAAGTGTAATAGGTATAACCGCTTTTAATGCTTCCGGCCTGGGTTGCGCCCTGCATGACCGGGTACCACCCCGCATTATTGCCTCCCGGCGTTAAGCTGGAAAAACCGGGCTGGCCAACAAAAATAAGCTCTTCGCCAGGCTTGTTGCTATGGGCAAGCGTAATGCCTACGCCCTTAGCCATATCTGCGGAAAAGTAGTTGTCGGATACCAGCGCGCTGACGCCGCCGCTGCCGTTAACCAGCCCGAGAGACTGCGCTGCGCTGTATGCACCTTCAGAAACCTGGAAACCCATCGCTGTTTGGGTGTCGCCAATGCCGGACTGAACGGTATCACTGCATTCAACTTGTACTGAAAAGGAGGAGGTGGCTTTCATTCCCGCTTCCAGTTCCGGGACCGAAATTGTCGGCAGCATCACGATGGGCGTGGCGCTACGGGCGACGCACGTGGGAACGCTGTAAATGGCGCTGCCCGTACGCATGCCGTAACCAAATCCATTATCTGCGCCCCAGAAATCAAATTTTGATGCGCTGTCCTCACCTACTTTGTCATGACTAAAGGAAAAAGAGACTGAGGCGTCGCCAGCAAGCTGAATATAGCTGTTCGGCTGCGTACAGGTATAAATCGCTCCTACGGCTTTACCAAAGGCAATACCTCTACCATTATCATTGTTGTTGCCACAATAGGCGGAACTGGCGGATTTGCCCGGCAGCGTGCTGACCCGATACAACTCGGCCTGCAGCGGCGGTATATCCTGCAGACGAATTTGGATCTTACCATTAGAAGTGGTATTCCAGCTGGAGAGCGGTAATTTCTTCCAGTAGCGGGTTAAGGTGACGCCGCCCATTGTCTGACGGATGCCAACGTAGGCGAACCACGTCGCATAGACATCGCTTAGCCCGTCGGGACCGCCAATATCATAGTAACCGCCAACCCGATCGTCACCGTTGGTCGCCACCAGGAAGTAAATACCGGAAAGATCTGCCTCATCACACTCCCAGAGCACCGTAGAGGCTGTTGCTCCGCCATAGGTATAGTTAGTGGGAGGAACGACGATGCTGGCCAGTAATGATCCCACCGGCATAAAATATTCATCAGTGAGGTTAATTTTTCCAAATGGAATGATTGCCGTTCGCCCATCTTCCGTTTGTGGCGCGCTGGTTTTGGTGCATCGGCTCCAGCCTGGCGCGGCAGCCAGGAGTAGCATCAGAGTGATACCCAGCTTAATGATATTTTTCATTTCTACTTCGGCTCCATTAACGTGAACAGACTGAGGATAATCTGACCATCGGCAGCTCTGGCTGCGCGCCAGAAATATCAAAAGGCAGCGTGCAGCGTTCTTCTGACTTATCTCCCCAACGGACGACAAAGTGCCCCTGGCTTTTTTCGCTACGCACGTATATTTGTCCTCCCTGGCCCGCCATACCGATGACGTTGCCGCCCTCATCCAGGACATCCGAACCCGGCGGCAATGATTCGCCGCTGGCTAATCGGGCTTTAATTAACAAGGCTGTACCGCTACGGGTGCGAAAAACCACTTTGCTGACGGAGCCTGCCAGAGGGGCAACACGTTTTTCGCTATCCACCAGCTCGGCGCTACCGTCCATATTTTGCGGATCCAGCGTGACCCGGTTGTAGCGATATGGCGTCAACGAAGGGACCAGCGCATAACCCTGGTTATCAATCGTCACTTGTTGAGCGTTAAGCACTTTCGCTCCCGCCGCGCCTTTCGCTTCAACGAGGGCAAAAGTGTCGCCCAGATACGGGCCGAAAGTGAGGCCGCCGGAGTGAATAGCCAGCGCGCCCTGGGCGCTGCCGGATGCCTGCCAGTACCCGTCGCCTTTCGAAGCGTTCACACCAACGGTGGTATCCGAGAACCGTTTTTGCAGGTTGCCGCTGAAGACGGTGTTGCGGTACTGCTGATCGCGACTGATATTCAGGCCATAGCTGGCCGTTTGCTGTTCATCAATCACCCCGTTCAGCGAACTTTGATACTGATCGCCGCCATCGGTCGAATGAGTCCAGGAGGTGCTTAATGTCGGCGCTCGCGTGCTGGAGGTGCCCAGCGGTATTGAGAATGAGAGCGAGGTGATGGTTTGCATGCTACCGTTATCGCCATAGCTGCCCATACGCTGACGGCCGACGGACAGGTTGGTGCTGATGCCGTGAAAACTGTTGCTATAGCCAAACTGTAACTGCGTATCTCGATTGCGGCCATCACGGTAATCCTGCGTCGAACCCGACAAATACAGGCTGCCAAGCTGGCCAATGCTTTGGCTCAATGAAATATCGAATCGGGAACGCTGGCTGTAGGTGGACGATTGCCAGCTATCGCCATAATGTGTGCTATCGCGCAGGCTGAGCACATCGCTAAGGTCGCGATAGCCGCTGGTCGAATAGCGGTATCCGGCAAGGGAGACCGTCGTATCCGTCTCCTGAAACGTTTTGCTCCAGGAAAGGTGCGTCATCCAGCCTTCGGTATAGCCGCTATCGGGCACCTTTGCATGCGACCAGGTGAGGTCCATGCCCAGGGCCCCCAGCCAGCTACCGTAAACGCCGCCGAACATGATTGCCTGGTAGGAGTCTGCGATGCGCAAACCGCTGTTCATAGTGATGGCGTTACTGAGGCCTCGCTGCCAGGTTATGTCGCCGAATAGCGATTCCTCGCCGGTATCGCGGGTTTTCCCCAGCTCGAAGTTGTAGCGGGATATGCCCGCCCTCATCGATTCCGGTACGGCGGAGAAGGGGACGCTGAAGCGGCTGACCGATCCGTCCGCTTCGCTCACCTCAACGTCGAGATCGCCGCTATAGCTCGTCGGATAGAGGTCTGTAATTTCAAACGCTCCCGGAGCGACCGTTGTCTGGTAGATTTCCTGACCATTTTGACGGACGGATACTTTGGCGTTAGTGACGGCAACGCCACGAATAACAGGAGCGTAGCCGCGTTGAGAATCAGGCAGCATCCGGTCATCCGTAGCAAGGCTGAAGCCGCGGTAGTTCAGGCCGGAAAAGAAACGACCTGCCGTGACCAGCTCGCCCGCCGTGAGTTGGCTGCCATATTCGGGTAGAGGTCTCTGCAGGTAGCTACGGATATTTTTCCAGGTACTACCGCCATCGCGGCTCCAGTTTAAATTGGATAACTGCCGATACTGCCATTTTCCAAGATTGATCCCGCCACTTAGCGAAGCCCAGGCCGAGTCCTGATTGCCGCTATTCTTTCCGGAATAGGAAACATGATAATAGTTGCTGATATAGTTTACGAAACCGACTGAAGTCCCCGAATCCAGCTCTTCCGGGTCAACGTACCCGCGAGGCGCTCTGTCCATTTCTGTCTGGGGAACGCTGAGATTAAGACGTAGCTGCGCAACGTTCATATCCACGCTACCGCCTTTTACTACCTGCTTTAAAAAATAGCAGCGGGGGGCTGATGATGAATTGGCGGCGGTTGGCGGCGTAAGTTTAATACCCGCACTTTTGAAAAAGGTCTCAGGTAAGCAAGGAGAAACCGAATCGTCATTGAGTTTGATGAATTCAACTTCAATATTATCGACAAAGTGGCTATTTACAGAGACATCGACTCTGTATTTCCCCGGAGCGATGCTATTTTTCTTCACCAGCTGTGCGAGAGCCGACTGGCTGAATCTTCCACCGCGAAATAATTCAGGCTCGAAAATATAATCATCGGCCGCAGATGAGTCGGACAATGCATTTTCCGGAGTGCTATCCGCTGCGTACGATCCGGAGATTGATGCTATTACAGAACATAAAACAAGAGTGTATTTCACGCTACTCCGCCTCCGAATCGGTACGGTATCATTTTTATTATTGCGTTCTATAAGGTGCGCTCGTTGATGACATCTATGCCGTAATCATTGACCAAAACTAACCGCAGACGTGCGCCCTTGAGGCCGGACACCGGGGCTGAGGGTAACCACTCTGCGGATGATTGCGGCGCGACCATTTGCCTATCAGCTAGCTTAATTTCGCGACCGTTAATCACTAAACTGGCGCGACGGACAACGGCAAAGTACCCAGCAGAATTAGTGACTTTTATTTTTTTGCCGCTAAGCGAAAAGGTCATTTTCTTCGCCGTCTCTCCCGGGGTTCCTTCTATTCCCTGAGGGCGATAAAAAATTTTAACCCGATTGGTGATGGCTAAAACGAGCTGATTACTCCCACTTTTTTCCGATTTTGTCGCCGGAAGTTGGGTGAAATTCATATAAAAAATTGATTCTTTATTTTGCGGTAGACTATTGCCAATATACTTTAGAAGAACCGTTTGCGCGCTGCCCGGCTCCATGCGAAATATATTGGGCGTCAGCAGGAAGTTGCTATCTTCTTCATCAGCTGGTTTCTTTTCACTGCCATCGTCGACCTGAACCTGAACAATATAAGGTTGCTGGTCCGGATTTTTTAGCTGGATAGATTTATTGCTAGGGAAGGTGCGAATAAGCAGGTCATTTCTTCCCAAGCTGACTCGCTGATTAAAATTTCGCGGATCTGGGCCGATTTTTTTCCCGCAAACACATCGAATTAGCCTATTTAGGCTATTTTTTCCACCATT